>NZ_JBMMUC010000015.1:0-158854 GCF_049257175.1 Pseudoalteromonas mucoides
TTGAGAATTATTTAAGCTGGTTTAGGTTTATGGAAGATAACACTGAGTATTCAGATCAAACATGGATAAAAGAGGCATTATGATATGTATTTTCAATACCCACACTCAACTACAACACAGCCTTATTTATACAGTATAACTAAGCAAGCAAAATTATGCCAAGTTACTTTTTGTTTTTTAGCACTTGCGCAGTTCATAAGCTATGAAAGTGTAGTTATGTCAGAGCAGGAGGGAATACTGTCTAATAAGTTGAGGGTTTCTCTACCAGGAGAGTATGTAGCACTACAAGGGGATGCAGGAAGCATAGCTCAAGTCTTAAGTAAAACTGTCGAGCTAGCTTTTCCGTAATCCCCTGAATCAGGATTGTATTATCTATTACCCTTAGCGTATCCAGATAATGGATCTCGCTTAATTACCTATTTCAGATTTTAAACGTTGAATAGGACCTTCATCACCTAGTAAGTAAACTTTTCTATTGGCTTCCCCTTTTTGCTTTTCTGCAACAACCATTCTTGCATCTGGGTGTCCATTTTGGATTATTGACGTTAATGCCCAGTTAGCTCCTTTACGGCGAATTAGTTCATCACCTTGCTCGAAGGTTTTACCTGCATCATTGCTATTCCAGTATGAAATAACGCCATCATCACCATCTTTAAATTCAAGAATAAAACTAACTTCATCTGGTGATTTGACTATTAAATCACCGCGTGTATCTTGGTTTTTAATAACAGCATTTGAATCAACTGCACTATGTGAGAGCCATTTTGAACCATTCCAACGAATATGTGTCGTTTGTTTGGGCCCGCCTGTTTTCATGCCTATATCTTTGCCGATATTAGTTGCTAAATGCGGATAGCCATTCGAGTCTAAGTGAACTGTCCCATTAAAAGTCCATTTATCACCAGTATCTAAAGCCAATGTTTTTTGATCAGCAATTTCTCGAGTGATTGGCAAAGGTAATTGCTCACCTTTTACGTTTTTCCATACATCATTTTTAGTATCAAATGTCATGTAGTATGCATTATGTCTTTCTGTTGTGTGCCCTCGACCATTAATACCTGCCTTACCGTCCCAACAAACATGGTAGTCATAGCCTATTATGATTTCACCATCATCACCTTTATCAACCCAAGCGTACCAGCTATCAACAGCTTCAATATCATCTCGTCTTTTATGCTTCAAAAATGAAACTGGTGCTTCGAATGTGCGACCATGATCTGTAGATTTTTGATACACCCAATCGCTACGATGTGCGCCATGTCGATAAAATAGATAAATATCACCATTATCCATTTTTACTGCTTGATTATAAGTACCAAACACAGGAATTGTATCTAGCTCCTCCCAGCTACTAATATCATAAGGCTTTTTAGTAACAGCATGAATATTTCTACCATAATGAGTATTACCTAGTGGGTTTTTTCCATGTTTAGGCATCCCCCCATGGCCACCAAAAAATACATGAATATAGCCCAAATCGTCCATCAAAATAGTTGGTTTACCATGATTATCTATTTTACTTCTTGATGGATCTTTGCCCATGTCACTTATACCTGCTTTATAAGGCCCTTCCCACTCCTTAGTTTCATGATTATATGAAGCGACATAGGGGTCTTCTAGAGGTCCCTGATATGAAACATATGTTACGCCATCATGGTAAATACCTGCAGGATGTTGAACGATAGCCAAAGGATTACCGATTGCATCATTAGCAAAGTAATCTACATATTCAGCATTACTTGATTTTTTATCGCTACATCCAGCAAGAAGAAGTGCTAAACATGTAGAAATAACACTGAGTGGTTTTATTATTTTTTTCATTGTTGTCACCTATGATCTATCGGTTATGAGTCAAAACCATTTAATGGTATCGCTCTAATTGATAGATATTGATTTAACATGACTGAAAATGCAAGTTAATAAGATGGGCAGAGCAAAAATAAATCAGCCATCATATAAGCTTATGATGGCTGTATCGTAGAGGTTATAAATATAGAATTAGTTAATCGATAACTCCACTCAGAGTTAGTACACTAGGTTGAGATATATAACTATGAGCACTATCTCTATTACCAGGCTGTGTAAGCCAAGATAAATAAAACTTTCTACCAAAAGCTGATGAGTCTCCTTTTCCTTCGAAAATATGCTTTTCTAATTGAATCAGACCCTTATTTTGCGACAGTTGGGGGTTAGCAGCTTCAGTCGCAGCGTTAATAACGGGGGGATAAATATCTGCTTCTTCAACTTTAATCGTTTTTAGGCTATCTCCATCTAAAATAAAACGCATGACATCATCATTTCGTCGAACTAATACTGTTAGTTTTTTATTTCCCAGTAGCTCAGGTGAGTAAGGTTTAACCTGAAACCGCCCTAACGATCCATGCCCATCAAAATCCCATCGAAACCCTTTCCAATCACTAATTTTCACGACTTCCCACCCCTTGCCTTGTTTACGTGCAACATATATCTGGGTATCGCCTTTTTCATCATATTTATGATATGAAATGATAGGTGCCTTATTGTGGTCAAACCCGATCTTTACATTCCCATTAATCATTCCACCAAAAGGTGGAACAGGGTCAACAATTTCAGCACTTTTTGCAGTAATAGGTAACGAGATATCTTCACCGTTTGAGTTTTTCCAATTAACTAAATCTTCGCTTTTTGCATAGGATAGGCTGTGGTTTGTTGCAGCATTTGGTGTATTGCGCCAGACCCAAATTAAATGAAACATACCATCAGGGCCTAATGTGGGTCCTTCAAAATAACCACTCATTTTACCTTCGCCATCTAGGAAAGTTTTGGCGTGTAACCGGCTCCATGATTTCGATTGGGTATTATAAATGTTGTAAATTTCACTACCATTACCACTACCACCATCGCGATATTTTACGATAAGCTGATCTTGCTTGTTACGCAGAAAAACAGGGTAAGTCATTCTTTGTTCGAGTGACTTTTCAGCCATAACTGTCACACGTTTTAACGAACGTATATTAAGTGGCTCCGACATACGAAAATACTCAAGTGGATCTGCATGCATATTACCCATTACATGTAAGTAACCTTCAGAGTCAAGTTCCATAGTCACATAATTATGGCTGTCCCAACCTAACCAGCTATCTACTTTGTAATACCTCCACTTACCACCTAACTGCCTATGTGCTAACGTCATTTGACGATTTGCATCATAATAAGCAACAAATTGCTGTTCGCCTCGCGTTAATAAATAAGGTTTAATTCTGTGCCCAGACCATACACGGTCAATCGCTATTGAAGTAACTGTTTGCTCATGTTGACGTGATTGCGATGCAAAACTAACTAGGACAGATAAAAAGGCTAAGCTACATAGAAATATATACTTAGTTTTAAGATTAGTACGCCTTAAGTGCATAATAAGTTTCTCTAAAATTTAAATAGTTCTGTTAAATATCATTATCTATTTAAGCTACAAGATATAAATGTGGTAACAAAACCCTAATATCACCGTGAGATAAGCATCATCGGTTTTTAGTAGTGTGCTACCACATACTGTAAATTAATGTTTTGTCGGTTTACTGCGCTTTAATTTGCAATAACTTCTCAGCAATTAGTTGCTCATTCAATTGGGCATCGTACTTAGGGTTTAATTGCGTAGGTATATCAGCACCAATTTTTTGCTGCCAATTTAGTAGCTTTGCTTTAAGCTCTTTAAGCTTTTCTGGCGCGCTGTTGACTAAATTCACCGTTTCACCTTGGTCTGTATCAAGATCGTACAATTCAAATTCATTATTTTCGTAATATTGAATTAGTTTCCAATTACCGCTTCTAATAGCACTGCCCGGGCGAGTTCTAAATAAGGGATCTTGTCCTTGGTCAGTTAAAGCGTGATGTGCTTGAAGATAAATAGGAAAATGCCAAAACAAATCACGAGATGTAATTGTGTCATTTCCTAGTAGTAGTGAGCCCAGATCCATTCCATCCAATTCTTGTTCTGGTTGCTCAGCATTAGCAAAGCTCAGAAGTGTTGGATAAAAATCAGCATTAATAACTGGCGTCTGATCTATATTAGGAGTTATCACATCAGGCCAACGAACTAATAAAGGAACACGTAATCCCCCATCATAATAAGAGCCCTTACCTGCTCTTAATGGTGATGGAAATGATGACATGCGATAACCACCATTATCAGAAGTGAAAATAACTAGGGTATCATCAGCTAAATTTTCAGCCTCGAGCATCGACAATATACGACCAACATTAGTATCCATCGACTCTACCATCGCCGCATAAGTTGCCTGTTTTATATCTTTAATACCTTTATCCTGATATTTTTTTACAGTATCAGAAACCGCTTGAAATGGGGTATGTACGGTATAATAAGGTAGGTATGCAAAAAATGGTTCATTCTTTTTAGATTTCACCCAATCAATTACCTCTGTAGTCAAACGGTCTGTTAAATACTCTCCTTTTGGACCATCTTCAATATTAGGTAACTTATAAGGGCTAAAATAATGAAAAGTCATGCCTTGGTGACTACCAGCAATATTTGTGTCAAAGCCCTGTTTATCCGGATCTGCTCCCAAATGCCATTTTCCAAAATGACCCGTCGCATAACCCGCTGCTTTTAAAGCTTCAGCCAATGTAATTACTTCTAGGTTTAGCCCACGTTTATTCTTAATTGGGATTAATTTACGTGTCTTCTCATTTCCTCTCGTCGATGGTGAGACCGTATAAACACCATGACGTGGACCATATTGGCCAGACATTAAAACCGCACGACTAGGTGCACAATTTGCTGCTCCCGCATAAGCTTGATCAAAACGTAAGCTTTGCTTTGAGAGTTCATCAATATTGGGGGTTTCAAATAAGTCAGTGGTTTGATTGTAACCTACGTCAGACCAACCTAAATCATCAACTACAATCATTATAATGTTTGGCTTTTTCAACGTAGACATTTGTGGTAAATCAACAGCAGAAGTATTGGCTTTACCACCACAGGCACTCAATAGCATAGCGCATAAAGAAAAGAGTATTGTATGTAATTTCATATTTTTCCTAGCTTATAATTTGCCGGCTATAAGTTTCATTGGGGTCATACGTGGGGCCTAAACTTCAGTCGCCCCACGTCGTTAAATCAAATACAGATTTAACCCTTCATCTCTTCGAGTTCGATGCCTTTTGTTTCATTTAAGTACTTAAAGACAAATACCACAGAAATAAGAGCGCAGATTGCGTAAAAACCATATGCTCCAGCTAAACCAACACCTGTTAGCATAATAGGGAATGACCATGTAATTAAGAAATTGGCAATCCATTGTGCAAAACCTGTGACAGCAAGACCTGAACCACGAATTTGGTTAGGGAACATTTCACCTAACATAACCCACATAACAGGTCCCCAAGACAAATTAAAGAAGAACACATAAGCATTTGCAGCGACTAAAGCGACAATGCCTTGATCGCCTAATTCTAAGTTACCCGATACACCGGTTTCTGCATTTAAAAAAGCGTAGACCATTGTAAAAAGTGTCACCGTCATACCAATAGAACCTACTAATAAGAAAGGTTTCCTGCCAATTTTGTCAATGAAGTACATAGTAATAAATACAGCGATAATACTCACAAGCCCGCTGATAATATTAATGAGCAATGCATCAGATTCATTAAAGCCTGCAGCTTGCCAAAGTACTGCACCGTAATAAAAAACGACGTTTATGCCGACTAATTGTTGAAAAGTAGCCAAGCCAATACCGACCCAAACAATAGGACGCAATCTATTTTTAGATTTATCAATCAAATCTGACAATTTTGGCTGGTGTTTATCTAAGGCCAATGAGGCATCTATTTCATCTCTTTTGACTAAAGCAGATTCTTGACCATATAAATTTGACAAAACACGTTCAGCTAACTCTTTCTTCCCTACCAACATTAAATAACGTGGGCTTTCCGGAATAAACAATAAAGCAATAAGGAATAAACTTGCAGGAAGTAACTCTATCCAAAACATCCAACGCCATGTTTCAAAACCAAGCCAAAATATTTTAGTTGACCCACCAGCACTATCGGCTAAAAAGTAGTTACTAACAAAGGCGCTGAATAAACCGAAAATAATAGCAACTTGCTGTAGTGAGGAGAGTGTCCCACGGTATCTAGCAGGGGCTATTTCACTAATATAAGCTGGGGTCATTACAGACGCAGCCCCTACAGCCAAGCCACCTAATATTCGATAGATAACAAATTCAATGGATGAACCTGCAATCCCAGAGCCCCAGGCACTAATAATAAAAAATATAGCCGCAAAAAGTAAGATACGACGACGACCAAATTTATCCGCCAATCTCCCCGCAGTGAAGGCACCAATAGCACAACCAATAAGCATACTCGATACATTGAAACCTGTACCAGCACTACTAGAGCCAAACGCTGTTTGTAAGCCATCTACAGTGCCATTTATGACACCACTGTCAAAACCAAACAAAAACCCGCCAATCGTTGCAGCAAAGCAAACCATGACAATTAAAAGTACATTCTCTTTATTGTTCATAAGTATCCAAATTGTGTGTGTTGTTGTTCTCTTTACAGATTTTTAATTTAAGAACAGAAGGAGCTGTAGAGTCTCTATTACTTAATTTGTGTTATAGAACTAGACTCTCTCTCAATCAATTCAAAATCTAAAATATGTCTCAAGTCCAAACTTTTCAGATTGCTTAAATCGTTATATTGTCCAGAAGCGAGTAACGAAACTGACAATTCAGCCATTTCATTTATCGGTTGTTTAACCGTTGAAATATGTGGCCATACAACCTTAGCTAGTTGAGTATCATCAAACCCAACTACTGAAAGTTCGTCCGGTATATTAATACCTTGTTGTTGTGCAATTGAGATAACAGCAGCCGCCATATCATCATTTGCAGCAAATATCGCTGTCGGCTTTTCATCTAACGCAAGTAGCTTGACCGCAGCCTCCATTCCCGATTGATAAGTAAAACTCCCCTGCTCTATATATTCTGGAGGAGTTATAATTTTATTTGAGCGCAATGCATCTAAATAACCTTGATACCGTAGCCGACTAACCCCCTGCTTATTATTACCAATAATATGTGCTATTTTTTTGTGGCCTTGGTTTATTAGTCTTTCTGTTACTTCAAATGCTGCTTGATAGTCATCCATGCAAATATATGGAGAGCTATTTAGTTTGGTATCGGGTGTTATTCTCACATACGGTACATTCGCTTTTGTAAGCACCTCGAGTACTTCCTCGTTATCACACATCGGTGGTAATAAGATCATGCCATCTACTTGTGTAACATCTATCAACTGCTTAACTGATTCGATGGTTTTATTAATATCTAAATGCGCTTCATCTACTACTAGGTGGTAGCCTAAAGCACGACATTTTTTTAATGCTGCTAATAAAAACTGGCTAATATATGAGTCACTTGGATTATCGTATAACAAGCCTAGGAAAAATGATTTACTACTAGCTAATCGTCTCGCAGACACGTTTGGTCGGTAATTTAGCTCCTTAACGACAGCCATTACTTTCTCACGCGTTTTGCTGCTTACTTTTTGATCTTGATTGAGCACTCGTGAAACCGTCATCATGGATACACCAGCCCGCTCAGCGACATCTTGGATTCTTGTTCTTTTTGGTTCAGCCATGTTTTAAATTACCTACTCATAATCACTGTATTGATATAGCGTTTCATATTTTTCACTATAGATGCTTAAAAGCTGTAGTTTCTTTACTGCTTTAAAGACATATTATTAAAATTCTTTTACATAGCCAAAATGTTAGCGATAACAATAAAACACAAAATTATTTACAGTGCAACAACACCAGAATATAAAATCATCATAAAACCTATTTATATAAGATAGTTCATAAGAGCTATTGACTTAATATCACCCAATCAACTAATGTTAGCGCTAACAAAAACAAACATGAAAGTTTCTGATTTATGTATCTTGGTATCGATTTAGGCACTTCAGGTGTAAAAGTAATTATTTTAGACGAGCAAGATTGTTTACTTGCTCAGGCGAGCAGCTCGTTAAATGTCTCACGTCCTGCTCCACTTTACTCTGAGCAAAACCCTGCTGATTGGTGGCTTGCCACCTGCACCGCAATTGATGAACTTAAAAATACTTACCCTGCATTACTGCAATCGGTCAAAGCAGTTGGACTGTCAGGACAAATGCATGGCGCTACGTTACTTGATAAAAACAATAATATTATCCGCCCTGCCATTTTATGGAACGACGGACGCAGCGCGGCACAGTGTGTAGAGCTTGAAAAACGAGAGCCTAACTCTCGTAACATTACCGGCAATATCGCAATGCCCGGTTTTACTGCGCCTAAGTTGGTATGGCTAAAAGAGCATGAGCCAGAAAACTTTGCAAAAGTAGCTAAAGTATTATTGCCTAAAGACTACCTACGATTTTTAATGACCGGCGATTTTGCTTCAGATATGTCTGACTCTGCAGGCACACTATGGCTTGATGTAGAAAAAAGAGCTTGGTCAGAAAAAATGCTTGTAGCAACTGACCTAACTGAACAACACATGCCGACGCTGTTTGAAGGAACAGAGATAACTGGCACGTTAACCGCTGAGGTTGCTACAAAGTGGGGGATGGAACAAGTTCCTGTAATTGCTGGTGGTGGTGATAATGCAGCTGGCGCGGCAGGTGTCGGTGTTATAGCACCAAATCAAGCATTTCTATCATTAGGTACGTCAGGCGTTTACTTTGTTGCCAACGAAAAATACTTACCTAATCCAGCAGGCGCTGTTCATACATTTTGTCATTGCATTACAGATACTTGGCATCAAATGTCAGTGGTATTAAGCGCAGCAAGCTGTTTAAGCTGGGTCACTAAATTAACCGGCTTTGAAAACGAAGGTGCACTACTGGAACAAGTCACTAAATGCGACTTTAGCAAGCCGAGCTCTGTGATATTTTTACCTTATTTAACCGGCGAACGTACGCCGCATAATAACCCAGATGCCAAAGGTGTATTTTTTGGGTTAGACAGTGATACAGATGCAGCAACTCTTGGCCGCGCAGTTTTAGAAGGCGTCGCTTTTGCTTTTGCCGACGGACAACAAGTACTGCTTGATGCTGGCGCACAAATTGACGATGTAACTGTTATAGGTGGCGGTGCAAAAAGCCCACTGTGGGGAAAAATCATCGCTAGTGTACTTAACCGCCCACTAATTTACCGAGAAGGCTCAGAAGTTGGCCCTGCATTTGGTGCCGCAAGACTTGCCCGGATAGGAGTAACACAACTCCCTGCACAACAAGTGTGTGTCAATGGCAAAGTAACCCACACCATCGAACCAGATCCTATTATGCAAGACTTTTACGCACAGCAATACACAACATACAAAGCACTTTATCAAAGTATAAAAACACACTTTTAATACAATAAATTTATGGAGCACATTATGAGCGAACAATTTTTTTCAAATGTCGAGAAAATTAAATTTGAGGGTGAAAACTCTAAAAACCCATTTGCATTTCGTTACTACGACGAAAACAAGGTTGTTCTTGGCAAAACAATGAAAGAACATTTACGTTTTGCTGCCTGCTACTGGCATAACTTTTGTTCAACAGGTTTTGATATTTTTGGTGAAGGGACGTTCGACCGTCCATGGATCCAGCCTGTCGGCAACCAGCTTGAACTTGCTGAACAAAAAGTAAAAGTTGCGTTTGAATTCTTCGAAAAACTAGGCGTACCTTACTTTTGTTTTCATGATGTTGATATTGCACCTGAAGGCGCAACACTGCAAGAAAGCCACGATAATGTATCGCACATTGCAAACATTATTGAAAAAGAAATGCAGCGTACTGGTGTAAAACTACTTTGGGGTACGGCTAACTTATTTTCAAACAAACGTTTTTGTGCTGGTGGTGCAACAAATCCAAACCCAAATACGTATGCATACGCAGCAGCACAAGTTAAACACGCTATGGAAATTACCCATCGTTTAGGTGGTGAAAACTACGTACTTTGGGGTGGTCGTGAAGGTTACGATACGCTACTAAATACAGATCTTGCGCAAGAAAGCGAGCAATACGCGCGTTTCTTAAAAATGGTGGTTGAACACAAGAAAAAAATTGGTTTCAAAGGCACGTTATTAATTGAGCCAAAACCACAAGAGCCTACAAAGCACCAATATGATTACGATACAGCAACTGTTGCAGGTTTCTTACACAAGCACGGTTTACAAGACGAAATAAAAGTAAACATTGAGGCAAACCACGCAACTCTTGCGGGTCATAGCTTCCACCACGAAATTGCCGTTGCCTGTGCTGAAGGTATTATGGGTAGTATTGATGCTAACCGTGGCGACATGCAAAATGGCTGGGATACAGATCAATTCCCTAACGATGTAGCTGAATGTACGCTCGTTATGTACGAAATCTTAAAAATGGGTGGATTCACTACAGGCGGTTTTAATTTCGATACTAAACTTCGTCGCCAATCATGTGAGCGCGATGATTTATTTATTGGTCACATTGGCGGTATGGATACCATGGCTAAGGCATTACTTAATGCAGCAGCCATGATTGAAGGCGGTGAGCTTTCTGATTTTGTCGAAAAACGCTACGCAGGTTGGAAAGAAGAGCTAGGCCAAAGCATTCTTAAAGGCGAACAATCATTAGAAAGCCTTGCCGCGCTAGTACACGAGAACAACATCGATCCTAAGCAAGTTTCTGGTCGTCAGGAACTGCTTGAGAATATTGTTAACCGCTACGTATAAGGACATCGCCTCGGTCTCAAAACCGAGGCACACATCATTATGAACTTGTTAGAACAACTCAAAAAAGTAACCACAGTCGTTGCCGACAGTGGTGATGTAGAGTCAATCAAAGCCTTGCAACCAGTTGACGCCACAACGAATCCATCATTAATACTACAAGCGGCAAAATTACCTCAGTATAAACATTTAATAGATGATGCTATTGATAAAGCGGGCAATGATGTTGACGCAATTTGCGACCAACTTATTGTTAATTTTGGCTGTGAAATATTAAAGGTGATCCCTGGTCGTATATCAAGTGAAGTAGATGCACGTTTATCATTTGATACACAAGCGAGTATTGCCAAAGGACGTAAACTAATTTCGCTTTACGAACAAGCTGGTATTTCAAAAGACCGTGTACTTATTAAACTTGCTTCAACATGGGAAGGTATTAAAGCCGCCGAGCAATTAGAAAAAGAAGGTATTAAGTGTAACTTAACACTGCTTTTTTCGATGGCTCAAGCAATCGCTTGTGCACAAGCTAATGTTACCCTTATTTCCCCGTTTGTAGGTCGTATTCTTGATTGGTACAAAGCACGAGAGAACAAGGATTACGCCCCGAGCGAAGACCCTGGTGTGCAATCAGTCACAGGAATTTATCAGTACTACAAAAAGTACGACTATAAAACCGTAGTGATGGGTGCAAGCTTTAGAAACATCGAAGAAATTATTGAACTTGCTGGCTGTGATTTACTGACAATCTCGCCTGCATTGCTTAATAGCTTGCAAAATGAAGAAGGTACGCTTGAAAATAAGCTCGACAGTGCAAAGATTTCCAAAGCGTCACAAAGCGAAATAACTCCGCTGACTCACGAGCAGTTTTTATGGCAACACAACGAAGATGCAATGGCCTGTGAAAAACTCGGTGAAGGTATTCGTAACTTTGCTAAAGATCAGCGTATTTTAGCTAAGTTAGTTGAAGACTTACTAAACTAGTTCCCTCAAGCCTGCTCAGCCACTTTACATGCAGGCTTTTTAAATGACATTTGAGGTAATATAAACTAAAGACAAAGCTTAATAGTTAGATTTTATCCAATTAATGCACTAAGTAATTTTAAGCTCAGTGCATTTTTCAAAAGAGACAAACCTCCATGACGACTACACTTGTCGAATATACCTTAACTAATGAAAGCAATGACAAAATATCTATTATTAACTATGGGGCACGGCTTACCAGATGGATTACCCTAATTGATAATGAAAAACGAAATATCATGCTTGGCTATACTAATCTTTATGACTATTTAAGCGATCCGTTTTACTTAGGCGCTGTTGCAGGTCCTTATGCAAATAGACTAAGTGACGCCCAAATACACATTGATAATAAAATCTATGCACTTAATAAAAACGAAGGAGTAAACCAACTCCACGGCGGCCAAAAAGCATTAAGCGACTTATTTTGGAAGCTCGATTACCATAAAAAAAGTGAGCTCAGTTTAAGTATTACCCTACCCGATGGTTACAACGGTTACCCAGGTAAAACCATATTTAATGTATTGTATAGCTTTACTAGTGACTGTAACAACAAGCGTAATCTAGGAATTAAATTTACGATTACCAGTGATAAAAAAACGATCGCAGGGCCTACATCGCACCCGTATTTTAATTTAAATGGTATAGATAACAGTGTTCAAGGGCATATATTAAAATTGGCCGCTACGCATTATACGCCTATAAATTCGCAAGCAATTCCTACTGGTTTAATAGCCCCTGTGGAAAATACTACTTTTGACTACAAAAATGCGCGCATACTTAATAAAAGCAATAAACTTGATCACAACTTTGTAAGCGAGAAAACACTCAACCTGCAAGTCATAAAGCAACACGCTGAGCTTACCAGCCCTGACAATAAACTTATGCTCAATGTACTTTCTAACTATCCTGCGATTCAGGTATACACGGGTCATCATTTACAAAGTCCGTTTAATCAATTTGATGGTATTTGCTTAGAGCCACAGTTTTGCCCTGACAGTCCGAACAACCCATCTTTTCCATTTACTGCTTTAACTCCAGAAATCCCTTTGCAAATCCATATAAATTACTGTTTAACCACCCTGTGAACTACAGGACGACGCCACTTCGTGTCGATGAGTAGTTCACTGAATGTGCGTATCGTTAATTTAATTAAAGTAATGAACGCTGTAACCTATATCCTTTCTATCACCAGAGTATTGTAAAGTATTAATATTAAATTATTGTTGAGCGATTAACGAGCCAAGCGTATAAACTAAAGGAGCATTCCAATTAATTGCCACTTCGTTCGTTGAGTAACTACACCAGCTATCACTGTATGATCTTGCTGGTTCGCTTGAATCATAATTACACTCATCCTGCTGGCCAGCTTGTGGGCCGCCAACTAGCATGCCTGGTATTGGAGCTTTAATGTCGTCACTTTGAGAAATTCGATGGTGCGGATGTTGTGGTGTTTTATCACCAAAACCGGTTACAAACGAATACCCTGTTGGATTGCGCCCTAAAATGTAATCAACAAACCCTTGCGCGGCCTTTAAGTAGTGTGAGTTATTATTTAACTGAGCGGCTTGCAGCAAAACTATGGCCTTATTTAACGCTGCTGAATTACTTCCCCATACAAAGTCAGTTTTTTCCATAGCTACGCTATAAGAGCTACTTATATGTTGTTTTAAATACATATCAGCTAAATTTTTTTGCTTTATTTTAAGATCTTCATATTCTTGCTTGCTCAATAATTCTTTTGCTTTAAACAGTAAACTGCTCAAGGAAAGATACGATACATTTCTCCATGAAGGAGCTGAGTAATCAATATTTATCTCTGTGTAAAAATTATAAAAAACCTTATCTTTAGTTGTTAAAAATAACTCTGCAGCAGCCCATGCAAACTCATCTTTTAGTTGGCTATCTCCATACTCGCCGCTTTTAACATCAGCGGGTTGCTCATAATATTGGGTTCGATTTTCAAGCGAGTACTTCCACGCCTTAATTGCAGCACCTAAATACTGTTTACTTTTATTAGGGTAATACGGAGCAATTACTCGACTTGCTGCCGATAGCGTAGCGGCAAAATTAAGGCTAGCAGCTGTAGTTTTACCAATCAGGTAGCGCGTTCTTTTATCTTCATGCGGCATTTCATAACCTGGCCATTCTAGCGTTGTGAGTTTGTGGTAAACACCCCCATCTTTGCTTTGCATAGTGATCAGCCATTCAAGGTTCCATAGTGCTTCGTTTATAATATCAGGGACATTATCTGACGATTCTGGGATGTTTAATATTTGCTTTTGATACATCTCAGGATAATGCTCAAATGCGGCAAGCAATGTGTAAGTTGCAATGCCAGAATTCACAACATACTTGCCATAATCGCCCGCATCGTACCAGCCTTTTTGAGATTGCACCTCTTTCGCTTTAAAGTCATCACCTTGCTCTGCTGATGAATGATAAAGCACGTCGTCGTCTTTATGCCCTAAAGGCCGCGCATAAATACCTGCATACTTTTTCTCTATTTCAATACTTGAACGATTTAAGTAATAGTATTTTAACGCCGCTGTATGAACTGAGTCATATACATGATTATTAATTGAGAATACGGCTGAATCTCTAACTCCTTTTACACGTAAAAGGTAATTTCCTGATGTTACAATATCTGAAAAATCAGCGTGTTTAAATGTGTCATTCCCTGAGTTATCCCACATTTTAGCGTGCGATAACTGGCCACTACGTATTACTTTATTGGTATTTACATCCACCAAATCATAAGTAGTTGCGGTTACATTTGGCACTATTGCTATTTTTTCGCTATTAACTAGATAACCAAGCTGATTAACTGCTATTTTTTGATTAGATGACTCTGTGCTCAGTTTACTAAAATCGCCTTTTACTACCGCCGAGCATGCGCTCAAAAAAAGCACAGTGATTAACGTTAATTTAAAAACAACATTTTTCATAATGCCCTTCCCTTATGTGCATAAATTCAAAAGAAAAATACAACAGTGGTGCACTAATTATGCACCCTGCGCCATTTATTCACCGCATTTTATATTTGCTGCTTCTTTTGCTTTGGGCTTAAATTGAACATTAGCAACGCGTACTTTAGCTGCGCCTTCACTTGATAAAACAAATGGCGCACTAGAGCGTTCAAATTCAACTCCCTTATTAGCAAAACACAATAAATCTATCGATATTTTGTGCCATGTACTTAATTTAAATTCTTTAAGAATTGGCGCTATGTCAAACGAACCACACTTGCTTCTACCACAACCCATTTGAACATTTAACGTTTTTTCTGGATAGGCTTCTACACGCACGTCAAATGTTAAGGCACTTTTATTGATTAAGTACTGCGATAAATCCTCTCTGTACCATGTTGAGCTAATTAATGCAGATGCATGATTACTGCCAGTCCAAGTGAATTCTTTTGCGTCTCCTTGAATTTCCTTGTCAGCTTCAATCATGCTTAAGCCTTGAATTTTACCAACCGGAGTTTGGATATCCTTTGTTTCTTGCTCTGTTTGCAATTGATAGTTCCAATCACCTTTTGCCCTCCCCTGCATAATTACATAGGGTGTATTAGTAGGTACTTCAAATACAAAATTATTGTGAGTATTTAACCTACCAAGATTTACATTATCCTTGTAAGTTAAGCCAAATCCATAAGCAAATAATGGGTCGTACGGTTTATCGAATCTATTTAATACAACTTGAGACGCATATTTAGGCCATGAAAAAGAGAGCTTACCTTTAAAGTCATATTCAGTATTTCCTTTTTTATTAGTAAATAACACGTCAGCCACACCGACGCCTTCACTACCTGGCAGCCAAGCGGCAACAAATGAATCAGATGCGTTTATTTCTCTATTAACCCAAAGTGGCCGACCAGACAAAAATACCGACACAACTTTTATGCCTTGTGATTTTAATGTCTCGATTAATTTAGCGTCACGATGAGAGTGAGCCTGATAAGCAATCGATTTCAAGTCACCAATCCACTCTGCATATGGGTTTTCACCAAAAACAACAATTGCAACATCGGGCTTTTCATTAAAACTGCCATCAGGACTTAGCACAGCATTACCACCTGCTTTGTTTACTGCCTGCTCAATACCATCAAAAATTGACGTTCCCCCAGGAAAATCAGACTTTACATTACCTTCGCCGGTCCAATTAATTGTCCAGCCTCCAGTTTGCTTACTCATATTATCAGCGCCATCACCAGCAACTAAAACTTTACTATTGGGGCTAAGCGGTAACAGATTATTATTGTTTTTCAACAGCACTAAAGACTCTCGCACAGCTTGCCTTGCAATCGCTTTGTGTTCAGGATCACCTAATAACTGTTTTTGGTTAGCGTATTTACGTTTTGATGGAAGCCCTTTATTGAATAACCCCGAACGCATTTTTACACGTAAAATACGCCTAACTGCATCGTCAATTCGTTCAATGGGAATAATGCCATTTTCAACTTGCTCTATAGTATTACCTATAAAAGCTTTCCAGTCTTCTACTACCATAAACATGTCAAGCCCAGCATTTACAGCCTGTGGACAGCTATCATTAGTACAGCCAGGTATTTTACTATGCGAATTCCAATCACCTACTATAAAGCCATCAAAACCGAGTCGAGTTTTTAACACATCCGTAAGCAGGTATTTACTGCCATGTAAACGCAGTCCATTCCACATATTATGCGAGGCCATAATACTTTGTACACCCGCTTTTATAGCCGGAAAATAAGCTGCAGCATGATTTTTAATTAAATCTTTTTCAGTTTCTCTATTATCGCCTTGATCAATCCCTTGATAAGTTCCACCATCGCCTACCCAATGCTTAGCGGTAGAATAGATATGGTCGTCATCTAAAAAGTTAGATGTGTTTACTTTCCCTTGCAGTCCTTCAATCATTTCTTTTGAATACAAAGCAACTATCTCTGAATCTTCAGAGTAGCTTTCATAGGTTCGCCCCCATCGATCATCTCTGGCAACTGCCAATGTAGGTGCAAATGTCCAATCTATCCCTGCAAGTAGTACTTCTTTAGCCGTTGCCTCACCAATTTTATAAATTAAATCGGGGTTTCGCGCTGCACCTAAACCAATGTTATGTGGATATAAAGTAGCACCTATAAATTTATTGTTACCATGAACGGCATCAATTCCATAAGTAACAGGAATAGCCAAACTCCCTTCAGAGGTGTCCATAGAAGCTAAATAGAGCTCATCCATAAAAGCAACCCAATCAGACACGCTAGCATTTCTGTCGTTGTGCAAAAAAGTACCTCCACCATTTAACACTGAGCCTAAGTGGTACTGTTTGACATCTTCCGGTGTTACCCATGTAATTTCGGCCTGCACCATTTGACCCACTTTTTGCTCAAGCGGCATTTTATTGATTATGTGTGTAATTTGAGCCTCTATTGCGGCATTATTTTCTATTGCCGGTTCGATTTTTGGCCAGAGTGTTATATCGTTTTTGGCCAATACGTTTAAAGATGCAATACCTAAAACCGAGCCTAAAACAAATGAAGAATAAAAATTTTTCATTAAATTAATAACCTGATAATTTTTTTAGTATGGCATATAGTTTTATTACAAAGATTTCATGAAGTCGTTCAAATAGAAGCTTTAGGCGTTCAAATACAGGTAATATGCTCTATTTGAACACGATAAGTGTTTTAAATGTTAAACTGGCTTACCTACACAACAACGTAAATGACACATTTGTGCCAAATAAAAATTTTCATAAAGGTATATTAAATTATGAAAGCAGTACTTTTTAACACACACGATCTCGCTTTAATTTTTACCGTATTCATATGTTTATCATTTAGCGCTTTTTTAATTACACTGAAAAAAGGGAATAAATTAAGTAACTTCTTACTTGCATGCTTTTTATTAACTCAAGCCGCTATCCCTATGGATAATCTTATAAACTTTGGTGAAGCATTTAGACCTTTTGCATTAAATTTATCGCCAAATTTGTTTTATACATTCGGCTTAGCATTTTGGTTAGAAGTCCCGCTACTTTTACTCTATATAAAATCGTTAGTTAATAAAAATTATGAAGTTAAAAAAGTTGATGTACTGTATTTTATTCCTTTTATACTTTATGCCATCTATTTCTCACTAGATTGGCTTATGCTCGATAACAATATAAAATTAAATGCACTTCAAAATGATAATATTGAAACCACACCTATCGTCGATCGCATAATTTATTTTTCTCGAGAGTGCTTTAGGCTTTCTATCAGTGTTTTGTGCTTTTTAGAACTACAAAAATATCAAAATAATATAAAAAATGAATTTGCAGAATTAGAAAGTGTCGATCTAACGTGGTTAAAAGCCTTAGTTATCGGCTTTTTAGTTGTGCATTTAAACGCTATTTTTGTCTCACTTGGCATTATTATGTCTTATGAGGTTGGGATTATTGTCGATCATGAGCTATTAGGGCTTACCTCTAACTACGCGGTACTTTTACTAATAACGAGCTTAATATTTTTTAGTGCCGGTCATTCAAAAATATTTCAAGGTATTGACGACGCACTCACTACCGAACAGAGTAAAATGCCAGAGGTCTTTGAGCCCGAAAAAATACAAAAAATTGAAAACTACCTGCTGCAAAACAAGCCTTATCTAAACCATTTACTCACACTAGATAACCTAGCGAACCAATTAGGAATGGGATCTAGAAGCCTTTCATCAATAATTAATAGGCACTTTGGTAAAAACTTTTTTGAGTTTATAAATCACTACAGAATTGAAGAGAGTAAGCGGCTACTACTATTAGAAGAAAATAAAACAGTGACCATGTTAGACATTATGGATAAAGCAGGGTTTAACAGCAAAGCGACTTTTAATACATTTTTTAAAAAATTGGTAGGCAGTACCCCCACCCAATACAGAAAAGAACACTGGGAGCATCAAACTTAAACATAGTTTAGTACGCACCTCATTATTAAGCTCTATGCGTTATGCGTATATTTATTTAAAATATACGCTTGATGATCTGGCATAACATCAGCAGTACGGCTTATTACCGACTCTATATTTTCTAATCTTCGTTTAATTTCATCAGGGCTTAATCTATCAACTAATGGGTGGTAGCTTTTAGGTTTAATACCTTGTCCGTGCATAACAGAAAGCCAAGATGTTTCGTTAAATAACTCGTTGTCATGTCTAAAAATACGCCCATTTTCACTAAACATGTCTATTTTTTGTTTTAACGAATCTGGCATTTCTAGGTTTTTACAATAACGCCAAAATTTACTATCATCGCGGTTTGTTAATTTATAATGCAAAATAATAAAATCGCGAATACGATGATACTCTGTTTCAGTTTGCTGATTAAACAAGTCAATATCGCACTGCGTAAAAGCTTTACTTGGGAACAAGGTCATCAGTTTTGCAATAGCCGACTGAATTAAATGTAACCCTGTAGATTCGAGTGGTTCAACAAAGCCTGCCGATAAACCAATAGCAATACAGTTTTTATTCCAACTTTTTTTACGCATACCTGTAACCCACTGTAAGCTATTTATATCATTTAGAGGGCTTGATTCCAGCGTGTTTAATAATAAACTCTGAGCTTTATCGTCATCCATAAACTCGCTTGAATACACAAACCCATTACCGACTCTGTTTTGCAGCGGTATTCGCCAAGTCCAGCCAACACTCTGCGCCGTAGACTGTGTATAAGGGTTTAGTGCTTTTGTAGATAAACAAGGCGCTGCAACCGCTTTATTACAAGGAAGTAAATGGGTCCAATCTTCGTAGCCTGTTTTAAGTGCTTGCTCAATTAGCAGCCCTTTAAAACCTGAGCAATCAATAAATAAATCACCGCTGAGTACAGTGTTATCGTTTAACACTAACGATTCTATCATTCCTGTTACAGGGTTAGTTTTTACTTCATCAACCTGACCTTCAATACGCTTAACACCTTTATTTATAGCGTATTTACTTAAAAATTTAGCATAAAGGGTTGCATCAAAGTGGTAGGCATAATTAATACCTGCTAGCGGTGTATTTTGCTGGGTAGACGGGTGCATAAATTTGTTGGCGTAAGCACCTACCGATGCCAGTGAGTAGTTAGATAAGTTAGAAGTTTTTTTAAATTTTGGGTCATCTTGCATTTTCAACCAAAAATGATGAAAAGGTAGCGCCTCCATATTAGTACCGTAATTTCCAAAAGGATGAAAATAGCGATGCCCTTTCTCCTTCCAATCTATAAACTCAATACCTAGTTTAAACGTTGCATTTGTAGAGCGAATAAACTCAGATTCATCAATATCAAGTATTGTATTGAATAGCTGAATTTGCGGAATAGTAGCCTCACCTACCGACACAGTGCCTATCTCGCTAGATTCAACAAGTTTAATGCTATAATTATCACAGCCAATAACTTTAGCCAACGCCGAGGCACTCATCCAGCCTGCTGACCCACCACCGACTATAACAATAGACTTAATTCTTGAATCACTCATTTTTCATTACCTTATATAACAAAACGCTATGACTGCTTAATAAGTAGTCATAGCGTTTATTTATGTACTAATGGTATTTATTAAAAGTTACCTTTCAAAATAATACTAAATCGACGTTCGCTGGCAAACCAAGAACGTGATATACGATTATTATCGTTGTCTATTTGCATTGAAGTACGCGCCACTTCGTTTGTTAAATTGGTACCTTGTAAGCCAATTTGAAATGAGTCCGTTAGATTATAAAATACAGAACCATCAAGCTGGCCACCCGCCTCGTTATAGATAGGTAATTGAGTTATTACATCTTTACTGGTTAGCAAATATTCAGAGCGCCAGTTATAAGCTAAGCGTGCATTTATGCCAAACTTTTCGTACATAGCTACAATGTTTATGTTGTCTTTAGAAAGCCCTTCAAGAGGCAATCCATCAAATGCAACATCAGCGCCTTCTGTTGAATCAGGCTTATCTGGTGATAACCCTGCATTTGGTGACCCTTCTTCTTCAATATACGTATAGTTAAACTGCATCCCGATACCACTAAAGACACCAGGTAAAAAGTCATAAAACTGCTGGTAAGCCAGCTCAAAACCTTGCACAGAGCCTTCATCACCATTTGTAGCACCGTTTACTTGTACTACCTGAGTAGCACCATTATTAGCAAACTCTCTATCTACTGAGCCATTAATAAAATAATTACTCATATCTTTATAAAAGAATGAACTCGTAAGCGAGCCAACACCTTCAGAAAAATACCATTCTAGCGCTAAATCGTAGTTGTATGACTCCATTGGTTTTAAAAATGGATTTCCCGAGTTAGCTGTATAGCGCGAATAGCGTGCGTCTTGAATTTGTCTTTCATCTGAGCTTTCATCGTAGGTGATCACTAAGTCTTCAGGCGTGATTTTTACAAAGTTTCTTAGGTTTCCTAGAGCAGGTAGTGCTATAGCTTCTGAAAAGCCAATGCGTAAAATTAAATCATCTTTTAAATTTAATTTTATATTTAAGCTAGGCAGTATATTTGTGTATTCGCTGTTTGCAGTTTGCTCTGTAAATCCTGCATTGCCAAAGGCCGCTTGATCCGAGGGTAAAAAATTATCGGGATCGGATGCATCGTTAATATCGCCAACTGTATCTGGGAATGTTAAAAAGCCATCTGTTTCATTTTTTATTTTTACATAGCGAAGGCCCACATTGCCGCTATAAAACATGTCACCTAATTCACCTTCAAAATTACCTTTAATATAAAACGCATTATTCACTTCAGACGTTTCATTAATTTCATTATTTAAAAAATCTCCAACCGCGCCGTCTCTGTTCGACAAACGTTGCCAATTTGGTGATAAAGGCGCAAAGGCAGATTCTGCATTATTGTAGTCTTTTACAAACGACTCTTTAGGAAACAAAAATGCTCCCTCTGAGGCAACATTTAATACCCCGCCTCTGGCGAAGTTATCAAAAGTTACTTCCTCATAGCTATCGCCTAAACTTGCACCTAGCTCGTCGCCTTGTGCATCAAACCATGCACTGCCATTACCTGCCCACGCCTCAGAAAGCCATCCCCAATTAAAAGTAGACTGACGTGTAGTTTGCTCACGCTTAGCATAACGGGCACCAACTTTTACGCTAGTAAAAAAGCCACTATCAAATGTGTATTGTGTATCACCTGCAAAGGCAACTTCTTTACCATCATTATCAGATATGTGATCCATTGCACTGCGCCAAAAATAGTTATGAGGATCGGTAAAAAATCCTGCATCGCCGCTATTTGCAGGGTCAAGTAAAGTAATATCAGGTAACTCTGAGCCGTTTTGTTCAATACCAATTACAGCGCGAGTTGCGCCCATGACAGAAAAATCAAAAATCTCTGATGTAGACTCTACATATTGAGCGTCAAAATTAAACGACCATGTATCGTTAGGGCGATACTTAAGATTAAAGCCGTAATCGTCCACTACGTTATCTTGATCTCTAAAACGTGTGATCATCGCGTGTTGCGCACCAAACTCACCTGGTGGTTGACGCTGCGCATCATTACCACGCCAACCTGCATTTGATGTAATAAAACCTGATTCAAAAAGCCCTTGGTCAGTAATATCAAATTCAGTACCTTCAAGAGCCACTAAATCATTAATAACAGCATCATCGGCCATTTCTATAGCGTGTTCAGTCCACGCTAATGACGAATCAGAGCGAATAAATTGGGCTGTCGCTAAAAGTGTTCTGCTTTCATTTTCAAATTGTAGTGCTCCTGCAAAACCTTCTCTGTCTCTATCATCTTCTTTACGGGTTAAACGAGTAGTGCGAGGTACATATACAGCTTGCCCATCAACACGTTGATTTTGTGGTTCGTAACGCCCTATTTGCGTACCGTCTGACTGCGCTTTTAGTTTAGAGTTTGAATAATTAACTAATACACCGAGCCTGCCATTGTCTAAATCAAATATATCGCTGTATAAACCTGAAAATGATGGGGTCGTTTCATCTGCAAAATCGCTATATGTTCCGTCTAAAGTGAAAGCGATTACTCGACCATCTGCATCAAAGGGTTTACGTGTAACCAGGTTGACAGTACCAGCTATACCGCCTTCAATCATATCTGCCGATTGGTTTTTAAATAATTCAACGGACCCCATCAATTCTGGCGGTACATCTTGAAAACTCAACCCTCGCCCTGAATCTGCAGTAAATGTGTCCCGCCCATTAAATTCGCTGCGGGTATGTGTTAACCCTCGAACAACAACACCGCTACCTTCAACACCATAATGATCTGGATCGTTAGCGGCAGCAAAGCGTTCAATAGACACTCCCGGTAAACGGGTGATTGCCTCAAGTACGCTTCTATCGGGTAATGAACCAATGTCCTTTGCTGATATCGCATCAAGAACAGTCTCACCTTCACGCTTCATGTTCTGTGCATTAATTAAGTTTGAACGTGTTCCCTGAACGATGACTACTTCAATATCTTTGTCTTTTTCTTTTATTTTCTCATCTTCTTGAGCAGCATATAAATTGCTAGATAAAGAAGTTGCAATAATTGCAGATGCAATTATGGACAGTTTAAATGAACTGTTCTGTTTTTTTTTCATTATAATTCTCCCTCATTGAAATTCAAAAAAGTACTGTTTGTATTTTTTAAATTTCAACCCTATTTTGTGTGTGGTTATCATGCAAAGGTAGAATCAGATAAATAATGTATAAAATCGCCTAATTAATCACAAATACATCTATTTGAACGCCAAAATTAGTTATTTTTCTAATATGGCGCTGATTTTAAACGCTAACGTTTTTATAGATAGCCATAAGGAACAATAAGTTAAAACTAAGAGCGCAAGGGAGGTAATATATTAACAATGATTAACTGTTTTTATTTTGATGAGTGTATAAATTTATGCAAATACGTGTATTTATACGTTCAAATTCATATTCATCTTCCACTTAGACGATGTTAATAATTTCATTTGTTAAGTTATTTTTATCACACACAAATAAAGAGTTGATAACAATGATTAATAAAAAAATAATAAATCTTTTTGCACTTACGGCATTTGCTACATTGGTAGGTTGTGCTAATGACGATCAATCGACAGCAGCAATCCCACTCTATTTAAATGAGTCAGCCCCCATTGATGATCGTGTAAATGATTTAATAACACGTCTAACGTTAGAAGAGAAAGTTAGTCAATTATTCGATAAATCACCTGCAATTGAGCGCTTATATATCCCAGAATACAATTGGTGGAATGAAGCTCTACACGGTGTTGCACGTGCGGGTAAAGCAACTGTTTTTCCACAGGCAATAGGCCTTGCAGCTACATTTGATGAAGACTTATTGTTAAGAGTCGGTACCGCAATATCTGATGAAGGTAGGGCTAAACATCATGCTTTTTTAAAAGAAAATAATCGCTCGATGTATACCGGCTTAACATATTGGTCGCCAAATATTAATATATTCAGAGACCCTCGGTGGGGTCGCGGTCAAGAAACCTACGGTGAAGACCCGTACTTAACTACTCGTATTGCAGTTAATTTTATCAATGGTTTACAAGGTAATAACGACAAATACTTAAAATCAGTTGCAACACTTAAACATTATGCAGTACATAGCGGTCCTGAAGTTTCAAGGCATAGCGACGATTACACAGCTTCCAATAAAGACTTAGCTGAAACCTACCTTCCTGCATTCAAAGATGTAATTGCACAAACGGATGTAGCATCTGTGATGTGTGCATACAATAGTGTAAACGGCACGCCAGCTTGCGGTAACAACGAGTTAATCCAAAATAAATTACGTGATGAATTTAACTTTAAAGGTTACATTGTGTCTGACTGTGGCGCTATTGCCGATTTTTATGACGTAAAATCACACAATATTGTCAGTACAGAAGCGCAAGCTGCGGCAATGGCACTTAAAACCGGTACAGATTTAAATTGCGGTGATCATCATGGTAATACCTATAGTTATTTAACTCAGGCCGTAAAAGAAGGTTTAGTTGAAGAAAGTGATATAGATAGAGCTTTAAAACGCCTTATGTATGCGCGCTTTAAATTAGGAATGTTTGATGATGCTAACAATGTGCCTTTTTCTAAAAAACCGATGACGTTAGTTGGATCTGCAGAACATTTAAAACTCACCGAAGAAGCCGCTCAAAAATCATTAGTATTACTTAAAAATAAACAATTGCTGCCTTTAAAAGGTAACGAAAAAATAGCGTTAATTGGCCCGAATGCAAATAACACCGCTATTTTATTAGGAAATTACAACGGCACACCTATCACACCTATTACCCCTAAATACGCATTAGAAAAACGCCTAGGTAAAAATAACCTTACATATTCTGCAGGCTCAAGTATTACCGGTGAGGTTTATACACATTACCAACCTATTGAGGCAAAACATTTTTTTCATCTAGATCATAATAATCAAATGCAGCCAGGGTTAATTGCCCAGTATTACCCAGCGAGTAATTTTGACCGTCAACCAGCTAAACGACAAATAGATAAAAATATCGACTTTAGCTGGGAACGTTCCCCTATCGACAACTCTATTGAGCAAGAATTTGCTGTTAAATGGGACGGAATAATTAAACCGGAGCAAACAGCACAATACTATTTCAAAGCCACCAATATGAGTTTTACACTTAATGGTAAAACCGTTAATGGCGCTATAACACTTAATAAAAATGAAGAATATATATTAACTGCACAAGCTAAGTTCAATCATTTTTGGCATAGCAACGTTATTAACCCAACAGCGAGTTTAGGCTGGTTAAAAAACCCTCAAAACCTTACTCAACAAGCGCTAGATAATGCCAATGAAGCGGATGTTATTGTATTTGTAGGCGGTATTAGTGCCAATCTTGAAGGTGAAGAAATGCCACTGCAAATTGAAGGGTTTTCTCACGGAGATCGAACCAATATTAATTTACCTAAAAGCCAACTTAATTTACTTAAAAAGCTAAAGCAGACCGGTAAACCTATCGTACTTGTAAATATGAGCGGTAGTGCAATGGCATTAAATTGGGAGAACGAAAATATAGATGCCATTGTTCAGGGCTTCTATCCAGGTGAGGCAGCAGGAAGCGCGCTAGCTGGTTTACTTTACGGCGACTTTAGCCCATCAGGTAAATTGCCTATCACCTTTTATAAATCAGTTTCAGATTTACCTGACTTTAAAAATTACTCAATGCAAAACCGTACATACAAATATTATGAAGGTGAGGTACTTTACCCATTTGGTTACGGCTTAAGTTACGCAGACTTTAAATACAAAAACACACGTCATTCAATAAACGCAGACACTGGCGATTTAAACCTAACAACAACAATCGCTAACCAAAGCAGT
The DNA here is from genome assembly GCF_049257175.1 of Pseudoalteromonas mucoides. Taxonomy (NCBI): domain Bacteria; kingdom Pseudomonadati; phylum Pseudomonadota; class Gammaproteobacteria; order Alteromonadales; family Pseudoalteromonadaceae; genus Pseudoalteromonas; species Pseudoalteromonas mucoides. The sequence continues at coordinate 26,072 of NZ_JBMMUC010000015.1, forward strand.
TTTACAGCTGACGATGTTGTTCAAGTTTATATTTCTATGCCCGACGCGCCTGTTAAAACTCCTAATAAACAATTAGTGGGCTTTAGACACGTTACTCTTAATCACAAAGCGCAAAGCGATGTTAAATTCACAATTTCTAAAAACCAACTCACTTATATCAATGAGCAAGGTAGTGCAGTGGCTTACAAAGGACGTTTAATTGTGACAGTGGGCTCTGGGCAAGGTATCAAAATACCAAAAGATAAATTTACAGTGTCTAACATTGTTTTATAAAGAATAATAAAAATCTAGGAATAAAAAAATGGAAAATACAGCAACAGATCCCACACTCAGTGGTACATCTATTCAATTAAAGAGTATCGAAAATGAGAACTTACTACGTATATTCTTTATCTCCTGTGTAGCTGCTATTGGTGGGTTCTTATTTGGTTTTGATAGTGGTGTAATTAATGGCACAGTTGATGGACTCAAAGGTGCTTTTAACTCAGATAGCGTTGTAACAGGATTTAATGTAGCAAGTATGCTGCTAGGCTGCGCTATTGGCGCATTAATAGCAGGTAAAAGTGCCGATCACATTGGTCGTAAAAAGGTATTACTTGTAACCGCTGTTCTTTTTATTATCAGTGCCTGGGGCTCGGGTATTGCGGAATCCTCGGGGGAATTTATAATTTATCGCTTGATTGGTGGCATGGCGGTAGGTGCGGCCTCTATACTAACGCCCGCCTATATAAGTGAAATAGCCCCATCACGTTTGCGGGGTACGCTTACTTCTATTCAGCAAATTGCTATTATTTTAGGGTTATTTTTCTCTTTTTTAAGTAACTATTCATTAGTAAAAATATCAGGAAACTCTACCGAAGTACTTTGGTCAGGCTTTGATACATGGCGATGGATGTTTTGGATAGAGTTAGCCCCTGCTACTATTTTTTTAGTCACTTTACTTTTTATACCAGAAAGCCCACGCTATTTAGCAATGAAAAATAAACAACTAGCAGGAATGAAAATTCTATCGCAGCTATTTGGTTCTAAAAACGCCAAATCAATGTGGGAAGAAATCAGGCTGTCATTAGGTAATAGTAAAAAATCTAAGATAACTAACTTATTTCAATCACACACATTCAAGCTAAAGCCAGTCGTTTATATTGCAATTGGACTTGCAACATTACAGCAACTAGTCGGTATTAACGTGGTATTTTATTATGGTGCTATATTATGGCAGGCCGTTGGCTTTTCAGAATCGGATGCACTTTTAATAAATATTATTAGTGGTGTAATTAGCTTAGTTGCATGCTTTATTACTCTATCGCTTATTGATAAATTAGGCAGAAAACCATTTTTACTGATTGGGTCAATAGGCATGACCTTCTCGCTCATTGGTCTAGTTGTCGCATTTTCTAATGGCATTATAGACGCACAAGGACAATTACAACTTGGCGATTGGGGCTTTACTGCGCTAGTACAAGCCAACTTATATGTGTTCTTTTTTAACCTTTCATGGGGTCCTGTAATGTGGATTATGCTCGGCGAGATATTTCCAAATAACATGAGAGGATTAGGCTTAGGGGTTGCAGGTCTTGCTCAATGGCTGGCTAACTTTTTAGTTACTATGACCTTTCCGATATTGCTAGCCGGTGGAGGGCTTGCCCTTGCGTATTCGCTCTATGCTTTTTTTGCTTTCATATCAGTACTTTTTGTTATTTACTTAGTAACTGAAACCAAAGGAACGAAATTAGAAAACGTATAACTTTATCGTCCTAAATTGCCTCATTTAGGACGATAACTTGTAAGCTTCTCCCCTATATAATGCCTACCGCATCAGTTAAAATATGTATAGGGCTTGAGGGAGCTATTCAAGCATTTGTTTTAGGTACGCTGTATGTACGCGTATCTAATCAGGTTTATTAATTAACTGCTTTCCCCATACTTGGCTTAAATTAACATCATGAGATAGCATATTATCTTTATTTTGAAACAACCTAAGAAAATTTTATTTTCCTATTAATGCTTTTTTAGTCAGCTCAGAAAAATATGGATTGCCTGTATAATCAGACACAGCAGACCATTTAGCATTCTCTTTGGGGAGAAAGCCAATTAAACGCTCTTTAATTGCTTGATATTCATCTAATGCAGCAACATTATTCCACTCATTTTCATCATTATCATGGTCGTATAGCTCTTCACTACCATCTTCATAACGAATATAACGATAACGGTCTGTTTTTACTGCGTGATTATTTGGCCCATATGTCGTTACAGCTGCGTGTTCCCACTGTGCATCTGGCTTATTCAATAATGGCGATAAATCTTGCCCTTCATTTAATGGATTATCTGGCAAACCACAAATTTTAATCAATGTAGGGTATAGATCCAGTAGACTAACAGGGCGGTTACTCACTTGTTTAGCAGAAGACTTTGGTGGCTTAATTATTAACGGTGTTCTAGTGGCTCTTTCCCATAAAGCCATTTTGGCAAACTTACTTTTTTCACCTAGTTGATAACCATGATCTCCCCACAAGACCACAGCTGTATTTTCAGCGTACTTGCTATTCTCAAGTGCACCCAGGACAGTACCAATACATGAATCAACAAATGAAATACTAGCTAAGTAAGCTTGTACCATGTTTTTCCATTCATCATTTTCTATAGCCCACTCTGTTGTGGGCATCATCGGTAGCTCAGTTACAGCTTTTGCAATTTCAGGCACATCGTTTAAGTCGTCTTTAAAATAAGGAGGCAATTCGATATCTTCTATTGGGTGCATATCAAACCATTTTTGAGGCACATGCCAAGGTACATGAGGGCGAAGAAATCCTCCAACCATAAAAAAGGGCTTATCGTAGTCTTCTTCTAACTGGTTAGCTAGCCATTGTGCAGATTCAAAATCAGGCATTTGCTCATCAGTATCAGGAAACGCCCCCCAATCCGTATTTGTCCTAGGATCATGCCATTTCATCCTTTCTTCTGGGTATGGACCAAACCCCTTTTGCCGACCACCATATTTATCAAAACTGGCATCAGCTACTCGCTTATGAAAAACCTTACCAACTGCAGCAGTATAATAGCCATGTTGACTAAAGTACTCGCTTAAGAATATTGATTGACTCGCTTTAACATTTGCAGACTTAATATCATTGTCTTCGACATGACCATAAATCCCCGTAGTGGATGGCGCCATACCTGTCATAATACTTGCGCGCGACGGGCCACACAGTGGCGCTGGTGCGTGCGCATTAGTAAATACGGTACCCATGTTTGCCAAACGATCAATATTCGGGGTCTTTGTATTAGCATGACCACCCAGTGGTCCTATCCAGTCATTTAAATCATCCACTATGAGCATTAGTACATTAGGATACTCTTTTTTTAACTGCGCCAATAAATCGAAATGATATGTGGCGATGGCAGCAGTCGTTAATCCAGCTCCACCGATAAGAAAATTACGTCTATTCAAAAGTTAGTGCCTTCTGCATTTTAAATTAAGTCAATAAACATAAAGCCTATAACGAGTAATAACCACACATTATATTGCAATAATGGTCATTATGATGCAATATCAATCACGGACATGCAAATAAGTAAATCAAAACATATCAGCAGGAACTATTTTTATGTCGCTAAATTTCAAAAAACAACAAGCTAATAATACTTCGGCGGGCTTAAAAAGAAGGCATAACGTTATCGCTATTGTTATTGTGGTAGTCACTAGTTTCAATGTTGCATACTCAGTCCCGAAAGAATCAACAATAGAGCCTGTCAAAAAGTTCAATGAATTAGTTACGATACATGGCTCAATAGTAAATAAACTGATTAGCTTCTTAGTAAATTAATTTCTACTAATTTCACCAATTATAAAGACACACAATATAGGTAATACGATGAAAAACTCGCATAATTTTAAAACTCCCTCTCTACTAATTATAGCGACAAGTTGCGCTTTCATGTTCGGTTGCGCAGAAACATCAACTTCAGTTGAAGCAACAGCTCACTCATTCAACAATGAGGTAAAAGCATACGCGAAGTATGTACCAAAAAGACAAGACGATTTTGCATGGGAAAATGACAAAGTTGCATTTCGTGTTTATGGTCCCGCAGCTCCTTTAAAAGGTCATGCTAGTGGTGTAGATGCTTGGCTAAAAAAAGTAGATTACTCAATCATTAACAAGTGGTACGAAGAAACATTTAATGGAACTGGTTCCTACCATACTGATACAGGTGAAGGTTATGACCCATATCACGTAGGTATAAGCCGTGGCGTTGGTGGTTCAGCTATCTGGGTTGATGGTAAAGATTATACAGCCCATAACTATAAGAGTTATAAGATCCACACCAATGGCCCTGATAATGTTGTATTCACTTTAGAATATGAATTTCAAACACCACTAGGACTTGTGAACGAATCAAAGACCATCTCATTACCAATGGGCTCTAACTTATATCAAGTAAACTCGGTGTTTAAACTGAATGGTAAGCCTGCTTCACTTCCAATTGCAATCGGCATTACAACTCACGATGAAAAAGCGGCAGTTGCTTATAATGAGAAATCAGGGCGAATTTCAGCTTGGGAAACATTTGATTCAATGGCTTTAGGCACAGGCGTCGTTATAAACCCTAATAAGGTTAAAGACATTCAACATATACCTAAAGAGACAAAAGATGAAAGCCATATTTGGTTATTTACGAACTCTGAAGAAAATGGCTCTCTTGAATATTATGCAGGGTTTGCATGGGAAGCTGCTGGTGAAATAACCACACAAGCACAGTGGCATAGTTACCTAGATAATTTTGATAAATAGGGGCATAAAAATGGAAAAAATAGCATTCACTATGACCTTACTACCTGGCCATGAAGCTGAGTACGAAAAGCGCCATGACGAAATTTGGCCTGAGCTTGTCACAGAATTAAAAAATGCTGGGGTTTGTGACTACTCAATATTTCATGATCCATCGTCTAATAAGCTTTTTGCTGTTTTAAAAAGAGAAGATAACCACACAATGGACGCACTACCTTTAGCGCCTATTGTAAAAAAGTGGTGGTCGTACATGGCTGATATTATGGAAACAAACACCGATAACTCGCCCGTTGTTACCCCTATAAATCAGGTATTTCATTTAGACTAAGAACAATCCAGATAAAGCCCAATGCAAACATGTATGGGCTTTATCGCATATATTACCTGACAATGAAGTTACTTCTCAGCAACCATTCTTAATATTGGAAATTTGATGAAAACAACAATAAAGTGGTTTTTATTCGCTACATTCATAAATACATTGACGGTACAGGCTGCTGACATTCTAAAAACAGACAGTTATTTCACAGCTAAGCAATATGATTTAGCAAAAACCGGCTATATGGAAGCCGCTAAGCTTGGTAACCCGCATGCATATTATCAGCTAGCAAGAATGTACACGAAAGGCCTAGGGGTGGAACAGGATGTTATTAATGCCCTTATTTACTACTCTTTGGCGGCAGAGTATGACTATTTTGATGCACAAAAAGTGATAGATAACACACTTGTGACACTCGCTCCAGAATCGAAAGCTGCTTTTATAAAAGTAATGAATGATTATAAAAGCAAGCTTGGAAAGCAAGCTATTGATGCCAAGTACTTTCCTATTATTCAACAAGATTCATTATCTAAACACATTACTTTTGATGGCAGCGAAAAATTAAAGCGTGCTTTCTACAGTGAAGACTTTATGGAAGACTCAATTGCTAATTTGAATAACTTAGCCATTGAGGAAGGTGGAAATGAAGATGCCACTTATATGCCTACCCCTAAAGAACCTTATCTAATCTTAGATATTGATATTGCTGAAGATGGATCGATTCGCAATTATTACGAAGTTCAAAACATGGGAGGGCCAGCTTCAAGGCTCATTAACGAGTTTATTCTGTTCCCGCAACCAAAACCATCTATAGATAATCAACCAACAAATTTTGTTCACCGAGTATTTCTTGGCGCTGCAGTTTATTCAAAATCAATTTTGATTGATAAAAACGAACCTATGTATGCACAAATATTGCGTACCTCTAAGAGGTTAAAACAAGGAACAAAACTTAACGAACGATATCAATATGCGATGGCATTACTAAACTTTCCTTGGTTAACATCAAACCCAATAGAAGCTGAACAAAAATTATTAGCTCTGGCTAAACTAGGTCACCCTAGTGCGATGTATGAATATGGAATGCTACTGTATAGGGAGCAAAGAAATATCACAGAGGGGATTTATTGGATATCCCAAGCTAGTAAATATGGTCTAATTCGTGCTGAATTTCGCTTAGGCATGATTTTGAACTCCAGTCCTTGGGTGCAACAAGATCAAAGCAAGGCATTATTTTGGTTCTCCTCTGCGATGAATAAAGGTGATGTAAATGCAGCGATTAGAGCTATCGATATTAAGCTTACGGCCCATGATAAATCTTTACTCAATATTGAATCTGCAGTGCAAGATTTAAAAAACATTGAGCATACACACGCCAATAACCCGGAGTACTACTATTTATTAGCGCTATCTTTTCGTGATAGGGAAACAAGAGACTTTAGTCAGTTTGTTAGTAATATGCGTATCGCCATTAATCGAGGGAACTCTTTAAATTGGAACACGAGTGAATGGCAAGAACTACTAGATAAATCAACTGTTGGCACCGTTTATATCACTGACGAGTAACACATTCAAAATTATGACCATCACGGTTACACGCTCTGATGGTTCATTATTTCATCTACAGCAAAAATAAGCTTCTACGAATTAAGTCTATAAAAAGCAACTTAACTGGTGGTGCTCTGCACGAGCAGTATTAAAAAGGAGAGTCAGTGTTTGATATTTATTTTGCCCAAGCTTTAGGGTTTGTTAGCTACATTTTAGCGATGTTGTGTTTTATTCAAAAGGATGATCGCCGCTTTAAAATCATGATGATTGTAATGAATTTAAATCATGCATTACACTTTTACTTATTAAATGCAGTAACTTCCTCATTATGTTGTTTATTCGCTGCCGGGAGGACAGCAACATCAATACAAACAAAAGCAAAATGGATCGCTGGGTTATTCATTATACTCACTGCTTTAATTGGATATTTTACTGTAAACCAATGGACAGACTACATAGCAATAGCTGGGTCGTGTATAGGTACGTATGCTTTATTTTGCCTCAATGGGATCAAGATGCGCTTGGTTGTATTTATAGGCTCATGTTTATGGCTTATAAATAATATTATAGTTGAATCACTAGGTGGAATATTACTAGAAGCTACGGTGATAGTTATCAACCTAACAACAATTTATAAATTACATGAACAAAATATTAAGCCTAATTAAAAATAACGCTTAAATCTAAACTAATGTAACTTTAGAGGTGAAAAGACGGTTCGTTAAGCCTTATATATTAATCACCATATGCCTCCAAGCTCATCTCGCCCGCTCTAATAGTAAGAAATGATCATCATGCCCGCCACTAATGAATCACACCTGCCAGAAGAGCCTATTCGAATTCATAACTTTTCCTCATCCCGTTTCAATTAAACCTTTATTTGAACGGTTTCAAATAAAGGTTTAATTGAAATTTCAACATCTTCATATAACTCTGAACTAAGCTAGATTTGTTGTTAAGTTAGACGAGGAGCGACTTTAGGAGATCTTACTGATGACAGTAGCGGTAAAGGTGTTGATGATAACCTTATTTGAATATAGACATTTAAATTTCCCAGCTTCCACATTTATAGTTTTAGCATAATCGTTGCCCAAGTTTGAGTGGACTTTTAAAATGATTACACAGATTGTACTTTGCACCAAAATTAGTACTAGCGTTAGTTACCGAAGAGCATGCGATTAAATTAAGGTAGAGAAAACAAAAAAGCCTAACAATAAACAATTGCTAGGCTTTTAATTAGTAATTAGTGTTAAGACTAAAAACTATAACTAAAGCTCACTTCATAAATACGGCCAGTGTAATCAACACGTGAAACAGCGCTCTCGTTGTTACCCCAGTATTCATAACGTTGTTCATCAGTTAAGTTATAGCCTCTTAAGTACGCTCTAAAGTTCTTAGTAAACTTATATGAAGTTACAAGATCTAAGCGGCCCGTTGCTTTTTGCACACGAGGTTGTACACCTAGGTAAGAGTTTGTACCTTTTAAGTATGAATCATCTTTCCAGTTATACGCAAGTCTGAAGCTAAAGCCATCATTCTCATAATAACCAATAACATTAAACGACTCAGGTGCTACTGCATATAGCGTGCTATCTTCCGTGCCATCTTGGTCTATATAAGTATAGTTAAACACACCACCAAAGCCATTCCACGGGTATGGTAAGAAGTCAAGTTTCTGTTGAATAGCTAATTCCACACCAGTCAGTTCAATTGTGTCGGTGTCATTATACTTTTCAACAACGCGAACTGAACGGAAATACTCTGTACCATCATCACCTAAGTAAGGTTCAACTTGCGTACAAGTAAAACCGCCTGTAGCCGCATTATCTTCACGAACCACATCGCTACCTAACGCATCAATTACAATATCATCCCCTTCTGGGCATGTGTCTCTATCTTCAAAAAAGCCTGTTAACTCTTTGCGGAAAAGACCAACTGAGATTGCACTACCATCACGGTTGTACCACTCTAGTGATAAGTCATAGTTATCTGCATCGTAAGGCTTAACAAAACTCGCTGGTTTATCAACCTTAACGTTTGTATTCCCACCGGTTACTTCTGTAGTTGGCGTCATTACACGTAAGTTTGGTCGTACAAAACCCTTACTATATGCAGTACGGAAGATAAGATCTTCTTGTAGTTCAAACGATAAATTCATTGAAGGTAACCAATGATCATAATCATCGCTAATTTTAGTCGCTACTAAAATATCACCGGCTTCACGATCTCGCTTGATACCATCAAAATCATTATTAGTATGTACATAACGCATACCAACATTACCACTCCATGGTACATTGCCAATTTCACCATATATATCAGTCATAAAGTATGCTGAAGCTATAGTCTGCTCAACATCAAAATTTGTAGCATATCGCTGTGGGTGTGGCCCATTAAAGCGTTCGTAAAATCCACTGTCACCGGCTTTAATACCGCCTTCTACATCTGCCATACCATCTTGTAAGGCTGTAATATGAGATAAATTATCAATAGTTTGCCAGCCTGAATCAGCTCCAAATGTACCAGGGAAATTACCATTAAAGAATTCTGTTTGACCATCAGAAACAAGTGCATCACTAATTGTGAAACTACCTACCGCATCAGCATTAACACCTACAGCACCAATTTGTTGATCAAAATTTTCCAGCATCTCACGACTGTAGCGTACACCAAACTTCACTGCGCCAAACATAAAACCGTCGCCGAAGCCAAAGTCTACATATCGCTTAGCATCAAACTCACCAGTGGACATTTCACGTACAGGGTTATCAATTCGGCCTGTAATGTAATGGCTTAAGCGACGACCATCGTTTAGTGCATCAGCTGTAGTAAGCGACAATGCATTTAACGCGGTAGGGCTTTGCCAGTCAACATCATAGTTCCAATTATCCCAGCCTTGGGCAGCAACAGAAGCTTGGTTTAAATCACCTTGAGCTGAGTCTAATTGAATATCAATACCTGTTGGTACAGTATCTACATTAACCCCGTTTACTTTTGTTGTCTCTTTATGGTGACCTGTATGTCTAAAATCTAATCCGATATTCTGGAACTTATTCTCTGACTCGGAGTGCGTAAGCATTGCATCAAAAGTCCAATCGCCTACAACATAATCGCCATATAAAAATAGACCCTTGGCTTCTTCAAAGAAAGTTGTTTCACGATTTGTAAACAGATACTCACCATCTGTGATAGCAGTTTTGCTAACCCCATATACAGGGGTACCATCTTCCAAGCTATCATATACAAAAGGTGCAGTGTTCATATCAGGCTCTATCATGTAGAACCTATCACTATTTTGCGGTTTGTTTTGATTATAACCTGCACTAAATTGTGCATCTTGCTTTGTACCACTATCTAAGTCACGCTTAGTGTATAGTAAGTGAGCACCAACAGTCATATCGCTGGTTGGTCTCCACTCTATATTACCCGTAAAGGAAATACGGTCACCGTCACTGTACTCAGTTACATTTCGTATTGAAGAAGGACTACGGATTGCTGCGCCCTCGGGAATACCGTATTTGGCACGATATGCATCGATGGTTTCTGAGTTTACACGTAAGTTCGCATCCGTTGCAGCATCGTTTTGACCAATTAGCGGAGCATAGTTTGTAAAGTTAGCAGTATCTCGACGGAAAGTTTGACCTGATCCAGCGACTTTAAAGGCTACTGCAAGTTCATTTTCAATAAGATGTTTACTCATTGAAAACTTTATAGATTCATCCCAATTTTGAGTTAAATCTTCATAGCGACCACCCATGCTGATGTTATATTTACCATCAGGTTTTGCGAGCGCTCGTTGTAATTGTTTATCAACGATACCGGCAATGCCACCTGCTTGCATATCCGCAGTAGGTGATTTAACAACTGTCACACCGTCGAAAACACTTGCTTCAAATGCTGCGAATGGGTTACTTGAACCAACATCGCTATAACTTCTACTAGGCGTAGCAAAGCTTTGACCTGCTGAGGTCGTTTTCACAAAACCGCCACCTAAACCACGTAAGCTGATCTCTGATTGTCTACCTTCTCCAGAACGTTCAATTTGAACACCTGGCACTGCTTGTAGTGCTTCACCTAAATCTAGCGCAGGTAGTGCATCAATATCTGAGGCAGAAATAGCATCTACAATTGACGGGGCATCTCTTTTTGTATTAAGAGCATTTTCCAATGAGCTACGAATACCTTGTACTTCAATAATCTCAAATTCAGATTCTCTTTCTTGAGCTTTTGAAGACTCTTGATTCGTATCGATTGCTTGTTTAACTTCTTGAGCTAAAATTGAAGGCGCAAATACAGTCAAAGCTAACCCTAACGAACCACCAATTAGCGTCGTTGAGGTCAATTTTTTTCTCTCTTTATTCATCATTGTATTCCCCATAAATTGTGTGTGTGTTGATTACTATTTATTTTATATGAGCTTGCTTTACACATTCCTAAATTAACAACTAAGCCTTGCTAATTAACAATACGGTAACACAACAAAAATCATTTTAAAATCAAAAATAATCACTTTCGGTCTTTTTATGACAAAAACCTTAAATAACATACAGATAAGAAAGTGATCATTTAATATACATTGAAATATTTGAGCTTTAAAGCATAATTAACAGGGTTCTTTGAATTTGCAAAGTAAATAAAACGAATCTAAATGACCCGATTTGATTGATACTGATCAAATTAGGTCGTATTAAGAAATATTTCACTCATATAAAAAAAGCCATCTTAGTGATGGCTTTGCTCAGAGTTATTAAATATTGTGATAATTTAGCTTACTCTTCCACGAGCATTATATAAATCTAACTGCTCTTTGCTGATATCCCCTTTATAAGTCCCTGGTACCAACATAAAATTAGGATTAGCTTCTTCTGCCGTATAAAATATATGAAATATCATCTCTTTCAACTTTCTATAGCTTATAGATAGTTCCGTCGAGCGTTGAGAAAACGCTCGTCTATCGAGTTCAATAAGCAAACTCTCCCTGTCTGACTTTGAAGCATTTTGGTAATCAACGTTAAAAGTTGATAATGCTAATTGATCTATCTGTTTAACAATAGACCTATATCTTTGCTTAGTTTCACTACCGGCCCAGCTAAGCATTAGCCCATCCAGTACATTAATAACATGTGCATCTGTAGCACCAGGCATCTCTGTTCTAGGTATCATAATTTCGGCAACATCTGTCAAAATAGTAATTTCTTTCGCCGTAAAAAATTGACCGTTTTGAGTAAAGACAGATAGCGCGGTAGCTGTATTAAAAACAGATGCCCATATAGGTGTGGTGACAAAGTAAACTGATGCACCAATAAACAAGCGGCGACTGATATTAATATTAGACATTGAAACCTCCTTACAAATGGCCCCGCGAGATTAACTTAGCTGAATAATCAACAGCTCGAGCGGTTATAGCCATATAAGTCAATGAAGGGTTTTGAGTTGCACAAGATGACATACAAGCTCCATCTGTAACAAACAGGTTCTTAACATCGTGACTTTGTGCCCACTTATTTAAAACTGAGCTTTTAGGGTCTTCTCCCATACAAGCCCCACCCATTTCATGCACACGATCGCCAACCGCAATTGGCTTAGTTTCTGGAAACTCATTAACTTTTATATCTACGCAGCCACCAGCTATCAACATCTCTTTAATGTCTTTCGCTGCTTGCTTTATCATCTTACGCTCGTTGTCTCTTATCCGAGCATCAATATGCAATATAGGAATACCCCATTGATCTTTATTTGTAGTGTGCAAACGCGCATGATTTTCAAATTTTGGCAGCATTTCACCATACATTATTGCTCTAAAACGCCAAGGGCCTGGTTGATTACTAGCATCTTTTACTTTAGCCCCAATACCTTCTTTTTTTGCGCTCGTGCCTGTATTGCTTCTATGTTGAGCTGTACCTTGAAAACCAAACCCTCTTATAAAGTCAGCATCATCTGTCTGCTCGTGTCGATAGTTTGGTATGTAAGTAGCAATCGGCCTGCGGCCTATCGAGTATTTATCATCAAAACCCGGTACTTTTGCATCAGCAATAACACCAGAAAAATGATCCATAATGTAATGACCTACGGCACCGCTAGAGTTAGCGATACCATTTGGGAATGTCTTAGATTTAGAGTTCAGAAGTATTTGTACTGAACCTAATGCTGAGGCGCACAAAAAGACAACCTTTGAACGATACTGACGCTTTTCTTTAGTATGAGCATCGATCACTGTAACACCGGTCGCTTTGCCTGACTTATCATCATAATCAACAGTTTCAACAATTGAATCTGTCACAATTGTCAAATTACCTGTCTTTTTTGCTGCGGGTAATGTTGCAGATAGTGAACTAAAATATCCGCCAAATGTACAACCTCGATTGCAATATGACCGTGCTTGACACTGACCGCGCCCGAGCTCACTTTGCTCTTTAGTTGGCTCAGTAAGATTCGCAGAACGACCAATAATTAAATGCCTATCTTTATATGTCTTTTTTAAATTCTCAGCTATAAATTTCTCGGCACAACTCATCTCCCACGGCTTTTGAAACACACCATCCGGTAATGTATCTAAACCATCTTTATTCGCTGACACACCAATAAAAGATTCCACATAGTCATACCAAGGAGCCAAGTCATCGTAGCCTATCGGCCAAGGGACGCCATTACCATCTTTGGCATTGGCTTGAAAGTCTTTAACACCCCACCGAAGTGATTGTCTTCCCCAAGTTAATGAGCGACCACCTAACTGATAACTTCTTATCCATTTAAATGGGCTCTCTTTTGGATATGATATCGGGTGCTCTTTATCATCAATAAAAAACTGTTTTGTGGCATTTTTAAAATAACCTTTACGCTCAACGATGGCATATCGGCCTTCTTCTTTTAAATATTCAGGAACTTTATTTCGGTTCTCTATTTGCCAAGGTGGTTGCATATCTGTGTATTCAGAGCCTTGGTGATCGATATGCCGGCCTCTTTCTATTACCAGAGTTTTAAAGCCTTTTTCACAAAATTCTTTGGCAGCCCAACCACCGGTAATACCTGACCCCACCACGATTACGTCATACATCTAACATACTCCTTGCTTGAATTTTTTTATTCTAATTTAGCTTTTCAATGAAGATATTTTTGAACCTAACCACATTCTCGCTATGACCAGATTCTTTATATAACTTGCTGCCATGGTGTTGAAGACCTATCACTCCCCGTTTATCTTTAGTATCTTCAACATATGTTGTTAATACTCCATTTAGATAGATTTTTATAGAGGGTCCATCGCACACAATCCGCAAGTTATTCCACTCACCCGGCTTATAAACACTACCTTGCTGTGCAGACCAAGGGGGTAAATAGCTTTTTATAAAGTCATCATCTCGGTTAGATCGTTTAGGGTGTAAAGGGTAAAGCCATTTTCTTCGGCCTTGATCAAATAACCCGCCGCTCCAACGTCGCTCACTGGGGTCAATTTCGGCTTGATAACCAACAACCCTTTGACCATCGGCATCCTGCTCAATTTGTCCTCTAAAAATAATACCCGAATTATTATATTCTTTGACCTGCGGCATCTTAATATCAGCAGACAAAATGAAGTTGTCATAACGCTGTTTTGTAGTAAAAAACCAATTTTTTGGTGAAATTAAATGTAATTCACCATTGACGAACTTTGCTTGTCCATACGAATAAACGTTCTCAAACTGACTAAGTTTTGGATCGAGTAAGTTAATGCGTTGGCTTGCTTCACTAAGCCCAATAAACAATACAGACGTAATAGCTAAAATTAATCTTAAACGCATCAATATAACCTCCTCATACCTTGCACATAAATGATTTAAAACGACCTAATTTGACCAAATCTAACTATAACAATCAAAATAAGCAACATAAATTTAAAACAATTGTATGAACTAGAGCAAAAGGGTAGGCACATAGTTTTACTTAAAGGTGGGGTTACATCTTTAACAGGAATAAGTTTACCTCTATAATTCAACACTATAGAGGCAAAGTTAATTTACGTACTTTCATTATTGAAACAATATATTTAGCTCAGTTATATCAGGCCATTTTCCAATCGCTTTTAACTTTACAAATCTTCCCTGCTTATTAAATGAAGTCGAACTAGGCTGTTCGTTATCGTGTCTGTCTTTGTGTTTTGCTACTTTATGAAACCGACCATCAATCGATTCAGATATATAAACTTGATACTTAATTGCTTTACCCATTGATGTCCAAAGCTGAGTTCCGGTAATTGTTTTAGATTCACCCAAATCAACAATCAAAGACTCAGTGCCTCTGTGCTTAGCACGCCAACTTGAATTATCTGAAATATCGCCATCTAACACGTTAGTCGCGGGGTAATGTGTTGACTCAGAGGATACGAACACAATAGTCGGTTTTACTATTATCTGTTTTTCAGTACTTGATGACTGTCCTATGCTATCAACGGCCACAGCCTTAAGTGTGTGCTTTCCCGCAGGTAAACCTAAAAGCTCCGTTTCATAATCCTCAGCTCCCCAAGTAAATGGAGGTTGCCATATATCACGCACTAATACTCCATTAAGGTATAATTCAACACGCTCTATATCTATATTATCCGCTACTGACTCACTATTTACAGACAATGAAAGAGATTCATAACCAACACCCAATCTAACGTCTGATTCAATAAAGCTGATACTAGGCATAGGCAATTCCTCGACAATTAAAGTCATGCTTGCTTGCCCTTCCAAGCCTTGATCATCAACAGCTACTGCAGTAATGATATGGTTACCAACACCTAAAGGGCTTGGATTTGGCTGATGTTGATCTAACCACCCCATAGCACCAAGCTCATAAGGTGCAAAAGAATGACCAAAATTCCAAGCAGGCTTTGTATCTGTGCGAACAAATTTATCATTCACATAAAGTGTAACCGATTGAATCGTACGTTCATCATCTGGTGATACAGCATTAATTGTCATGCCCAGCTTTTCATAACCGTCAAAGACAGTGACTACCTCATGAGGAAACGTGACAATAGGTGGCATTGCTTCACCTTCAACCATTAAAGTCATCGTAGCAATCCCCTCATCACCTTTTGTATCAACAGCAACAGCTGTAAAAGTATGAATACCAACTTCCAATGGAGAAGGGTTCAGCCCATGAGAATCTAACCACCCCATAGCACCTGTTTCATGTGGGCTTAATTGGTGACCAAAATTAAAAGGGGCAGACGTATCCTCACGAACTAGCTCACCATTGATATACAAACTTACCGAATCTATGCTGCGCCCTGCAACTGGACTGACAGCCTGTAACGTAAAAGTAAGCTGCTCATAACCCTCTTTAACTGACAAATCTGATTGAGGAAAACTGACTCTAGGTCCTTTTGAATTCACTACTAATTGCATCGTAGAGGTACTGCTTTGCCCTTCACTATCAGTAGCAACCGCCTTAAATATATGTGTCCCAACTGATAAACCTAGTAATTCGTCTGGTTTGTTCTTATGTCCCCACACAAATGGGGCAGCAATATCAGAGCGGATAAATACATCATCGACATATAAATCCACTTTACTGATTACGCGCTCAACTAAAGGACTTTCAGCGGTTACTGTAAACGATAGGTCGTTATAACCTTCTTCTACATTCATCGTTGATGATGGAAACTCAACTATTGGAGAATGTGATTCTGCTTCAATATCTAAATCTATAACCTGTAAGTACAGCGGTAATGCATTACCAACACCACGTTCCATTAAGTAGTAGTAAACTTTTCCGTCTTTGATATGTATAGTGCCGTGATCAAAAGTGAGGCCATCAGTTGCTTCATAAACACGAGTAAAGTCGTTAGTCCCCCCTTCAGCTTTTTCAACATACGGACGACCATCTTTTAAGCCGATGATATAAATATTATTTCCAGCAGTATAAATTTCACTGGCTCCTACAAAGTCCGTTGTTGTAATAAACTCTGTTGCTCCAGCAGGCTTGTATGAATGTAAGTATATCTCTTCATAGTCAGGTCGACTTTTGTCAGTTGAACGTACTTTACTAATAAAGTGAACATCTCCTTTTTTTGTCACCGTCCAATCAAAGCTACCGACTATATAAACTGAATTAGCTTCCTGATGGCTTATGTAGTCACCCGGTTCTAAAACTTTAATTTCATCAGAATTTACTAAGGGCCAAGTCATAACTTCCCCTTTATGGTTTTTCCACTCACCTACTCCATCTGCATGATCAGAGTAAGCATAGAAAACTCCATTCTGATATTTGTATCGATCATTGTTATCACTACTTCGTTGCTGAAAACCTACCCGTAGTTTTCCATTTACATACTTCATGTTGCCATATAGGCCCCAATTATAATCGTTGCCAAAACTTTTTTGATTATTATTATTAAACTTAGTGAAACTTGACCATTTTTCAGTCTGCGCATCATAACGATTAAATACATAGGCTCCGTTATTGTTTCCTCCTAAACGCATGTAAAGTAACAACGTACCATCTGTATTAGTGAAGAACTTTGGATATGTTAAACGTGCAAAGTTACCTTTATCAGCTAAATTCCCTGTCATAGTTAAATGTTTATAATCGTCAGGACCTTGACTAACACTGCTGGTATCTTTTACAAATTTATCCAATGTAAACTGCTCGTCAGGTAAATCAGCTACACCTATTTCACTGAAGGAATAGCGAAAGAAGTCATCCTTAAATTTACCACCATGATTATTATCGTCATAAGCATGCATGTCATAAACCATGTGAATAGTGCCATTAATAGGACTTACAGCTAACCCAATCGTATTATGCGACTCTCCAACCAGAGGATCCCCCCTAAAACCCGTATGTCGATGAGGGAATTCAATCGTTGCTATAGTACCTGTTAAGGTATTGTAGCGACTTAACATTACATTGCGCTCATCTTTACCACCTTTGTACCACGTCATAAATACATAGTTTTTATATGCTTTTACAGCGTCTCCGTGAGCAGAAATATTGCGACCAAAAAAGTAGTCGTATGCTGACCCGCTATCTGGGCTCGTAACATTACCAAAGTCCAAACCTTGCCCATCAAAGTGTAGGCCAATATCTGAAATTTTTACTTGTTGCTCTAATTCCACTCCTGCATGAACGTTTGTGCTCAAAACAGAACTTAAAAAAAGTATCGAAGTAATGTTAGGCATACATTTAATTGTGTGTGTTTTCATAGTTATCTCTATTTATAATCGTCGTTATAACGAACCCTAAGTAATTAGATTGTGTGTGAAGTTGTCTTTAATCTCTTAAAATTTTAAGTGTGCAGAACCCACCCGTTAATTTTTGGTTAACCGAAATATAACAAAAAAACAATAATGATCAATATATTTCAAATTCAATCATTTCATTGCAGGGTTTAGGGCTTACAAATTATCGAGAAAATCTTTGTAAGCCCTGAAGAAAACGATGAGGCGATAGGATAGGCGAGCTTTAAATATTAGATGAGTAAATAACCACCTCACTTTCTTTGTAACCAACACGATGAGCGACGACCTTCAATGATACCCCCTTTGAGACAGGTATTGGCTGCTTGTACAACTGCCAATTTTGACTTTCATCCAATTGATAAGAAATCACAGCACCAGGTGTTGAGCTACTGATATACAACATTTCATTTTTAATCTTAAAATTAGGCTTCTTCGTCACTGGCTTTGAGCTACTACCAGACCACAACTCTTTAATTAACTGTGATTCTGGAATCCTAGGATCATCATTAATTTCATTTAACCAACGGTCCATTTCAGCGCTTAGATCGGTAACAACCTTTTTATAGCGAGGGTCATCAATAATATTATTAACTTCATGGGGATCATTAATTAAATCGAATAGTTCTTCTGGGTCTTTTTTACCTCTAAACCATAAAGCTTGTGCCGGTGTAAGTTGATCTGCATCTCGTAAGCGCAACAGCTCCTGCATAGTCGGTATTTTCTCTCGATATGCCACGGGTAAATAGTAACCTTGTTCTGGTCGGTAATTTCTAATGTATTTGAAACGTTTATTTCTTACGGCACGAATAACATCGGTAAACCCATCAAACCTATCTGCTGCTGCATGGATATACTCTCGTTTTGCCGTTTGTTGTTTTCCTAAAAAGTTTCTCCCTTGCATATGTGCGGGCTTATCTATTCCCGCTAAATTCAATAGTGTTGGAGCAAAATCAACAAAACTGACAAGTTGGTCATCTTTTGTGCCTGCATGTTCACCATTAGGGTAACGAATAATAAAAGGCACCTTGAGGCCACTGTCGTAAACTAATCGCTTTTGTCGTGGTAAAGGGCCACCATGATCAGAATAAAACATAATAATTGTATTATCGTACAAACCATCATCTTTCAATTGCTCTAATACAGCAGCAATTTGTTTATCAGTTTCAGCTAAATTATTATACATTTTCCAAAAATCACGTCTGACGAGAGGTGTATCAGGTAAATAAGGTGGGATAGGAAAATCAATATTTTTAGGTATATGAATAGCAGTATTCGCCTCTGACGACTTTACTGCATGATGTTGTGGCAGTTTAGCAATCTTGTCTCTATTGTCAGAAAAGTAATGCCTAGATTCTATTTTTCTGAACCCATATGGCTCAAATAAGCCTGACTCATGTGTAGTTGTAAAATTAACGACAGCATAAAATGGTTGTCCAATCTTTCGGTTGCGCCAATGCGCATAAGGTCCACTTTCATCCCACGCCCCTTTAGGCGCTTTAAACTGATAATCGGTTTTTAAATTATTTGTTGTGTAATACCCTTCTTCTCGAAGGTACTGACTGAGCATTTTCGCACCTACCGGCGGAATAGCTTCATATTTTGGTAGGCCTGTTTCTTGGGTATTTGACGTGGTACGCATATTGTTAGCGCCAAATGAAGAAGGGTACATCCCCATAGCAATCGCAGCACGGCTTGGTGCACATACACCAGAGGTTGAATACACATTTGTATATGTAACACCTTCATTTGCGAGTTCAGTGATCGTTGGCGTCTTGATTGTTTTATCCCCATACGGCTCAATGATAGGGCTCATATCTTCAAGCACTAGCCATAAAATATTGGGCTTGTCAGACACATCATATTTTACAGTACGACCTTCTATCGCATGCAACCCACTAACGTAAAACAATAAAACCCACACCAAAAGCTGTCTATAACTTAATTTTTTACAATTCACTTGCTACCTCTTTATATGATTTTTTATACGGTCAGCAATCAATGATTACGAGCAAACTAGTTACCCATGATTCAATGCTGCACTAGACAACTCATCAATCATTTTTGCTAAGCACTAACGCACGCCACCTGCCTCTAGCAAATGCGGTACCGCCATTTTCAGGAATTTTTCCATTTGTAACGGCTTTAGATGAAACTCGTATAATGTCGCCTTTAGTTAATTCAACGCCCTGCATATCAAAGTATATTTCTTGGTAATCAGTGCTTGTTTCTGGATTCGTAAATCGGCCAATTTCTTTATTATTTATTGAAACAATATAAGTCGACTCGCCGTCAATTTCTGCCAATGTAACCAGCTTCAAGGTATAACTTCCCGCCTCTTTGGCCTGCACAATATACTCTGCGTGCGCAAATTTATTTCTGTACCCAGTTTTCACTGCATTTATTGCAAGAGCATTCTCGGCTTGATGTTGGTAGTAAGGAATTTCGCCTGTATTTTCAATCGTGAAGTTATCTATGGCGTGTAAAATCCTGGTGTAATCCATTATCTTAAGTAATTGTGTTTTTTCTTGTAATGGCTTGGGATTACTTAGTGTTTCTGACTTAGCCTTGCCCGCAGGTATGTAGCTTTTGTCTTTCGTTAAAAGTAACTTATCAAGTTCAAAGCCATCTTCACGCATGGATACCATAATGGTATGAACACCTTTATGGGGTATATCAACAAAAATAGTATTAGGTGTGCCACAATGGTTGGTGTTTACCCGTTGCGCAGAAGACCATGTCCAGGCATGTTTACCCTCGCATAGTTGCAAACGCTTCGCTGATTCTGGCCACTGTCCATTTATACCTAAATGAACGCCATTATCTTCACTACCTGTGCTGTAAGCTCTTGCCCAAACGTAATACCTTCCCGGCGTTGCAAAGTAAGTGGGATAACTCAGGACAGCCATTGTGCCGGCATTATTTGTGAAATTCTCATTTATAACTAGCGTTTCGTGATGATTGCTACGAGTATCGGGGAGTATTTCTATATAAGCTCCATTGCTCGCGTCATGATAATGAGCTTGATCTGCATCGGCGAGGTTATGTTCTGGTGTGTTTTTTGAAAACACCAGCCATCGTCTTTTATCATCCAAGTGTTGTGTTGAAAAGTTTTCTGCTTCTATCACTACAAAACCCGCGTTTTCGTGATAAACCTGCCCAGCACTAGCATGGGTAGTCGAAGCTATGAAACTGGCTATAACAATCGGTAAATAACTAAGCACTAATTTCATGTTTAAGGCCTCAATTTCTTAGCTTCTAACTGCATTTAACAGTAATACTTCTTTTATTTCTTTTGGCGTTGCGTGTTTATTACCGCCATTGTCAGCACCTGTTATCCACCAATAAATCATTCCTGCATCGGAGCAATCAAATTTATTAGCCTGAAAAGGAACAACACCGTCCTTCTCAGCATAAGCCATCATTTCCCAAATAAATGCTATGCCACTATCCGTATGGTTTTTGGCCCAATCCCAATTATCTATAGGCCCTTGAAGGCCAACGTTTTGGTCTCCTATTTGATGCTCTTTAACACCAAAGTCTAAAATCTGCTGCCAAGTAAAATAGTCACCACTGTTATCATTTGCAGGGTGGTGTGAAACAACATGAACATGCTGCACCTTGCTTTTATCTGCGGCTTCCAGTGCATAACCAATCAGGTCTGGTTCCCCCGCTTCAATTATCCAAAGCGGATTCTCATCTGACGATGCATTAACGGCATCCACTAAATCTTGAGTTGCCCCTGCTTGATCAACCCTACAATTATAAAAATCACGTAAATTATTAAATGGGCCAAATAAATCGATGCCTCTGGCACTTAATTCGTCGAGTTTATTTTGTCGGCGCATTTCATTTTCAGCGTCGATTTGATAGCGAGCTTTATTTCTAAAAGGGTCTAAATCACAAGAATGAGATAAATGGACGAGCCGGTTAGATAAACCGGTGTCTTGTAAAAGGGCCAACATAACAGGTGTAGCGCCAATATCATCAGGATCTGGTGAGTTACCATCTATGACTATGGCCAAACGGCCTTTAGGAGGGTTTAGCGCAGCAAACTTTTCCTTTACTGCTTCTTTTGAAAAACCTTCATGTGCTTTACCTACCGATAGTGTTGTGCTTTCACTACAACCTACGCTTAAAAATGTACTTAATATCATGATCGGTAATAAAAATTTTCTCATTGTTTTTTCTCTATCTTGATAAAAATCAGCCCATTGAAATGGCTATTTTCTATTGAGGGACTTTTAACAGCCATGCCCCTTTACAAACTATTAAGGTCAGAAAACAGTTTCAATGATTGAAATTGAATAAACATGAGTGTAAATGAAATTTAAAAAATTAACAAACTGTCAATTTCTATGTAAATTTTCATACTTGTTTATCAGGAGAGTATTACTATTGTGCCAAGAAGCTCAGGCGTAAATGGAATGGTTGGCTTCTAAAGATACCTTTATGTTTTGAGCACGGGTAGATGATAATTGGGAATTAGTAAACAATTTAATAAGTAAACTAATCGCCTACGAAGCTCCACCAGCTGAAGCTGATAGTAATGTTATCAATAAAAAAACCCTCAAGTTGGGGTTAACTCAAGGGCTATTATGTAAATGTTTGTCGTTTACTAAGCTAATAGAGACTTAACATAATCAATAATTTCTTGATCTTGACCATTTTCAAATAAACACGCTTGGAAACGCTCACCTGATACCGCGGTTTTAATTAATTCTTGATCAACATTTCTCAATGAATCAACATAGCTGCGACTCGCTAAAGCAGATTTCACTTGAGTTAGAATTGATGCATTCTTAACTTGAGGTTCTTTACGTTCTACAGGGTAACCCGCTCCGCGCTCACCAGTAAGTGCTTTTTCAAAGATATAGCGCGCGTTTAATTCAGCGCCCCAACCAAATCCTTTAGCAAACGGCAGTGCTAACGCGTTACCGTTGTTTACTTGGTTAAACAAAAAGGCGTCAGATGGATCAATACAATAGCCACAGAATACACCGTCATGAGCATTCAAAGACATCATTGCACCTTGACCCGTACCACATCCTGCGAATACAAAATCAACGGCTTTAGCGTTAATTAAAATCCCCGCCATAATACCTAGATGTACGTATGTTAAATGGTGATCATTTTCGCTATTCATACCCACGTTAAAGACACTGTGCTCTAACGGTAAAGCAACACTTTCAAGCTCGTTTAAGATAATTGGGTTTTTAGCCGCTTGACTATTTTCAAACATTAACGCTATTTTCATGACTGATTTTACACCTTTGTGAGTGAATATGATTTAAGTGTATCATTAGTTTCTGAAGAAATTAACATATAAAGGGCGAAGAATAGCCCATTAACGCGTTAACCTCGTTTAAACCCCTTATGATTTAAAGCTATTGAAGCAAATATAATGAGGATCTGTAAAAAAACTTGATGCTTGTATTTGCTAAAGAAAATTTAGCTTTTATGTCATTCAAAATATGCTTCTTGAAGAGCCTTTTATCTAAATAAATGAATGATGTATGCAAATTAAAATTAAACACAACACGACCTCTGGGAAAGTTGTAGTAGTCTGTATTATGCTGGTTTAAAGCAAATTGCTCATAGATTAGGTTTTCTTCCCATTCGACTTGGTGTTGCAAATAGCTATCTACAAAACCCAGCCTATCCCGCGTTACTTCTATGGCATTTTGAGTTTTATAAACTAATGTGTTTTCAACAAACCAAAAGATACCGACTTTGTTATTCATGGAGGGCTCCTAAATTTATATCTCCCTCACGACTCGGACAAATACGGTTTAGAACCCTTCTAAGAAACTTTTAACGTATATAAAGAAATGGAATTTATATATATGTTAGCTAGTTTATGTATAGTTTTATAAAAAATTTATACATATTAAAACTGGCTCGGAAAACCCTCTCGAACTTTTAAAAACATGTCAACTTAACTCCTGACACATCCTCTAAAGGTACCAGCTTGATTTGATACTATGATAGCAATTAACAATAAAAAACCTTCATAAATGCGATTATTGTGACAATTAAATAACGCTGTAATGCTTTGCTGTCACGTAATGGAGCCATAAAAGCTAAACCAATAGATTGCTATATTAATAGCAATGAGAGAGGCAAATATGTTATCACTTTATACCGCTTATGATTTACAAGTGGATCTAAAAGTGTTTATCAAATCGGTTCGGAAAAAAGATAAACTCGGTGTTCAAAAGCTGGCTGCTCTCTCTGGGGTAGCTTACGCGACGATCCGCAAGTTTGAGTCATCTGGCAACATCTCATTGCGCCAGTTTCTCATGCTTTATGAGAAGTCGGTGATTTAAAAAAATGAAAGAGCTGACAGAGTCGTCTGAGCCTGAGTTTAAATCAGTGGAGGATGTGCTTCGAAATGCTTAAATCAGCCCTAACCGTAAAACGAGCACTTAGCACAGGTGAAAAGATACTTATCGGCAAATTGGTTGAAAATAGTAAGCAAAGCTTTTTTCAATTTGATGAGGATTATTTAAGCGCTCACCCAACCTCTCTGGCTCCGTTCAATTTAAAGGCTGATACAAGCCTCCAAGAAGTCCCTAGAGAAACAAGGCATTTTTGAAACGGTTCCCTTTTTTACCATCAATTGACCCCCTTACATTTAATAACCACCTATAAATCACCATAATTGGTGATTGTATAAGCATCACGACAAAACTACCCATTGGCGAGTTCCCTATTAACTCAGAGGTCGGCTTTGAACGATTGAACTCAGGGCGTGTAGCTGACGGTCGAACAAACTCGTTTTTGGACAAAAACGAGTTAGAGGCTCTGTACCATGTATAGAGATAACAACATCCTGCTAAACCGCAGAAATGGAGTTGATTGTTTGATAGCTGCTAGTAAAATTAAGTATTTAGGAGTCTCATTACATAATTGCACTCCCCAGCCTTTATTTCTATGTAGGTGCTAAATAAGCTAATCCGTGTTTAAGGCTAAAGAGAATGTGATTTTTTTGTCACTAACTTCTGCACTTAATTGCGCATCAATTGCTTTACTAAGCGTTTTAGCGATTGATAACCCCAATCCAAAGTTGTCATTCGATGTTCTTGAAGTGTCTTTTTGCCATAAAGGGTCAAATAATTGGTCGATATCGTTATCATTTAAAGGTTCAATAAGGGAGTTACTAACTGATAGTATTAAACGTTTTTCTTTTGCAGCCTTCGTGGAGACTAAAATTTTTGAATCTAGTGGACTGTATTGTTTCGCGTTGTTAACTAAATTACTAATAATTGATTCGAGGGCAAACAAGTTGCTCATAATTGCTGGTGCATTCTCATTCAACTCCAAATTTACACGCGATAAATTATGGTTTTCCAGTACTCTAATAATAACTTGATTTAAATCACAAGCATCTTGTTTTATTAACTTACCATCACTGTATTTATGTAATAGCAATAAGTTCGAAACGATATTTTTAAGCCGTAAACTTATTTTCAACGCTTCTGGCTTAAAATCCTCATTGAGTTCTATCTCATTTGGAAACCTGATAGCAACTTCTGCCATATTTATAAGTTCGGCAATGGGCGTTTTTATTTCATGGGCAATATCGGATGTAAGTCGCTTTTCCCTTAGGTAAAGTTGTCTATTCTCTTTAATAAAGGCGTTCAAACTTTCAACAATAGGCAAGAGCTCTTTAACTGGCTCTTGTATAAATATCTGTGAACCTTCACTGGTAATACTTAACTGACTGATATCTTGGTTGAGTTTAATTAATGGCGCAAGTGATGTATCTATCGCCTTGCGGACAAATAATCGAATAAATACAATAACTGTAATTGTGGTCACTATAAAAATAACGTCAATCAACCAAAGTACAAAATCAACTTCCTCAGAAGACGATGCATAAGCTAAAGTCAGTGGCTCATCATTTGTTTTTTTATATGTATCTTCTGATGTATTGTCTTTTCCTTGTGGTATAAAACGACTATAAAACACTCGACCATCTCGGCCATCAGGTAATTGTAAAGGGCGTATTTTTGATTCGCCAATCTCCAAGTCTTCAAATGGTAAGTTTTTAACCTCAAATAAATCTAAACTTTTGGAGCGAGTGAAAGTCCCTTCTTTGCTCCATATTTGAAAGTACTCAGGCTCTATTTCCCCTGCGAACTCGGGCATAAACTCACTAGAAAAACTAAACGAAAAACCTTCATCAGTTTTATGTACTAAGGTCATTAACATACCTGCTTTGGATTGCAGGCTGCGATCAAACTCATTGTCTATCCAACTATCAACAGCAATGTCGGTTGCTAACAAAATGCATAAAACAAAGCCTGTTATAGTTACCGAGAGTGTAACAACTAATTTACTGCGAATAGATTTCATTATTGTCCTTGTACAATATAACCAAAACCACGCTTGGTCTGAATTGGCAGCTCCCCTCCTGCAACTCTTACTTTTTTGCGAGCAGATGATAAATGAGCTTCAATCGAGTTCTTTGATATCAAATCATATTGCCCTGCAAGGTAGGTACTTAGCTTCTCAGCACTAAACACTTTATTTTGATTGCTAAATAAACATTCGACAATTTTGTACTCGTTGGGTGTTAAGTCAATAACATTGTCAGCCACTTTTAGCAGTTTTAACTGTAAATTCAGTGCTAAATTATCAATAGTTATGATATCACTCATCATCTTCAATCCACCACGGCGCATTAAATTTAATAGTCGAGCGTGGAGCTCATCAAATGAAAAGGGTTTAGTAAGGTAATCATCCGCTCCAGTTAAAAGCCCTAAAACACGGTCTTCAGGTTCTTGCTTAGCTGACAAAATTAAGACTTTAGAATCAAGCTGTTTGGTTCTTATGGTTTGCAATAAAGTAATACCATCGATACTCGGTAACATAATATCAAGTATTATAAGCTCATACTCACCCGTCATCGCCATACTCAGCCCTTGTGCACCATCACCGGTGTCATCAACCGCAAAGCCTAGATTTGCTAAGCCAATTCGTAAACTACGCCTTAGTGACGCTGAATCTTCAATTATTAATAACTTCATGTGTTACTCATTCACCTGAAATGCATCTTCATCATTAGGTTACGCCATATAGCTTAAGTTTTACTTAAGACTTGCTTAAGTTTCCATAGTTTAGCCAATATTAAGTTTAGACTCAGGATTTCTTAAGTTTCGGTTTTTAGTATTGCTGCAATTATTAAGATCGAGCACAACTATGACAGCAAATACTTCCGTTTTAAAACCCTTGTTGCGTTTTACTATTATATTGATATCAATCTTTATAACTTTCCGCATTGCTTTATTGTTTTGGCAACATTCAAGATTAAATGATGGTGATATCTGGCCGGTCATATCAGGAGCAATCAGAATAGACTTAAGTAGCATTGGATACTTAGCAACTATTGGGGTTTTTATACTGATACTGCATGTAGTTGCACGCCCTAAAACAGAGCTGTTCCAGCGTATTTTTACACTTTACGGTAGCGTCGTTGTAACTGTAGTTGTTATTGTTGAAGCATCAACACCTGCATTCATCAATCAATATGATGTAAGGCCTAACCGATTATATATTGAATACCTTGATTACCCACAAGAAGTCTTCTCAATGTTAGTGCATGGCCACCTTTTAGCAATGCTAAGTACATTGCTTTTGGCTACGTTAACAAGCGTTTATAGCTATCGCCTTTTATGTAGAGCATTCACACAACCACAGTCACTGAAAAAAGCATCCAATTTATCCATTCTAATGGCTGCTTTAATAATCTGCTTATTTGCTGCCAGAGGTACATTGAGTCACCGGCCGCTTAACCCTGCATTAGTCTATTTTTCTCAAGATTCACTAGTAAACTCACTTGTTCTTAACTCCACTTACAGTGTTGCGTTTGCGCTGAAAAACATAGGTAACGAAAAAAGTGCCAGTAATTTGTATGGCACAATGTCTCGTCAAAAAATTATAGATACGGTCAAAAAGGCTTCTTATCGAAAACAGTTTGTCGCTGGAAATATTCCAACCTTGGCGCACAACAAGCCTTTTGTGTCTGGTGTTAAAAAAAACTTAGTTATAATACTTGAGGAAAGTTTAGGTGCCCGATTTGTTGGAGAACTTGGTGGGTTAGATATTACGCCTGAACTTGATAAGCTATATCAACAAGGGTGGGGGTTTGACAACCTTTATGCTACGGGCACGCGCTCTGTAAGAGGTATTGAAGCAATTACCACAGGTTTTACACCATCACCATCTCGCTCAGTAGTTAAACTATCTAAATCACAGCATAACTTTTTTTCACTAGCGGATGTATTGAGCCAAGAAGGTTACAAAACACAGTTTATCTACGGCGGTGAAAGCCATTTTGACAATATGAAAAGCTTTTTCCTAGGAAACGGGTTTAACGATATTGTTGATATTAACCATATTGACAATCCCCAGTTTATCTCCTCTTGGGGGGTCAGTGATGAGGACTTATTTAATCAAGCAGATAAAGAACTGACTAAATTAAGTAATTCGACAGAGCCATTTTTTAGTCTTGTATTTACTTCTAGTAACCACGATCCGTTTGATATACCACAAGGCAAAGTATCGCTACCTACAGGGCATGATCCTGAAAACTATAAACGCGACCTTGCAATTAAGTATGCCGATTACGCACTAGGGAAATTTATAAATAAAGCAAAAACACAGTCTTACTGGGAAAACACCGTATTTTTGGTTGTGGCAGACCATGATGTGCGTGTTTTTGGCTCTGAACCTGTCCCTTTGAAGTCTTTTCATATACCGGCTGTTATTTTAAACAGCGATATGAAAAGCAAACGTGATCCAAGACTCGTTAGTCAAATTGATCTACCTGTTACTTTGTTGTCACTTTTAGGAATTGACCAAGCAACCCCTATGCTGGGCTTTGATCTCACTAAAGATTATCCAGTTGAACGTGCAATGATGCAGTACTACGATAATTTTGCATACCTAGAAAATGATCGCGCTGTCATCCTAATGCCAAATCAACAAACCAGCTATTGGCGCTATAACAAACAAACCAAAATACAAGAAAAAAATGAACAGCAAAACGTTGATCAAACGTTGGCTGAAAAAGCACTCTCTCATGTGTTATTTAGCAACTTAGCTTACACTGAGCAGCTTTATCGTTTAGCTGATAAAAGTAGTGATAAGGAATAACTATGAAAATTGCTTTTAAAAGATTTTGTATTTCGTCTTGGCAAGCAAGTTACAGCCAATTTGTTTGCTTAGTTTCAATGTATATCGTTATCACATTTAATGGCTTGTTTTTATACAATACTTTTATGGCTGCAACACAGTCAGGGCATGTAAATTGGCTTTTTATCGCGTCTGTCCCTTTATTGCTTTTCTCATTGACTGTTTTAGTTTTAAGTTGGTTGTCCTTAATTACTTTTGTTAAACCTATACTTCTATTTAGTGTTTTAGTTTGCTCATTGTTGTTTTATTCAACACTTAATTATGGCGTTATTTTTGACAAGAGTATGTTACAAAATATTGTTGAAACAAATTCAGGTGAAGCATTTTCATACTTAAACTTTCAGCTTGTGTTATTTACTTTTTTATTGGGGGTTGTACCTACTTACTTATTTTCCAAGTTCACAATTATTGGGAGTTTTAGAGTACGTTTAAAAAGTTTTATGAAGCTAAATCTATCAGCTTTGCTCTGTTGTGCCTTAATCGCTGTACCCTTTTATAAAGAGTACGCTTCTGTTGGCCGCAACAACCGACAGCTAACAAGTTATATCACCCCGTTTGCATTCTATACAGCAAGTTATAAATACCTGAGAGATAATTACTTTTATCCACCATTACCTTTCAAGGTACTCGATAATTTGCCCACTTTAAAAAATAAAACGAGCACCTCGCTAACTGTAATGGTTGTCGGGGAAACAGCTCGGGCGGCTAACTTTTCACTACAAGGCTATAGTCGAACAACGAATGCGTATACTCCCAAGTTAGGCGTAAAGTATTTTAGTGATGTTTCAGCATGTGGAACGGCGACGGCTATTTCAGTCCCCTGTATGTTTTCACGACTGAACCGCAAAGAATATGATTCTCGGCTTGCTAGTAGTCAAGAAAATGCTCTAGACATTATTCAGCGTAGTGGTGTTGAAGTAACATGGATTGATAATAACAGCAGCTGTAAAGGAGTGTGTGCTCGCATTAAATCAGACAACATTGAGCCAAATAAAGAACATCAGTTATGTGATGGTCATTACTGTTTTGATGAAATATTAGTTACGAAACTAGCAGACAAGATAGCTACTAGTAACGCTAAACATAAATTGGTTGTTCTGCATATGATAGGCTCACATGGACCAACTTATTATCGTCGTTACCCTGAACACGAAAGTTTGTTTAAACCTGATTGCTCTCGAAGCGATATTCAGAACTGTAGTACAACTGAACTAACAAACACATATGATAATACTATCGCATACACAGACAAGGTGTTGAGCCAGTTGATAAAAGTATTACAAACAAGTAACGAAACGAAGAAGTCACTCCTATATGTGTCAGATCATGGTGAGTCACTTGGTGAGAAAGGTTTATACCTTCACGGGTTTCCATATGCATTAGCACCAAGCGAGCAAACCCATATTCCAATGATTTTTTGGAGTAATAAACTCGCTGACTCTAAATTTAATCATTGTATTGAGTTACAACGCTCAAAAGTATTTTCACACGACAATATTTTTGACACTTTACTTGGCTTAACTCAAGTAAGCAGCAGTCAATACCAACCTGAATACGATATTTTTAACGGCTGTAAGGCCCTAAGTCTATAAAGAGAGTTTCCAATGCAATTTGATAGTGCAAATAAGCCATCAGGTATTAATCGAGTAGTTTTAGCTTTAAAAAATTCACAGCGTGCATTTAAATGGCTTGCTAAAAATGAAGCTGCTTTTAAACAAGAGCTTTTTTTACTCGCTTTATCGGTAACTATTATTTCGATTTGGCAGATAGGTATTTACGAAAAGGTCATGCTACTAATCTCTGTTTTATTTGTGATATTCGCAGAGGTTGTTAATACAGCAATAGAAGCAACAATTGACAGAGTTGGCTTAGAGATTCATCCATTGTCAGGTCTCGCTAAAGATTTAGGCTCCGCAGCAGTATTAATTGCGCTATTGATATGTTCATTCGTCTGGATTGCTGTATTTATAAGCTATATTGGTTATTTGTAAAATTTATCCAATCTCAATGATCGCTTATCGCTCATTTGAGACCGTCGCCTAAACTCATTCTGGGGCAAAGGCAGCTTGGGGTTGCTGCCTATACTAAATTAACAATCCGTTTCTCTGGGTATCTTAATTGCATCTTCAATTTCAATTCCGAGATATCTAATGGTGTTATCAATTTTTGTATGGCCAAGCAGTAACTGAACAGCCCTTATATTTTTGGTTCGAGCATAAACCAATGTCGCTTTGGTTCTTCGCATTGAGTGAGTTCCATATGATCAGAATCAAGCCCTAACTGCTCAGCCCAACTCCTGATAATAGACCTGTAATATGAATAGCTTATTGGTTGATTAGAGCGACGTAAACTCCGGAACAAATAATCTTTAGGTTGCAATTTAACTTCTTGAACCCAACGGCTAATACTTTGTTGTGTTCTCGGCGTTATCTCAAATTGAACTTCGATCCCTGTTTTCTTTTGTGTCCATTGCACCCTCTCAAAAACTTGATCTTGAGTAGCGACATCTCGAACTTTTAAAGACAGTAAATCACATGATCTTAATTTACTATCTAAAGCCAAATTGAGTAACGCTAATTGCATCAAGTTGTTTTGAATTTCGATTCGAGTGCGAATACGCCAAATCTCTTCCAGCTTGAAAGGACGTTTCACACCAGTAGCATTGTGATTTAGTTCTGGTTTCATAGTGACCTCCTATTTAAAAGTTACTATGAGGATAGCGAATGTATTAATGATTAGGGTTTGGGCAGTTATGAGTTAGGGTCGACGGGCGGTTCGGTGCCATGAGCAGACTGAAGATCTTTAATGTCTGAAATCAAGATTTGGGTGATGCCAATCATACTCATTGCTAGGTCACAAAAAGTGGAACGCCAAGAAAAGCTCGCATGGATAGTCGCCGGTTTGTTTATTAGTTAGTTTTATTTACTCTTATTTATGTTGATTACACCACTTAAGCCTAATCAAAAATAGTAATTTGGTCTTGTTCGCGTGTTAAATTAGGTTTTGATTAATGGCTTTTATAACGGCCTGAGTGCGGTCTTTTACGTCTAATTTGGCAAGAATTTGTGACACATGATTACGAATAGTCCCCTCAGAGTTATCTAATTTTTTGGCAATCACTTTGTTTGGCATACCTAAAGACAAACACTGCAATACGGTTTGTTCTTTGTCCGTTAAGCTGAGCTGAGGGCTTAGTTGCTTTTTGAGTAAAAAATCAGTCACCGCACTTTGCAATACTCGCTCACCTGCAACGACCTGCTTAATAGCGCTAATGAGTTCTTCAAGTTCAATGTTTTTTAGCACATATCCACGAGCACCTAGATTAAGGGCTTTGACTAATACATCACAATCTTCAAATGTGGTGATGATCAGCACAGGGGTTTTATCACCCTTTTCATGCATTTTTTGCAGCACGCCGAGCCCATCTAAATTCGGCATTCTCATATCGAGTAAAGCAATGTCAAAACTATGCTCAGCTAATAGTGTAAGCGCTTGTAAGCCATCTTCAGCTTGGGCTTCGATATTAATGGCGTTATCAAGGTTAAGTAAATTAGCGAGGCCTAAACGAACTAATGTCTGATCTTCAACTAGTAAGCACTTTATCATGGCTTTTTTCTTCTAAGTTTAGTGGTAGTGTCATGGTATTTATCAGTGTTTCTTGCTCAAGGTGTTGTGAAAATTCACCGCCAAATTGTGCCATTCGCTCATTTAATCCTGCTAATCCGTTCCCTTGTTTTGGTAAATGGGTCTCTGGTTGATTGTGATACGCTTTTGCAACTAACAGCAGCTGTTCGTCAACGTGGGTGACATTTACATGCAAAGTAAAATGGTTTGCTTGGGTATGTTTAAGGGTGTTGCTGATCATCTCTTGGGTAAACCGCAATACACAAAGGGCGTAGTCTTGAGGGAGCTGCTCTGTCTCCTTACTTAGTTGGAGATCACAGTGTAAATTAGGTGTTAGTTCGCAAATGGCCTCAAGAGCTTGCTTAAGTATCGTTTTGTTATTGCGTTGAGTGGAAACGATTTCGCGCACCTCAGCCAATACTTCTTGGCTAAGTTGGTGACAAAGAGAGAGGGTTTCAACGGTGGCTTCATTTGCTGCTCTTTTAGCAAAATCTAAATTAATGCTGAGCGCGGTAAGCTTATGGCCGAGTGAGTCATGGAGCTCGCGTGATATATTTTGTCGCTCTTGCGCTGCATGCATCACCCCCATCATGTGTTGGGTGGCTTTTAACTCTTTGTAGTTTTGGCGGGATTGGTAATGTGTATTTAAACTTTCGACAATCCGGCGACTGACAAACCAATTCATCAAGCAAAAGAAAAACCAAATTGTAAACGTGATCCAAGGAATGCCATTTTCCCAGCGCGAATAATGCGTTAAACCATACACCAGCATGGCGGCCACAACGCAAGCCAGTATTTTAGGAAGCGAAAAATGAGGACTAAAAACCGCGGTAAACATCACTAGGTGGATAAAAACTAAGGATGTTGAACTCAGTTGTATCATTGCCAAAATAAGCAGGAAATAGCCAAGTGCTACGCCGTGAACAAATTTGTTAGGCTGTTTTAACACATACAGCAAAATAGCTAAAATGGAACCACTTACTATGATTTGCAAATATAGCGCTAATTCTGAGTTGGCATAATAGGCACACGCCGATGTCACCCCAAGCCACGATGCCAATGTTGAGAAATGCCAATCGGTTGTATGTCGTATAGTTGATTCCATTACTATGGCCATATTTTTTAGCAATTATTGCAGAACTCGCGATGTAAAAACAGTGACATCTGTCATAGCTCGGGCTATGAGCTTTGTGACTAGTGCCATTATGCCTCATTCATTTATGCTTTATTAATAAAAATTAGTTGGGCACATTAATGAATAAAGACAGTCGATTACATTACATTGATAATTTACGCAGCCTCGCGCTATTGCTTGGCATCGTATTTCATGCCGCTTTAGCCTACAGTCCGTTCTTTAGCAATATTTGGTTTACGGCAGACCCAAGCACACGTGATCTATTTGATTATATTACACATACGCTGCACTTATTTCGGATGCCGTTATTTTTTATTATTGCAGGGTTTTGCAGTGCACTTTTAATAGATAAATCGAGCAACGCGCGCTTTTTACATCATCGCAGTAAACATATTCTACTGCCTTTTATTGTATTTTTACCGTTAAGCTTTGCCGTTTACTACCATGCCTTGAGTTTTGGAGCCGGTATAGCTAATCCAATACCGCCGATTTTTGCTGTGTTTAAAGTTATTAAAGAGCCTGTTGTTAGCACTATGCACTTATGGTTTTTGTGGAACTTATTCCAGTTTTGCTTAATTCATTGGTTGTTGAAAACAACTAACTTATTAGGTAATAAATTCGATGGGCTTAGCGTTCACCCTTTATTTATGTGGCTTGTACTTCCCATCGTGTTAACGCTTTCTTTGATGGGGCAATCTATTCCATTCCCAGCTCCCGATAAACTCACGCCACAGTTATGGTCGTATGGTTTTTACGGCAGTTTTTATTGGTTAGGAGTGGGGCTTTATAAAAAACAGCAGCTCATTTGGTCATATCATAAGTACTTATGGCCTCTTATTTTGGGTGTTGCAATATCACTGACTGGTTACTTTTCTTTATTACCAGCTGCGCCAAGCTTAGATGAAGTGATTGCCGCCGCAACAACAGGTTATTTTGCCGCAGCGGGAGAGCTACATGTATTGCATGTTTTATCACAAGGACTGAGTGTTATTTTATTAACCGCCATAACGTTTTTACTTGGGCATCGTTTTTTAAATCACCAAAATAAGCTCAGCCGCAGCATTTCAAACGCGTCATATTGGGTTTACTTGATACATGTGCCGGTGTTGATCTATATTCAGGTTCCATTGATTAATACTAATTTGCCAGTTTTAGTAAAGTTTATAGTTAGCGTGGTGGTAACATTACTTATAGGTCAAATAAGTTATTTATTATTAGTTAAAAATACGTGGTTGGGCGCATTACTTAACGGGAGGCGAACCAAGAAAAGGTAATACAGTCAGCTAAAATGTCGTCACTTGGTAATGACTTAAAAGCGACAAAACTGACACATTAATAGCTACATAAAGGAATATTATTATGCAAGCAATAACAATCAAATCGACAACCGCCACGATTCAACAAGGGGCGATTAAAGCCGACGGCAAATTTTGGCTAACCAACACTGATATTCATTTTGCACCGTTTAATGCACAATTTGGGTTAGGGCCTTATACGTTTTCACGGCGTGAAATTGTAAAAGTGAGTAAGTGCAATGGTAAAGTTGCGGGTATTTTGCCTTATACACATGATGCAATTGAAGTCGTATTAAAAAATGGCAATAAATATCAATTCATTGTGTCAAACGCAGATGAATGGATTAAATTACTTACTCATAGCGCATAGCGCAATCGCTCTGAGCCTTTGCTTGTGTTGCCACTATTACAAAAGCTCGTGCCCATTAGTTTTGAAAAAGCCAACGAGGATCAAATCTTGACTTCAGACATCAAAACTTTTGATTGACTGCTTCGCTCAAAGTCGACCTATAGAGTATTTACGTTAACTCATAAAGGAGCAAAGGCGAGTTATATTTATAACCCGCCTTTGGACACTCTTTAGCTTTGCGCTAATATGAAAGCGGACTTAGAATCCAAACTTATGATGCAATACACAAAAATTAAAAGGAATAATAATGACTCAGGTTTCAGCCCCACAAAATGACGCAGTAGTTCTTTCTACAGTTCGCATTTTAGCGGGTAAAAAGGGAAGTCCATCAAGCTCAGTTGGTACAGGTTTTTTCTATCGAGCTGACAACGGTAATATTACTAATTCAAGAGTAGTTATAATGACCAATAAGCATGTTGTAGAGGGAAGTGATTATATCAACTTTACAATTACAAGCAGTAATAACTTGTACGAAATGGGCAAAGGAGGGCAACCCGCTAACAGAAATGATTTAACTCACCATGTAGATATAATTCGTAATATTTCCCCAGAGATTGATAACTATTTTCCACATCCAAGCGACGAAATCGATTTATGTGCTATTGATATATCGAGTATTTTTATGTCTCGACTACAGAATAGTTCAAAGGTTAGAGCTCATCTAATTGACAGCAACGACTTAATGACAGAGGACGAAGAGGTTACGGTGGCGCATGTTGAACAAATAATGGTTTGCGGATATCCAACAGGTTTATGGGATAGCACCAACAACATGCCAATTAGCCGAGTTGGTCATACAGCAACTAATATGCTGACAGATTTTAACGGTAAGAGAGAGTTTTTGGTGGATATGCCAATTTTTGGCGGTTCTAGTGGTTCGCCAGTTTTTCGTTATGAAGTGCCAATGTATAAAACTTCCGCTTCCAACTTAAGTCTTGGTGGCCGTATAAAACTTGCAGGCATTATTTGGGGTACTTTAAACAAGACTCAATATGGGGAAATAAAAATATTTGAAGTTCCTACCGGTGAAAAACCAATGGCTGCATATCAAACAAACTTGTCGTTAGGTATTGCGCACCCTGCATCAACTATCAAAGAGCTAGCTTCTATAATTGGAAATCGTATTAACGAGGTACAATCATGTGAACCAAACTTAATCAAGAGATAATTTTGTAGAACTAAAAAACAAATATGAAAGCTGTGATTGTTTCTTCCTCGCTCAAACCCATTTTGGACAAATATGAGTTAGAGTCGACGGGCGGTTCTGTATCAATAGCGGAAGTTGGTTACTAAATATAGAAAGACAGCTTTGATTCGAAAGCGGACATAAACATCAATCATTACAATGTTAATCTCGGCCTGATAAATTCAATAAATGCAGTAACCCTTTCTGCAACCGCTGAAGATTTATAGTAAACAGCATTTACTAATTCACGATCAGTACCAAATAGCCTATATGGCTCCAGAAGCGATATTAGCCGACCTGATGCAATATCGGTATTAACCATAAAGCCAGATAAACAAGTGATACCGCTTCCAGATAAAGCTAGCTGGCGAATGGTTTCTCCATTACTCGCTGTTATAGTCGGATTTACATTATTCAAGCCTTTTATAGGCCATTGATTGAGTGATTTGATATTTGAGAAACCGATTAATTTATGACTTTTAAGGTCATCAGGCGCTTTTGGCAAACCATTTTGTGCAATATATTCAGGTGATGCGACAATAAAAAGCGGGCTTTTTCCTAAGGCGCTAGCATGTAGAGTTGAATCTTCTAGTTTGCCAATTCTTATTGCTACATCAGTGCGTTTTTCAATTAAATCAACGATCCCCTCGTTAGAATTTAGTTCAATCTCTATTTCAGGGTAAGCCTTAGTAAACGCACTCATATGGGGTGTTAATTGGTGAAATATAAAAGGACTCACAGCGTCGACACGCAATTTACCTTTTGGCACTTTTCCTTTAATAATAAGGTCTGACTCCGCACTTTGGATTTTTTGTAAACCTATGCTCACAGCATCAATAAATTTTTTCCCTTCATCTGTCAGCATCACTCGCCTAGTTGTTCTAATTAAAATAGCTGTGTTAAGTGCTTTTTCTATTTTAGTCACTGAGCGTGATATGCGAGCTACCTGAATATTAAGTGCATCTGCTGCGGCAGAAAAGCCACCAAATTCAATGACGGCTAATAAAAGTTCTAAGTCATCAGATCTTGTTTTTAAATTCAAATAAACCTCATTTATTACAAAAGTATTTTGTAAATAGCACTATTTATCACAAAAGTTTATCAGTTAATAATGACTTCAACAAATAAAGGAAGCGATTAGATTTTTCGCCTGACTTTATATCGTTTAAATAAACTTATTTGGAGATAATGATGCCTCTTGCATTGATAGCATTAGCGCTTAGCGCTTTTGCCATAGGAACAACAGAATTCGTGATTGTTGGATTACTTCCAACAATGGCACAAGACCTTAATGTATCAATCCCTTCAGCAGGCTTACTAGTGAGTCTTTATGCTTTAGGAGTAGCTATAGGAGCACCTGTGTTAACAGCGTTAACCAGCAGATGGAATAGAAAACATGTATTGCTATCAGTTATGGGTTTGTTTGTTATTGGAAACTTAGTCGCTTGGCAAGCACCGAGCTTTGAAGCACTGGTAATAGCCCGAATTCTAACAGGGTTAGCACATGGTGTTTTCTTTTCAATAGGGTCGACTATTGCGACAGGTTTAGTTCCTAAGGAAAAAGGCGCAAGTGCTATTGCGATTATGTTTACAGGATTAACAGTAGCTTTAGTCACTGGAGTTCCTCTAGGTACTTATATCGGTCAAGTTTTTGGCTGGGAGGCGACTTTTTTAACTGTGTCTATTTTAGGCTTATTAGCCATGATTGGTAGTGCCATATTAGTTCCTAATAATTTAAAACAAGCTAATCCCACTAACATTACAGCACAGTTAAAAGTATTAACTCACCCTCGATTACTATTAGTTTATGCAATTACGGCTATTGGTTACGGTGGAACTTTCATCGCATTTACTTATTTAGCTCCGATCCTAAATGAAGTTAGTGGCTTTGATTCAAGCTCTGTTGCCTTGATACTTTTAGTTTATGGTGTGTCAGTTGCTATTGGTAATATCTGGGGTGGTAAAATGGCTGATAATTTGGGGCCAATTAAAGCTTTAACAATAATTTTCGCAGGTCTTGCTGGTATATTATTTATGTTGAGTTATACCGCTTACCACCCTATTACAGCTGTGTTTACTATTTTGGTTTGGGGAGCATTTGCCTTTGGGAATGTTCCAGGCTTACAGGTATACGTGGTTAAGTTAGCTGAAAAACACACACCAGATGCAGTAGATGTAGCATCAGGATTAAATATCGCTGCCTTTAATGTTGGTATTGCAATTGGTGCATGGGGTGGAGGGAATATTGTCGCTGAACATGGCTTAATGAATACACCTTGGGTAGGCGCTATTGTTGTTTTAGTTGCGCTTGTATTAACACGTTATAGTGGAATGCTTGATAGAAAAGTACGAATTAAAATTTAGTTAAAATCTATCCCCGCTTTCCGTCTAGGTAAGTAACAACAGAGATTATAAAAGCAGGCTTAGTGAAAAAATTAGGTTTGCTTTTGACTTTGAGTTGCCGCTAGTAACTCATAAGCTAATGACAGCTATTGGCTAGTTGCTGCCATCAAAAGCTTAACGGTTAAAGTCCGCACTTCGGCTCTGTATGTCTCAGCTCAAAAGCAAGCTAGAGCGACAGTCTATACTTCACCATCCTAGTCTCTTAACTTTTACCAAAATCATAAAAGCGCTACCTCAGTAGCAGCGCTCATTTAAGTAATCTATATCAATAATAAACAGTGATATTTATACAAGTTATGAAACGGGACGAAACTTGCCTCCACTCCATAAGTAAATACGTTGCGCTGAGCCTTTTTTAACATTTAGTAAAACAGCTACGGCAGTCCCATGCTCTTTTTTGACCACGTTCATTTCAATTCTTGATTTAGCCAAACTTAAATGTGTTTTATCAATACGCCAATTTTGAGCATCGGTGCTTATTGCTGTGGCAAAAGTAGAAAGGCCTTTGGCATCTTTATAAGTAACTGCTGCGGTGTATTGATCTTGCTCTTTACTTAATACTTCAAGCTTCAAAATATTGGTTATAGTGTTGTTTTTACTATCTACCAAGGTTCTGTTTACAGTGCCTGGCATGGGTTGACTGTGTGTCCACTGTCCATTTTTGAACGATGTTATGCGCCATTCTCTGTATTGCTTGGTCCGTGCTTGGTACGCAACTGCAGGCGTGTTATCACCTAACATTATTGGGGTGGTACTAAATGGTGTTTCTTCTCGTTGTGTTGAGTCAAAGGCCAGTGTCTTTTTGTTCGCTTTCGCTAACGTGATAGGTAATGCTAACTTTTCATTTTGCGCGTTATAAAACGTATCTGTTGTGGTATCGAGCTTCATATAATACGAGTTTATACGACCATAATTAGTTTTGTTGTGAACCTCAAGGAAGTTACATTCGTGCCATAATGAGCTAATAGCAATTTCTGTATCCGACACTTTTTTTGGTGTTATATAAAATGTATCGACGTTGATTGGGTTATGCTCTTGCGGTGTCGGCACAGTAATGGTGACCGGTTTATTAAACGTTTGCTTGCCGTGTTCCATTTTATAATAAACCCAAGGCGATTTGTGTGTTCCAACCCGGGTGAACAGGTATATATCGCCATTGGCCATTTTTTCACTGGCAGTATACGATGCAAACGGTGTAATGTCGTTTACATATACAAACTTACTAATGTCATTTGGTTTTTCTGACATAACATGCAGCATTCTCCCACCAGCATGTGGGGTGTCTATCGCAGACGGATTTAAACCGTCTTCACGCTCTCCTCCATGGCCTCCGTAAATGATATGAAAATAGCCTTTACTGTCTTGCTCAATGATTGGCCGACCATGACTATCAATTTTCCTGTCGCCTTTTGAAAGGGTACTTTCTGCCGCTTTATAAGGCCCATCCCATTGATGAGTGTTAAGATCATAACTGGCGATATAAGGGTCGGTTAGATGCCCTTGATAGGTAATAAATACCTTATCGCCGATAACATCATGCCAGCCCGTATGTGGGTTTCCTTGCAAGTTATCTGTAAAGTAGCCCTCTGGGAGTGATGGCAGTGATGAAGGTAATGCTTTTTTCGGCCCTAGGTCTTCAGGTGGGAGCGTGTAAATTTGGTGAAACGTTTTTCCTTGCGTGTATTTATTATAAATGGCTTGGTATTCTGGGTAAGCACCGTATAAGTATTGATCTATTCTCCAGCGCCAATACTCGCTACTCTCTAGATTATTCGGCTCAACTTGATTTTGCAGTGTTGCAAATACCTTATCTGTTGCAGAGTATTTTTCGATAAGCTCTGCCCTTTCATTCATAAACGATTGCTCGCTAGTCGTAACTGAATTAGATGAACAGGCTGTCGTTAAAATACTGGCGGTTAGAGCTAAATTTAAAATTATTGTTTTTTTACTTAGTTTAATCGCTTTGAAGGATGCTGATAATTGCATAATGTGTGTCTCGGTATGTTGTGTAGATAGTGAGTCGCAATGAAAGTATTTGAATCACACTCACTAGCGTTTCATTGAGTGTGATTCGCTATTGTTACTTATACGAACCACACTCTTTTTTAATGACGAATCATCAAGTTGTTATAATTTCAAATAACCTGATCTTTCATACGAGGTATTAAGTGAGTGATTTTTGTATTTCACGCTTTTACCATGACCTATATACATGTCGACAAGTTGGTTTTGCTCATCTGTAGTGATAACAGCAAACTTACCTTGAAAATAAATACCTAACTTTTTGTCTTCGTATTTATCATTTATATTTTCTTGCACAATGATGTATTGCGTTAGTGGTTTATTATTCACTGAGGCACTTACTTTCACGCCTTTAAATACACCTTTAGAGTAGAGTCTTTCAACAGACGTTAACGCATAATCTTCGCCTTCTGTAATCGATTCATATGCAACAGCAAAAGGGTTACTCCACGTTTCACCTTGGTGGCGCATTACAAGTGTAGGGAGTGGCTTTTTATTATAAGGTGCAGACGCGCCATAAGCTTGCGGTGCTTTTACTGTAGTGAGTTCAATATCAAGCCCTGCAGGGATCAATGCTCGCATTGAGATTGATTTATCTGAAAGCTTAGAGGCTGTGAACGTAGCCTCATATTGTTCTGAAGATGCTTTAGCTGTCTTAACATCTTCAAAGTAATGCCATCCAGGATGTTGATAATCTTTATGTTTCACCCAGGGGATTTCGCTAGAAGCTTGGTAACGCTTTGGCTCTGCAACTAAGTCCACGTTTTGGTTTTCTGATGTTACTGTTAATGAATCACCAATGTTGTGATACACATAATCGTGAAACTCATCGTTATAGCTACTTTTTGCTCTGAAAATATCAAGATAATAACCTTTGGTATCAGAAAGTTTAATTAAAGCTAAAGTACGCTGGTGGTCAGCAGGTGCTACCTTATTAAACTCATCATAGAATGATGAGGTATTGAATGAGTATTTATCTGAAACACCTTCTTCGCCTGCTGTAGGCTCCATAGCAATAGATTGCACGCGGTTAATACCTAAATTGATCCAATCACCGCTAGAAGCAGATGCACCATTACTAATTACTGAATTATGCGCTGCAAATAATCGATAATAGTTTTCATGAATTGGGGTTCTGTAAGTGCCTTTACCACCATCAACGCCAAGTACATGACCTTGACCATATAGCTCCATGTCCATACCTGAAGCATGACCATGAATATATGAACCACCGGCAACAAACGCCATCAAGCTATTTTTAACAGGGTTTTGTGTACTGATATTTCGTTGAATATTCATTCCTGCGTACTCTAGACGCTTAGTTCTAGGACGCGGCGGTGCTACATCTACTTTTTGAGTACTTTGAATTTCTTTTACTGACCATAATAGTTGTAATGGTGTGTAGTACGGGCTAGGTCCGTAAGAGCGATTGTGTAAGTGGCCGCGATCATATGCTCCTGCGCTTATACTTGATGCCAAATAGTTACTAAAGTCATCAATCTGCTTTTCATTATTATTTAATTTTGCCAATAACAGTGACATTTCAAGTGCTGAATACTCTGGTTTATAGGTACGGTGGCCATCACCAATATAAGGGTATTCGTTATTTGGGTATTGCAGATCATAATATGACGTAAATGCTGCAGGAATATTGGTGTATTTTTGTCCCAATTTAAGAGTTGGGTCGTAGCGGTCTAGTAAAGTCATTAAATAAACAGAGAAAGCTGCTACATGTTTAGAGTATTGGAAAGATTCTGGCCAAATATCACCTTCATTTTCAAATTTTCTTGCAACAGTATTTAACGAAGCTTGGTGTTTAGTATCTACATGAGTGTAATACGGTAGCTTTTTAGCTATTTCTTTAGGATCATCTAACGCTAAGATATTGTGTACTAGGCTTGATGATTCTAATACCGGCCAATTCGAATCTAGCAGGCCTTTATTTAGTGCTAACCAAACATAAGTTTTAAACACCTGTTGTGCTTGTGTGAAATCAAACGATACGAGGTTATTTGATTGTAAGTCGTAAACTTTACCACCTGATTTTAGGTATGGATAAACAAAATCATAAATAATTGGTAATTGCGCACCAATAACACGGGCTTCGTAAAGATGATCCCCAGGGAACATCCAACTTGAGTTCATTGCACCTTCTTTATGAACTTTCATTAGCGTTAATGCGTTGGTATATGTATTGAGAATATCGGCACCACAGGCTGCGTATTTATCTTCCTGAGTTAAATAATACATGACACCACAATCAACACCGTCTTGAAGAGCTTTAATAACTTGCGTTAATTGTTCTTTGCTACCGCCACCTTTCACTCGAAATAGTGGCAATATTGGTGCCTGAGACTTATCTTCATTCCAAATTAATGGCAACTCTTTCAGTGGTTTTAAGCGCTCTTCTTTATTAAGAGCAGCGATTGGCTCAACACGATGCTTAAGCTCTTTAAATAGTGACTTAGCCCAAGGCTCTGTTTTTATTTTATTTAAAATCTCTGAACGTTCAGATTTCTTAACCCATATAGATGGGCGCTCTATTTCCTTTGCCGACACTCCAAATGTAATAAGCGTCAGTAAAAAAATAAAACAAATAGCGACTACGTTAGAACTCAAGAAATTACGCAATGGTATTTCCCGTTTAATTTTGCTGTCTATTACAAACATTGTCGGGTGTTCCTAAATAA
Organism: Pseudoalteromonas mucoides; assembly: GCF_049257175.1. Classification (NCBI taxonomy): domain Bacteria; kingdom Pseudomonadati; phylum Pseudomonadota; class Gammaproteobacteria; order Alteromonadales; family Pseudoalteromonadaceae; genus Pseudoalteromonas; species Pseudoalteromonas mucoides. The sequence continues at coordinate 69,899 of NZ_JBMMUC010000015.1, forward strand.
TTGTGTGTTTATTGTTGTAAGCGTATTCATAGTTAAATTGTATTTTTACAACGATTGAGTGCTTCTAAGTAGTAATAATCGCCATAATTTAATGCCGCATTAAGTTCTTTACCTGCTGGGTAATGACCCGTTGCCTGCTTTAACAAAAAGTGGCCATTTTCACCTTTGGCGGCTAAATATTCTGGTGAGCTCAGGCTATGTAACATTTTCATTGCGGCTTTGCGATAACGTGTTGCCTCATCTTTTTCTACATAATTTGCTAACTCTAGCAGCCCACTAGCTAGTAAAGATGCTGCTGAAGAATCTCGATAATTAATCACATCAGGATGTTCAGGCGCGTCGTAATCAAAATATGGGACCAAATCCTCAGGCATGTTTTTATGAGTGAGAAGATAATTAACGATATTACGAGCATGATTCAGAAATTTTTCATCTTTTGTATAGCGATAAACCATTGTATAACCATACGCGCCCCATGCTTGGCCGCGTGACCAAGAAGAATCATCTGTTAGGCCTTGAAAGGTTTGTTTTGACTGTGGCAAGCCGGTATCGCGGCTATAATTAACTAAATGATATGAACTGTAATCATCTCGGAAGTGGTGCTTCATTGTTACTGTGGCGTGGCTTACTGCGGCATCGTAATATTTTTTATCGCCAGTCGCTAATGAAGCATTAAATAACAACTCTAAATTCATCATATTATCAATGATCACTGGGAACTCCCACGTCCCCCAACTCCATGAGAAGGTTGCACCAATATCCGGGTTGTAACGCTCCATCAGTGTTTGCGCTGTACTTACTAAAATAGGACTATAATTTTTATTTCCAGTTAATCTTAACCCGTTGCCAAAGCTATTGTTCATAATAAAACCCACGTCATGCGTTTTACGGTTGAACTGCATATCTTCTAACGCGTTAGTCCAGTGAGTCGCTGTATCTAGCCAACTTTTATCTTGACTGTGCTCGTACATATACCAAAAGCTGCCAGCTACAAAGCCACTCGTCCAACCCATAGGAGTAATAAAGTTAACCTTACCATCACTGAACGAAGTCGGTATTTTATTTGGATTTGTATAAGCTTTTCTAAAGTCGTCTAATTGCAATTTTGCTTTATCGAGTGTGGCGCTACAAAACTGAGCACTTTCATTTAAAAGAGCTGCTTGTTTACTATTTTTTTCAACGGCATCACATGCAGGTAGCGCAAGCAAAATAGCCAAAGCCATAGTGCTTTTAGTTATTATTTTATTCATTAATACCTCTTTTAAAGTCAAACACAAACCACAAATTAACGTATGTGGAGCAGTTAAGTAACGTTTGAATAGAACACCTTAATGATTGATATTGACTCATATTGATTGCTAATGTCAAATAATAAATCATTTAGCTACATTTTTATTACAAGGTGAGGTGAAGTTTTGGTGATTTTTGTCGTTTATAGATTCGGAGCAATCTGATTTGATAAAAAACCTAGCGCCGTTCTTAATGACGCTAGGTTGCATCTATTGCCTATATAAGGCTTTGTTAGATTTAAGTGAATTGATTAATGCATTGTTACGCCACTTGCAAAGAGCATAATATCGTCTGTGACTTCGCTTCGCCCAACATAAATTCCCCAGCGAAAACCAATCTCTTCAGTGCGCTCCCACTGACCGTAACCAACTTTTTTATTATCGATGAATACTTCGTAATCCATGCCATTGTCTCTTACACGGACATCAAACCCTTTTCCATTCATATTCTTCGCTACGATATACTTTTTATTCCCAATTTCAGGCTGCTCTTTACGTGGTACATACCAAATATTACCGTGCTCATCTAAGCGGATCATGACAGACCAATGGTCTACGTTATTGCCTTTAGCCTGAAAAATTGAGCACATATGCGGTAATGCGCATCCAGCCGATTTGATAATAGTGAAACGCCCTGCCCACTCTCGCCAAACACCTTGGGCAGGTGCCCATTTATCTTTCGTACTAAAGCTTTCAATACGTGCTGCATTTTCTCGTTTATTACGAAGGTTTTCTTCGCCCTTAAATAACCGAAACACTTGAGTGTTACCGTCTTCTTGGTACCAGCGTGTCCACCGGTCAAATTGGTCGCGACGAATTGAGGCATGACCAACAGTATGAATGGCCAAATTATCTTGAATTATTGGGTTGTTCGCATAAGGGCCAACTTCTACCAAAGCATTATTAACATCAACTTTTGATCCCTTGTAACCTTTAGTTGTATTTGTGTGATGGGGTTTTAACCCTTCACTGTCTTTAACTGTTTGCCAACTAGGATCATCACCAACCTGTGTATATAGCGGAGCAGCTTTAGTTTCTAATTGCACATTTTGTTTTTGCGCATTACAAGCACAGAGTGTTAAGACTGCCGCGATTGGAATTAATACTTTACGGATAACCATTGTTCATTACCTTTATTTTTTGTGTATGAAATTAATCTTCAGGTTTTGTTCTACTAGTAAATACATCTCAGATAGTGACACTTTACGAATTTAAACACTTTAGTAACGGTAACAAGGTTGTGAAAATACATTCACAACGCTTTTATACCGACACCTATCGAGTATGTTAGTAGTAACTAACGTTTAAACTCAAAGGTATATTTACCCGCCTCAAAAAGCCCTTTCGGCTTATCAGGGAGTGTTACGTAAGCACTGCTGTTATTAGGAATTTCAAAGCTCCATTTGATCAGGCCATCTTTTTGAACCCATTTACTTTTGATTTTTCCATAACCCGTTTGATAGCTAACATCAACCCACTCTAGGTTTTTAGGAAATACTGGGCGAAGTTCAAATACTTGATAACCAGGTTCGTCATCTAAAGGTCGGATCCCACCAAGCCCCTCAAAGAACCAGCCATCATATCCACTATGAAATGGATGATTTAATGAACGCCCAGGCGCATTACGACGCTCTGGATCTAAATCTGGGTCTAACACCCCTTTTCGCTCCCATAGGGTGGTCGCATTTAGCTTTTCAAACTGATATGAATAACCAGGGTAACCATCTTCAGTAAAAATATTAAAGGCCGTATCACCATAGCCAAAATCACTTAAAGCTAAGTACAAATAGGTTTGACCTAGTGCACCTACAGAGCCATGACCATTCCAGTCTTCGACAACATCCATATTAAGTGCATCAGCTATTGATTGACGTAAGTGCACTGGCGCAATACCAAAGCGCAAAGCCATAGCATCTGCTGTTTGGCTACCATAGTGTTTAGTTTCAGGGTTATAGAACTCTTTGTTAAATTGCGCGCTTATTGATTTAAATAAACTGGTGTAGTGTTTTGCTTTTTCAGGCTCATTCACTAGCTCTGCAATTTTACTCATTAAGTCTGAACCGTGAGCAAGTAATGCTGAACTTGTTATGGTTGGTGACGTGTGTTGAGGATTACAGCGCTTTCTGCCCATTCCAGGCTCTAATACTGGATCACACCAATCGCCATAACCTATACGCAATAAACCTTTGTCTATTTTACTTTCAGCTAGCTCCATGTATTCAACTAAGCTAGTAAACTGCCCTTCTAAGACTTGTAAATCACCATGATGACGATAATGCTCCCATGCAATGATGATTTCAGCCACAGCCCAGTCAAACTTGTCGCCATGCGTACGCTTACCTGGAACGACGGCAGGCGCTTCAAACGTTGCAGTTTTAAAGTCACCTAAGTATTTTTGCCAAAAGTTGTCCATATTAAAGTTATAGTTACCAGTGATCAGTGCTGCATGCGCATCACCAGTCCACCCAGCACGCTCACGAATAGGACAATCCATAGGAACGGCCATTAAGTTACTTTCGTAGCTCCATAACGCCATATCATGAATACGGTTTAGAAGCTCATTCGAGCTGTCAAAAGTGCCTGCTATTTCTACATCACTTCTGACTAAGTGAGCAGTGATTGCGTCAATACTCGGCGCTTGATCAAGGCCTGTTATTTCTAAATACCTAAAGCCATGCCAAGTAAATTCAGGTGTCCATGTTGATTCATTGTTATCAGCAGCGATATAACCATCTGCCTGTTTTAATAAAGGCGCTCCGCCACCTGTTTTTTGGCTTATATTGCCATCAATATCAGCCCATTCAGCATATCTAAAATACACAGCCTGTCCCTTGCGCAACCCTAACTTATCTAAGTTAAATGTTGGCACGCCAGTAAAGTTTTGCCCAAAATCGAGTACCCATATGTTTGGTTTAGGCTGAAAGATTTTTTGCACTGTCATTTTTTTAATAGGCCGTATAGGCGGTAAAAGTTGTGGTTCAAGCTTTTCAGTGGGCCACTGTGCAAGGGCTTGTACTGGCTTCCAGCCTGAGAGGTTTTCTGAATTTACATTCCAGCGCTTAACTGCTTTATTTGCATCATATAACTCCCCTGAAAAAACCCCTTCCTTTACCACTGGTGAAGGATGACTTACCCAGTTCTCATTTGATGTTACTAACTGCGTGGAGCCATCATTATAGCTAAGCTCTAATTGTGCAATAAATTTAGGTTGGCCATATGACAATGTTTTTGAGGGGCGGCTTTTTGAGGCATCAGGATTTTTCCAGCGGCTAAAAGCAATGCTTTCATCATACCAACCACTACCTAAATGAACAGCTATCGTGTTATTACCCGGTAACAGGAAGTTAGATACCTCATCGGTATTGTAAAGAATACGCTTATCAAAATCTGTTTGTCCTGGGTCCATAATACGGTCTGAGACTCTCTGACCATTAAGGTAAATCTCGTAATAACCAGCGGCTGTGCTGTGAAGCTTAGCTTTAACTATTTTCTTACTATTTTGGGCTTTAAAAGTATGACGAAATAAACTCGCTGTTGGCTGTGCCTTAACTTGCCCAATAACCAGTTCTTGCGTTTTCTTTTTTTGCTTAGTTAAGGTTGGTACATCCTCAGGGTGAAGGCCTGTGGCGTACAGCGCCCATTGATTAACATGCTCAGTAACAGGTGTGATAACTTGTTGTTGTACTTGCAGCCATTTAGCGTGCCAATCACTTTCATTAAGAAGCCCCACTTCCCAAGTGCTAGGTTTACTCCAAGGACTAGCTCTCTCTATACCAGATTGCCAAACTCTCACGCGCCAATGAGCAGTTTCATCGGTATTTAATGTAGCGCCTTGATACATAATATTTATCGATTTTTTTGCTTTAACCTTCCCGCTATCCCAAAGTAGAGAGTTTGAATCAAACTGGCTGTTCCGGCTTACCTGAATCTGATAGTGGGATTGGCTTTTAATATTTGCATGCCATGATAACTTCGGATGACTATTATGAACATTTAACGCTTGCTCTTTACCTTCAACTAATAAATTACTTGGTTGAAAGATCAAACTTTCTTGGTTTTTCTGGGTATTACATGCTGACAATAGTATTACAAAAAAAAGAGGTATGAATATTTTCATTACTGAGTACTCTCAATAGAGCTCTTCACTTTATCTAGGCCATGCGAATAAAAAAATTCCTATTAATAAATATTATTAATAGGAATAAAACTTAACTCTCAGTTGAGGTAAAGTGAAGGGAATCACATTTTTAAGAAGAGCTTAATCTTCCCATTTAACCATTTCGGAAGCAGCTAAAAGGACAGCCCCAACGCCATATAATTGTGAATCAGTCTTTTTAACTGGGTCGGGTGATTTACCAACATGCTGTACCCAATTAACACGACCACTAGGCTCTACTGCCTCTTCAATTGCATGCCACCCTTTTTCAACAATCTCTTTCGATTTTGCATCAGTTAAAATCCCATTGTTAACGCCCCAAGCGAGGCCAAAGGTAATAAAGCCTGTTGCACTGACTTCAGGAGTTTTAACGATATCAGGGTCCAATAATGATGCAGGCCAATAACCATTATCACGTTGTAGCTTCATTAAACCCGCAGCATTCTTTTTATATAGCTCGATATAACGCTCTCTTGAGGGATGACCAGCAGGTAAATCGTCAATAATCAGTGGAATTGCTGCAAATACCCAACCATTACCTCTTCCCCAAAATACAGGTTTACCATTTTCGTTTTTCATATCGAAATAGCGACTGTCTCGGAAAAACAACCCGTATTTATCAGAAAACAAATAATCTGCACTTGCCCAGAATTCCTTATCTGCGTATTCAAAATACTTCGGGTCACCGGTCACATTGCTTAACTTTAACCACGTTCTTGGTGCCATATATAAGGCATCAGCCCAACACCAACGATCTTGGCAATTTCCTTCAAAGTGAGCACCGTTTTGAGTTGTGCTAGTTTCATCCAGCATTTCTAAGCCAACTTTAGGTTGATTAGCTAAAATCTTATCGAATAATTCTTGTGTTGGCTTATAAGCATCTTTATTACCTGTCTGCTCTGTTAACCACAAATAAGTTTGACCTATTGTGTGATCATCAGCATGGTAAGGGCGATCAAGTAGCAACTCATAGTTTTGCTCTTTCGCCATTTCATCAATGTAACGCAGGTAGTCTTTATTGCTCGTTGTTTCAGCCCAACGAGTCAAACCAATATAAAATGATGCTTGAATCCAAAATTTAGGGTTTTCTGACTTTGCACGATGAGATTCAGGTATATAAGATAGATTACCAAGTTGCTCTAATTGCCAATTGGCGGCACGGTCAGCAACATCTCTTGCAGATACAACAATAGAGTCTGCTTTTACACTTGAGTTAGATTCCAATGTAGCTGCAGCCTCTACAGTCTCTTCTGCAGATGAATCCAATTTTGCTTGAGTAGCACTACCAGATTCTCCGCACCCAGTTAATAGTAGACTGACAGTAAGCGGTATCAATGCTAACTTAATCTTTTTATTCATATTAAATCCTAATTATTATTGTGTGTTCATCACGAAAGCTGTCAGCCTTACGTATTGAAGTGTTGATAAGAAATAAGTCATTCATCATGATTTATCTCTGCACTAACCCTTATTAACGTTGAGGGTACTTATTTATAAAAATTTAACTTATTTGCAGCAACAATAAATCAATGTGACTTAAAATGCAATGTTATGAGTGAAAAAGATTGTTTGTAAATTTTGGGTAGGATTATCAGGGTAATATTCTAGAGTTTTGTGCCGTACAAGGTGCTGTACGACACAATAATTTTCAATATAAGATTTTAATTAATTCTTATATTTTTCAAAAAGCTCAAAAAACTCTTTTTTCATCGACTTATACTTTGATGCTAAGTTTTTGGATTCACTTGGATCTTTAATGATGTTGTAAAGCTCGACCTCAGAATCTATACCATAACGTACAGCCTTAAAGTCTCCTTTACGTGCAGCTTGGAATGTATCACCAATAACACCTGAATTTGGATCACCGACTTGTTTAGCAAACTCCCAGTATAAAACTCTTTCAGGTTGCGGCTCTGGAGAATCTTTCAATAACCCTTTGATTGATACGCCATTGGTTTTAACTCTAGGAACCAAATTAAGATCTACACCGCTGATGTCAGCTAAGGTAGGTAATACATCGGCAAATAGCCAAGGTGTTTCATCTACACGTGGCTGTTTAATTTTATCTGGCCATTGGATTAACATTGGAACATGTATGCCACCATCATAAAGATCACGCTTCTGTCCTTTATACGGAGCAGCCGCTTTAAGGGCTTTAGGATCAGCCCCACCTTCATCATGTGGACCATTATCTGATGTGAATACAATCAGTGTATTATCTAAAATCCCTTTTTTCTCCAGAGTTTTTGTTATTTGACCTACGTAATCATCTAAAGCGCTTACCATACCGGCCAAAACAGCATTTGGTTTTTCCACAGGTTCAGGATAATAAGCGGCATACTTGTCACTCGGCTGACCTGTAGACATGCCTGTATATGGTTTTTCTTTGAAAGAATATTGTTTGCTGTATTTTTCTGGTACTGCTAATTCAGCATGTGGAGAAGAGAACGTTAGCATAACAAAAAACGGGTTTTCACGATCTTGCTCTATATATTCGATTGCTTCATTGGCAAATAATTCCTGAGCATAAGCACCTTTTTTACCACCCTCATTTTCAGTTATGCGTAATTTTTTTCCATCACGCCATAAAATTTGTGGGTACTGTCTATGACCTTCTAAAATAGAATACATGCCATACCAAGTATCAAACCCCATTGCTAATGGGTCAGTTACGCCCATCTGAGAACCAATTGAGTACTTACCAAATAATGCAGTGTCATAACCAGCATGCTTTAATACATGCGCAACGGTAATATCGCTTTCGACTAACTGCACAGTATTCGAGTTATTAGTCATATAGCGACCATCACGCCCAGTGAAAAGTGAAACTCGCGAAGGTGAGCAAACAGTATTACCAGCATAGGCCTGATTAAATCGAATACCTTTATTAGCTATATTATCTAAGTTTGGCGTTTTAATAGGAGTGTTACCGTAGGCACCGACCTGATTAAAACCAAGATCATCTGTAAGTATGAATATCACATTAGGCTTTTCGGATGCGATAGCTGGTTTCATTAAACTTAAGAGTAGTAAGCCAAGAGCCCCTGCTACTTTGTGTGTGTTTTTTATCATTTTTTCCTCGACCTGCGTTTGCAAAATAAGAATGTAGATAAAGAAGGAAGTTCCCTATTCTTCTTTTACATTAAAATCAGTACGTTAAACCCTGCAATAACTGAGCTTATTTATTCGAAGCTATCAATAAGCACTAAATCAGTCATAGCGTTACTATCACTCTACAGCTTTAGGTAAATATTCCGAACAGTATATGCATCACTTTTGTAGCTGAATTACGACAAAAGATTATTATTGAGCGATATTGACGATTTTCACACAAATAACACAATAATGACAAGTAATATTAACTAAACGTTCTAATCCTGGTGTGTAAAAACAGGTTAAACCATTTAAAAACAATAAGATAAGATTATGAATAGGATGTAAAAGCTGAACACTTCGTTAGTAGCAATATATATTAATGTTTCTTAAGCAAATCAAGATCTCTGCTCTGCAAACCTAAATCTAACTTAACTTATTAATAATATAGCTAGTTATAGAATTTAAATTGATTTTATCTAGAGCAGTAATTTAATTTAATAAAGATGTTTAATAGCTTCTACTTCCTTTCATGAATAGTTGACTTAGAAACCAATCAAAACTAATCTTATTAGCTCACAACAAATCAAAACGCACAATAAGTAAAAATATGAAACTTACATTAAGAAAAACTCAGCTGAGTGCTTTAGCTCTCTCTTTAGCAACAATCCTAACAGCTTGTAATTCTCAAGTAACAAAGGAACAAGCTCAAAGCACTGAAAATACAAATCAGCCCGCGCACATAGGTAGCTTTGGTGATCAAGGCGATGGTACTTATATAAACCCTATACTAAATGCCGATTACCCAGATTCTGATATTGAGCAAGTTGGCGATACCTATTACATGATCACATCTAAACAGCATATGTCGCCGGGTATGCCAATTTTAAAATCAAAAGACATGGTTAATTGGACAAATGTAGGTCATGCATTTCCCAAGTTATCTTGGGCTCCAGAGTACAACTGGGACCGTATGAACGGTTATTCATTTGGTACTTGGGCTGGTGACATCGCTTACCATGAGGGGAAATGGTATGTGTATCAGATTGATTATCAACATGGGTTAATGGTAACAACTGCAGACAATATTGAAGGCCCATGGAGTGAGCCTATAATGATGCTACCTAAAGCTGATGTTTTAGATGACCCCGCTGTATATTGGGATAAAGAAACTAGAAAAGCTTATGTGATCATCAATACAGGTAAAAAACAAAAGTCTGCTGATAATAAAATTGAAGGTAACGAAAACCGCATTTATGAAATGAGCTGGGATGGTACAAAAATCCTTGATGAAGGAAAGCTAGTTTATACTGGCATGGGAGCAGAAGCTGCAAAGATCTATAAAATTGATGGAACTTGGTACATCTTCATGGCTCAGTGGACGATGGGTGATAAGTCAACCAAGCCAGGGGTTAAAAACCCTAAAAACGATAGAAAGCAGCTTGTCCTTCGTTCTAAAGAAAGCATTTATGGTCCTTATGAAGTAAAAACAGTTTTAGAGAAAGGATCTGAATTTAATAATCGCAGTGCCAGTCAAGGTGGCTTAATGCAAGCTCCTGATGATTCTTGGTGGTATATGCATCAGTTAATTCAAAATGATGATATTCCTTTTCAAGGCAGACCTCAGGTATTGGAACCTGTAACTTGGGTTGATGGTTGGCCAATTATTGGTATTGACGAAGATAATGATGGCATTGGCGAACCTGTTAAGCGCCATAAAAAGCCTATTAACGGCTACCCTATTACGGCACCAAAAAGTGACGATGATTTTTCATCAACTAAATTAGGCCCGCAATGGGAATGGAACCATAACCCTAGAGATACTCATTGGTCTTTAACTGAGCGTCCGGGTTGGTTACGTCTGAAAGCGAGTAAAGTATTGCCAAATAAGGAAGGTCATGGTCCTAAGATCAATGAGTGGACTAATAATGACGGTTCAGATGGTGACTTTTGGAGAGCAAGTAATACTGTTAGTCAAAGAATGATGGGGATCACTACAGGCACTGCTATCGCTAAGTTTGATATCTCAGGAATGAAACCAAATCAACTAGCTGGTTTTGTTCGATATGGTGGGATTTTTAACTTGCTTGGTGTAGAAATGAATGAACAAGGCGAAAAGCACTTGTTTTACATGAATGGCATGAGTGAAAAAACCATAGGGCCAAAGTTAACTGGTGATGAGCTATATGTAAGAACCTCAAATGCTCGGGATCAAGCGACTTATGAATATAGCTTTGACGGCAAGAGCTTTAAAGCATTTGGGCCAACTTTTACAATTGCCTTTGGTAAGTGGACTGGCGATCGATTAGGGTTCTTTTCATGGAATGAAAAAGAAGACGCAGGCTATATTGATGTAGACTGGTTCACCTATGACTATGATGGTCCAAAAGCAGCTTCAACAAAAACACAGTAATATTAACTAGACTACAGCTCCCTTTATTTTTTAAAGGGAGCTTTTTTACTTCTTCATTTCTTATTTTAAATATTCAAAAGTATGTTTTCCACAATGTGGAATGAAGTAATCCCACCCTGATAGTTGTTGATTTTTTACGTGACTTCAATATTTATTAAGCCCCCCCCTATTTTAATCTCGACTAAAAAGTAACTTTCCTTTATATGAACAACATTGCATTTATATGAAATATAGGAGGAAAAATAAAAAATATATATTGTCCACCTAACTGAGTTTTCGAGGTCGAGTTGTGTAGTTGAGAAATTTCTCTCTTCACTATTATCAAGGAAACGTAATGAAAATATATAAGTTTACCCTCTCTTTAGCCGCTGCAGCTGTACTATCAGCCTGTAGCTTTGATGATAATAAAGATGAAATAAATAGCCTAGAGCAGCAAGTTGCACAATTAGAAGAAAGTCTCGCCGCTGTTAATGCTGAAAACTCATTAAGTGATGAACAAGCATCCGATATGTTATCTCAAATTAATTCTTTAACTGCTCAATTAGATGGTTTAACACATCTGCCTGACGAAGAAGTTGAAGCGTTAAAAAATGAGCTAAACTTATTAGCAACTCAATTAAGTGAAAATAATGAGCTAACTCAATTAGAAAGTGAGTTAATACAAAAAAACATTGCTGACCTTACATTAAAGTTAAACAACAGCATTGCAGCGTCAGATGAAGATGTGACTGCATTAAAAGAAGAAATTGCTGCGTTAACAGAGCAACTAAACTCGCTAACAACAGATTCAGGTTCTGACATAGATGCTCTTCAAGCTAAGATTGACTCGTTAACATCAATCATTGAGCAACTAACTAAGCAAAAGCCTGTTTTAGGGCTGAATAGTACTACTGGCGCGAATATCTTACCTGAAGAGAGCGATAAAGTTTGGCGCTTTGCTATTTTTCCAGATACCCAAGGCCGTGATGACGATAATATGAAAGCCTATGTGTGCGTGGACAAAAATGGCAATGATGTTAGCGTAGATGGTAGCCCTATATGTGAATGGCTAGGTGTTGACTTTAACGGTGATGGTTTCTACGACGCTGGAACTGAAAGCCAATCAGACAGTGTTAAGCCCGGTGATTGGGATGAGGATGGCATTAGTTACTTGGTCAATGTAGGAGACCCCCTCCAACCTTACATTGAAACTGACAGTGCTGGAGCACCAATTGTTGTTAGCCCTGAAGAAAGAAAAGACTTTGGACCGGACTGGAAAATACTACCTGTACCATTAGTGGAAGCTGTTGCAGATAAAATGATTGAGCTTGATGTGGACCTTGTTTTGGCAACTGGTGATATCACTGAATACAGAGCAGAGTCAGATTATGTTCAATGGATGGATAAAGTAGCTTCGCCACTGCAAGACGCTGGAATTGACCTATTCCCAGTACGAGGAAATCACGAGATTGTAAACGGACGTAATTGGCCTGCATGGTTCAAAAATTCCCAGGAGTGGGAACGTCAATCTGTAAACAACGTTTACAATGATATCAACCCTTATGAAGGTAAAAACCAAGTAGATTTTGATCAGGGTTATGCTTTATACCAAGCTTATACAGGGAAAATTATACGAGGTCACTTAGAGCAAGGTGTTATAACTGGCTACCCAGGGTTAGAAGATCTGGTTTATTACTTTGTAAAAGATAACACGCTATTTATTGGATTGGACTTTTACTTTGCAGATATCCACAACAGCACTTTCAAAGGTACATGGTTAACTTTATATAAATGGCTACAAGAAGTAATTACAGCAAATGCTGAAAACGTTGATCACATTGTAGCATTTGGCCATGAGCCTCTTTCAACTAAAAAGCGCCCACAAACTTACCAAGTAGAACAATATGAAGCTTATGAAGCGACTGAAAGAGTACTCCAAACGGCTGCAGATCTTGCTCAAGCAAACTATGATGTAGCAGTGGCTAATAATGCAGAAGAAGCAGAATTAACTCGCTTATCAGCAATTTTAGAAGAAGCCGTTAGTGCATTAGAAGAAAACCAAGAACCTAATGTTGACGGTTATGATATTGGACAATTAGGTTACTTGTTACTTCAAGATGACTCTGCACCAGGTTTAGCAAATGATGTATTAACTCTATTTAATGACTATCAAGTGACTTATATTTCAGGGCACGATCACCAATATACGCGTAGCCTTATTCATACAGACAAATCTCATAAAGATACTTCAAATGGTTTTACACAAATTGTCGGTGGCAGCGCCTCATGGAAATCCTATGAAAACCTCTACGGTAGTCAAGATGAATATGAAACAAGCTTATATATTGATAACTTCGTTCGTGAAGATACAGTTCAAAGTTATGTGAATAGTAATGGTTTGAAATATGCTGAGTCTACAAATGGTTTAGCCGCAGGCATCTCTTTTGTTGTCGTTGAAATAAACGGCCGTCAAATGAAGACAACTAACTATTATGCTAATCATAATTTATCTGAAGTAGATATGAACTTAGGCGCTCATTACGATAAGGACACAAATCAATGGTGTCATTATGAGGGTGATTTCATGGTGAAAGGCTCTGTAGAAACCACCAAAGTATGTGAAGACATACAGTGGGTAGCCGTAGATGAAGCCTCATATACAAAAGATGCAACTAAACGCGTTGTAGAGCCTAATGAAAACTACTTTTTACACAGTAAAGCCCCTTCTGAGGAAGGCTATATTGGCACTGAAGCAACTATCATTGATGGCTACAATATGACGTACAATACCTCATATGCTGCAAACATTGACCGTGTTGAAATGTTAAGAGAGCTTGTAACTCTTAGCTGGTTTACTGATACAAGTGACGTCACTTTATCTGATATTTTATATATCAGCGGTAACCAAAACCAGGATGGTACTAAATTTAACGAGTTTGGTACTATCGATTCAGCCGCACCAGAGTCACTTACCTACATTAATCGCAGTGGTTGTGAAGTATTAAACGCTACACACGTCTCTCGTGATGGTGTACTTAATAAAGGCCGTGATCTGGAAGCTTCATTAAGTGGTGATACTAGCAGCAGTGACTATCAAGCTGGCTGTAGTAATAGCGATTCATGGGACAATAGATATAATAACGATAACCTAGATTTTGCAGATGCGATGGCGATCAGTATAGTTGCACCACAAGGTAAAGAGTTAGAAACATTAACTCTTGGCAGATATGACAGTGAAATCAATCAGTGGGTACCGACATTTAGCCCAGAGTGTTACGTTGAAACAGGTTATTCTGACCATTATTCTGTTCACTATAGACTTGCTGAGCAACATCCAGAAGGTAGTTATGCTATTAATGGCTGCCAGCAACGCTACTGGGGATACTCTAAAAATGCTAATGTGATTTGGGGTTTCATCCATACAGATGGTAAGTTTGCCGTAATTGAAAAGTAAAATAATAAAGCCCTGGAGTCAGCTTCAGGGCTTTATTCACTCACCAAAACCGGTTTTATTTGTAAATATACCTAAAGCCTAAATAAACACTTCTTCCACTCGTTGTCGTATTATAAGCGCGGTAATTCGAGTTACTGTATTGTCGAACTTCTTCGTTGGTTAAGTTAAATGCACTAAAATTTATTTCCCAGTTATCAATAAACGAATAACTAAAAAAAGCATTGAAATAAGTCGTTGGTAAAAACCCTGTTTCATCTTCATCTATTAATATTTCGCCAGCTCTTTCTATATAACTACCGCGATAGAGAGAAGATAGCTTAAACAATGTCTTAGGACTGTCATAAAAAATTGTTCCTGATGCCGTTACGTCTGACAAATAAGGAAGTTGCTTTTTAAAAAGCGGTAACCCGGTTGCAGGGTTGTAATATGTTACTTTTCCTTCGTTATAAGAGCCATTTATACTAAAACCCCAATAAGTATTTTGTAGCAAATACTTAAAACTAACCTCACTCCCCCATTGGTAGGCACGCTCTGCATTATCATGCCAAATAAGAGTTTCGGAACTGCTGCTATAGTCCTGCCTGTTATCATCACTTATTAATGTTGTAACAATGTAATCTTTTATATCTTTGTAAAAAAGTGAAATGCCCAATGTTTTATTAGCACCAATTTGTCCGTTAAAAGATATATCTGTGTTATTAGAAATATAAGGCTTAAGATCAGGATTAAACACATACTTTGAATGTTCTGTTAAGTGGGCATTACCATAAAAATCTAAGGATTCTAACGTTGGTTTTGAATAGTTTTTTGAGTAACCTACATAAATCTGCCAATCATCATTGATCGCATAGGCCATATTAACACTTGGTAAAAACACCCCATAAGTTATTGGCGTATCCGGTGCCTTAATGGAAGTTATTTGATCAGATTGGTAACGAAAGCCAACATCGGTCTTCCAGTTTTCCAGTGAAATATTTAACGATGAATATAAGCCTTGGCTGTATTCTGTGACAGCCTCATTTTCATAACTGGTTTGACCTATATTTTGGTCAATGCGGTAAGGGTCAAGCCCAAAAAACTGCAATGTATCATTGGTATGTAGTTTCAACCATTTAAGCTTTTTATGTGGGTTTTGAGTATTAATAAAAGCACTGGGAACTTCATTTAAATTGAAAGGAGAACCTGACTCCCCATCAAACGCAATATCGTTTAATTTTTCATTTGCAACTTTGCTCTTATGTGCAGCCCAATCAGCGCCAAATTGGATCTCATAAGAGTTGTTTACAAGAAAATTGAAATCTACTTGAGCAAAGAAGTATTTATTACTTGAGCTGTATGATTCCAAGTCACCATGGTCGAATACCCACATATCTAATGATTCTAAGTTTTCACTATATTGAATATCTGCGTAATAAGGGTTGCTTCTATAGTCTATAGCAACATCGCTTACCCCTCGGGTATAAACCTTATTGCTATAAGGGATGTTATATTTTGATAACTCAACACCTAAAAGAGCATTCATTTTCAATTTGTTTGTTAAGATTTTACTTATAGAAAGGGTACTTTGTTCATACGTGGTTTCAATTGACTGAGCTCTGTTTTCGGTTGAAACGTTTGCCTGCTCGTAATTAGCATACACAAGCTCGTTATACTCATTTACTTCAACATCGGTGATCACTGATAAATTATTAATAACAGGCGTTGAATTTTCACCTCTAGGGTAAACGTGAAACTCATATCTATTACCTTTCAGATAACCAGTAAGAATATCTAAATCAATATGAGTATCTTCATTAATATATTCTAAGGATAAGTTAGCACCGAGCCGTTCATGGTTTGCCTGCCATACAGAGTAACGGTTGCCTCTAGGAATTATATAATCCCCGTTTAATAAATTATCACTATCATGTTGTGACAACGCTGATAAATCTACATCCTTAAAGGCTATATTTCGCCACCGAAAAGTGTTTGCGCCCTGCTCTTCTGAGCTTCGGTCTGAATAAGTAATGCTTGCGAGCACCCCCCAATTTTCCCATGAGTTAGAGATAATAGAAGAGATATTTTTAGCCAGTTCAGTAGAGTAATCATTAAAACCAATTTGTGGTGCAATAGAGAAATAGAAATCGTCCAAATCAGACGGATTAATCAAATCAAGCTCTATCGTTCCAGAAATACCGCCAGGTAAAGATGGTGCAGAATACGCTTTTTGCACACTCACAGATCTAAACAACTCTGCAGGTAAAATATTTAAATCAAAACTGCGATCTTTTTCTTTTTGGATACGGCTATCCATAGGTGAATCATTATTGGCTAAGACCGGCATACCATTTAATGTAGTTAAACTAAAATCAGGGGTGCCACCACGAATTGATGTTTTTTTGCCTTCACCTAGTTCACGAGTAATTGTAACTCCCGACATCTGCTGTATAGCCTCAGCTAAATTGGTACTAGGGCTTCGCATAATCTCCTTAAATGAAAGGTTTTCAGTAATATTTTTGGGGGCGAGAGTTAATTCTTTACTAATTTGATTAAAGCTACTGGTAACTGTTATTTCTTCAATAAAGGGCTGTACTGATTTGCTAGGTTTTTTATAAAGAATAAAACCACTACTTTTAAGCTCATATGCAATGTTATGTTCAGATAAAATTAGCTTTAGTGACTCTTCTAATGTATAGCGTCCATTTAGCAAAACGTTGGACTTCCCCTTAACCAAAGCGGGAGCGTAACTAAACGAAACTCCATATTTAATAGCAATTTCTTGTAATACTTGATCAAGTTTTCCAGTGGGGATATATATTGATTTGGTGTTTGCATCTGTAGAGTAAGAGATCAGTGCCCACAACAAGAAAAAATAGATCTTACAAAACCCTTTAATTTTATAATCCATTTTCAGTCTCTTAAAGAGCCATTTTATGATGCTTTATGAAGATTTGATGTAAATATGATTATCATCTTCTGACACAGACCAATTATAAGTTGCTGCAACTAATAATATGCTTTCATATGGGGTATCTAGCTTAAATCGTCCACTAACTAGCAATTTATTCAATTGGCTATTAATAATTATTTTTTTAGCACTGTAACTTTGTAGTTTATCAATAAGAGTAGAAAGAGGTTGTTGGTTTAATTCAAACCATCCCGTTCTCCAAGTAGGTAATTGGTTCAATATGAGATTATTTTTTATAATTATTTCACTGCCTTTAACTATGGCCTGCTGTGGGGGAACTAGAGTAATTTCTTTCTCTGCTGTTACCGAAACTTTACCTTCATAAACTGTGATGATGGTAGTTTCATCAGCTTTTTCAACATCAAAAGATGTACCTAATACTTTAATAGTTGCTTTATTTGACTCTATTATGAATGGCCGTTTAGAATCTTTTGCGATATCAAAAAAAACTTGTCCTTTATTAAATTCTACGTATCTCGAGGTTTTTTTTAATGTAACGCTTATGTCACTATCTGCGTTTAGATGTACAAAAGATCCGTCTTCTAATAGTGTTGATTTTCTTTCGCCTAGCTTAGAGTTAACGACAGTACTTTGTTCTATGGTATTTAAAGCTGATACTGATTGATTTTTTAAGGTATGTTGTTCAGGAGTAAGGGATAAATAAGAAATTACTGTTAACGCAGCGACACATGCAGCAAGTCCAATTCTCACAGGTAATGTACTGGATTGTGATTTTAATCTTTTTTTGTTGGTTTTACTTTCCACAGAATAAATATGTAAAGCGTTTTTTATTTCATCATCTCCAAAGACTTTAGCAATTTTATCGAAAGCGATTTTATTATCTTTATTCTGTAACCAAATGGTTAATTCCTGTTTTTCATCATTATCTAATTCATGCAGTCTATCAATCCAGTTAGCTGCTTCTTCTAAATTATTTTTCTTCATCGCTAGAGGTCCATTATGATTCATTGTATGTATGCCTAGCTTAATTATATCTATCAACATGCAATGTAATCAGTGCCATTGCTCTAGTTATATGTTTTTTTATAGCATCTTGGCTTATCTCAAGCTGCTCACTTATTTCATCATAACTTAAGCCTTCAACACGACGTAATATAAATACTTTTCGTCTAAGTTCAGGTAGCGAGTCTAATACACTGTGCAACTGTATAATTTTCTGTTGATTTATTGCAATTAATTCTGGATTTTCATTATTACTAACTAGCAGATCAGTACACTCTATGGTTTCTTGTTCCTTTGTGCGTTCCCAGTTATCACAAATAACTGATTTAGCTACTTGGTTTATATAAGCATTAATGTTTTCAATTTCTGTGGTTTTTTTTCTACTTAATGCTTTAACCATTGTTTCTTGAACAAGGTCCTCAGTATTACTAACATTTGAGCTTTTATGTGTGATGAATCTTTTTATACGATCCATCATGCTCTTATCGATGATTTCTTGAAATGATAGGTTAGAGTTGAATGACATGAAATTTCATTATTTTTATAGTTAGACTAAAATCTACATTATTAATTTTAGCCTTAAAATATGAACTTTTAATGACACTTTAATCTATCCGTTAAGTAACGGTCGGAGAATTAATTAGTATAGTCTTTTTGTTTTTTGGCCTATGTCAGTATTAGCAAAGTAAGATGCTAGCTATATCGAATGAAGTATTTATACGTGGTTAAACCTGAGTGGATGTAGTTACTAACATATCCACACACTCTATAAATTCTATTATTAATATAAAGAACTATAAATAGTATTAGATCTATAGGGTTTATAACGTATTGATTTAAAATAACTTAAACGCCTTTTTAGATCACATTTATGGCGTTGTTGATCACAAAACTAGTGTTTTAGATCATTTTACTGGTCAAGTTGATCATAATGTTGGTGTTATTGATCAGCAAATTGGTATTAAGATAACACCTTTATGGTGTAATTTAATACTCTATATCTTTTGTTAATTGCATTATTGATGCTAACTCGTCTTTAACACCCTTCTCTTCTTCATATTCCTCAAATTCAGGTTCTGATTTTTGAAATGCTTGCAGTGCTTTCTCAACTCTATCAGCTTCTTCATCTTGGCCTAAATACCTATACGCCAACATTAATTGCGTTAACTCAGCTGGTGAAAGCTTTTGTTTGCTGGTCACTTGTTTAGAAATAAGCTCTTTAACTATTTTTAATGCATCATGTGTATTAAGCTCTTCTATAGTTCCCTTGTCTACCCAGCGAACTAAAAACTTAATTTCTGATATTTTTTTACCCTGAGTCCTTAACTCATACCCTACTTCGTTGTTTTCACTATTTAAAAATAAAAACTCTTTTCTGGCTATAGGGTGATTACTCAGTTTTTCAATACTATCTCTAATACAACGTTTCATAAATACGCCGTTATTAGCGAATGAAGCTTTGTTTTTCTTTAATTTACCTTTCTCATCGAGTAGCCCAAACAGTCCCTTAAGCTCTTCAATTTTAATGAAATGCATCTCGTAGCCATCTTTCTTAAAGCGGCTTAGAATCTCATACAGGCGCTTTGCATACTCTTGTTTAATATCCAGGTATGTTTTTGTTGTTATCAATGCAAAGCCTTGTCGATATTCGATATACTCACTTTCCAGCATATCGTTTGGTACCATTGTCAGTAGCCCTTTTTTATACCTAATACGTTTAAATAAGGGTTTGTAATCAAAGTCTTCGTCGCCACCTTCGTTTTCGACTTTAATACCTATCTTATAGCTAGAAAGGCGTTCAGCAGCTGGTGATAGAATCGAACCAACATGCTTTGAATCGATATTGAGCCATTCAGATAACTGACTTGCAGTAAATGTATATTGTGGTGTTGTATTTGCCCAGTCGCCGCTTTTCATTTGAGCCATCATTAACGCAAACAAGTCAGCTTCACGTTGAGATAGATCTTTACGACTAAACACGAGTTTATGGCCCTGTTTGATATGTTTTGGCAGGTTATTTCGTGAAATTGGCTTATTACTTAACTGTTTGGTCATCCGGCTATCACCACAAATCTGTATTCATAATTATTGAGTGTACACAATACTGGTTTTTTTCACCAGAAATATGTAAGCACAAAGCTTATGAATACACTTTTATGGTGTTTTTTATGTTGTGAACACATAAAAGTGGTGATCCACACCATAAATATGTAATGAAACCTTATTTACACCATAAATATGTCATTATACTCGGTTGAGAACATGATTCTAATAAGCAATTTTATTGAGTTAGATAGTTTTAAAGCTCTATTTTTACTGTAGTATATTGTTTTTATTGTGAAATGTAATTATTGTGAGCAACGGCATTCTGGTTTTTATGTTTACATTAAAGTGGTGTTCTATGCCAGTTTTATGTAAATTAAACGCACCTATAAAGCCCTCCTATAACCTTTTTAAGCTAATAGAAGGTAATGTTTATCGAATTAAATATATTAGCGATGACAGATTTATGGTGTTCCAGACCAGAATAGTGTTGTTTATATAGTTGTAATTACATATTTATGGTGTTTTTCATCATTTTACTTGGTTTATTTCCCTATTTCTGACTAGCTTATAATGAAAACCAGCCTTAAATGACACTATTCTGGCTTTTAGGTTGTTTTAGATTACATAAATCTGGTGTGAAATCTTAAGTTCTATTGAGCTTAATGTGCTTTTAATAACACGATTATGGTGTTTACCCTTCTCAGATAACCTTATTCTGGTATTTAAACCAGTTTTATGTCATTTGAATGCAAGTATGTATAGTTTGGAAAGCTATAAATAACACAATTCTGGTTTACTGCTTACTCAAATAACTTAGAACTGGTGTTTTTAAGCTGGATAGACTGTATTGCTCACCTTTAGCTACTCTTTTCTGGTACTTGATAACAGCATTCTGGTATTTTTAATCGTAAATAACTCAAAACTGGTGTTAAACACCAGATTTGAGGTATCTGAAAAGTAAAAATACATAATTATGGTGTTTGATGAGGTTAATCGATGCACTCACTTTAAATTTATAGTTGTAATGTGTTGAATGAATTAGCAGATTTTCTAAGATAACAGTATTCTGGTGTAGCACACCAGAATACTGTTATCTTGAAGCATGGGGAAGTAATTATTAGGCATATTTAGGTTTACATACATTGTCACGCTGCAAATATTTTTTGTACAGAGGCAGTTGAAGCTAAAACCAGTTAAGTGATTCCACAATGTGGAAAGCTTATTTATAGCTCGATAGTTTAGGCCCCCTCCCCTATTTTTAAATTTTACCCATAGAGTGTTATTCAGCTAATGGTTGTTAGTTTCTGCATAGCGCTAATTGTTACAAATTTTAGATTAAGCTAACTGAATTCCACAATGTGGAACAAAGGGCCTCGTTAATAACCTGGGTTTTGTAATTAGTGATGAGTATTAATATAGTCAGGTATTTAATTATTAAAGCGGTTAACTATAAGAGGAATTAATGTAGGTTAATTTAAGCGCCCTACTCTAACTAACTCAATTTAGGCTTTCCCTAGTGTGAATTGTAAATCCAGATGCATTTATATAAGAACTAAGATTGTGAAGTGTAGATTTTAGAGCTCTAGAGTTTTAGATAGAGCCGAAGGTCGCGAGCGAAAAATCAGCAGCCTAGCAAATTCGTTTATGGGCAATTATGAGTTAGTGTCGACGGGCGGCTCTGTGCCATAAACGGTCAATCAAACGTAACTCGTTTCTGCCCCAAAATGAGTTAGATTTTTAGTCTTAAAGTTAACAACCTGCTTAATTTGAGCTAATGTCTGTAGCATGTAATTAGATGTTTATTTATTCCGTCTAGGGGAAGTCATGGAAGAAAGCGTTATAATTGATAATGCAGCTATCAGTATGTTTGAATATAGAGCAGATGAGTTGATTCTTTCAAATAGTCGAGATGAACTTATCGACTTTGTTTTAGCTATCGATAAGCCTCATTTTGTATTCGATGACGGGTTTATTGAAGTAAGATATTTCTACACATTAGCTAACTGTTATTCAACAGCTCATAAATATCATAATACTGATTGGTACTCTGATGATTTAACCAAAGCTATAATTAACTATCGGAAAGCCCTTCATATCATAAAATCTAATCCTTACCCAGATATTAACCATCTAAATCTACGCAGCCGTATCGAGACTAATCTAGCTAACTGGCTTAGCTCTCAGGGGCGTGGCCTGTGCTGTATTCCTCATTGGGACACTGCAATTGAACTTGATAACAACCCCGTTGCACTAACCTGTAAAGCCGAAAACGAGCTTTTTATTGCTCAACACCTCTATGATGAGTCACATGTCTACTATCACTATTTTCAAGCTTATCAGCTCATCTGTTTGGGTTTAAAGAATATTGATTTACTACATGATGAACAAAAAATTGCTTACGCAGAAGATGGTAAGTTCTTGGGTTTTAAAGCTTGGTTTGAATCGAATTTTAAGTTATCTGATTTTGATGGCTATAAAACTTTCAAAGAAGAAACTGAAACACGTAAACAACGTGATTATTTAAAATGGTGTGGTGATAATCGCTTATTTCTTAATGATTTAAATGATGTGTGTACAAACGAAATTGTTTATCAAGACATACTCACAATGCCTAGCTTTGCGCAAATGATTAATCAGTCATTGGCTATGCATGAAGAGCTAATATACCACGGCAACTTTGATGAAATAAAAAATGACTATTGCTATGCTCGTTATTTAATTTTTTCCGCTAAAGACATACCTAATTATCAAGAGCATTTTTTCAATAAAACATATCCACACATTGATGACTCAGCTCATACAATAACCAATTTAAAAGTGAATCATTATAAAAGTGCTTTCAGAATCTTATATTCAATTTTTGATAAAATTGCTTATTTGCTAAATTCATTTTTTAATCTAAATGAAGTTGATGCAAAAATATATTTTCATAATGTTTTTGGTGAATTGAAAAAAGGTAAACTGAAACCACACAAGAAGCTTATTGATAGTCAAAACTGCTTTTTACACGCACTGTTCTATATTCTAAAAGACATTAGAGACTCTAACCAAAAAGATGTGAATTACGATACAGCATCAAGGTGGTTAGATCCTGACGCTAAATCTTTTTCAGAGGTAAGAAATGCAATGGAGCATCGTTCTCTAAAGATCGTTGATGAGTTTGGTCATACCCTCACACAGAGTGATATTGAATTTCATAAACCTCTAGTAGAAGAGCTTAAACATGAAGTTGAACTACTCCAATATAAACTAGAAGAGCTTTATATCGAGATCGCTAAGGCTAAGAGTGTGGATGACACCGTATTAAAAGCTAAACTGGAAAAACAAAAAGAGCACCTAGAAAACAAGCTGGAACGTGTTAGAAATATGCTTAATGAAAAACACAAGCGTTCTAGTTATTCCTTGCTCATTACTGATGCTGAGTTTGAGTCTCGCCTATTCACACTGATAAAACTTGTTAGAAACTCTATCATGTACCTCTCATTTGCAGTTCATCTAGATCAGTGTAACAAATCTAATGACGGAGCTTTGATGATGACAAGGAATGTCCCGTTAAAAGAGGACTGGTAAGAATATCCTTACCAGAAATTACAGTGACACCCATTCTAAATTTGCACCAGATAGAGCTCCTAGATTCTAATTGGAAGTGCAAAATTTAGGATGGGTGTCAATTATCTTTTTGGTTTTGATATGTGTAAACTAATATGCTGTTGAAGATAGTCGTTTCAAAAAAGTCCATTTGCTGATAAATGGGTAATGAGCTAGAAGCATTAGCAATATCTGACAAATGAAGGTCCTGAGCCAAAAATTGAGCATTAAAAGAGATTTACGGATGAAGATGAAAGAAATAATTGATGGTTTATTCAACGAAAATACTAATTATGCAACACCAGATCAAGCGACAAACCAAGCAAGCTCTTTAGTATCTTTATCAACAGATTTATATACGGATTCAAAACGCTTTATCTACGAGCTTTTACAAAATGCAGATGATTCAGCAGAGCCAGGAAATACTGTAAAAGTTTGGATTAGGATATTCGGAGACTCTCTAGTTGTTGCTCACTCAGGTCGAGAGTTTAGTCCTCGCGATATAAGAGGGATTTGTAACGTTAATAATGGAACTAAAAAAGAAGATTCAAGCAAAACGGGCTATAAAGGTATAGGGTTTAAATCAGTTTTTGGACAATCTGATAAAGTTACGATTTTTACAGATAATGAATATTTTAGGTTTGATGCATCCTATCCATTTGATTGGATATGGGATGGTACAAAAGATGAGTGGGAAGCAAAAAGTGATAGGGAGTTTGTTAATCCTTGGCAGATAACTCCTATATACACCAAAGCAAGAGAAGGGATTTTAAAGCCTATAGATCTATACCTAAATACAATAAAAGCTAATGTAGCGACAATTATTGAATTAAATGACAAAGCCGATACTCTTTTGGCTCTTAAAGAGTTGTCAGAAGATGTCAATATGTACCTGTTTCTGAAAAGTATTTCATCAATTAATTTTGACATAGATAATAGAAATCATATAGAAATAGATCGCTCAGAAAGTAACTGTATAGTTTTAAAAGATGGTCAACGCGGTCAAACCAAGTGGTTGTCTAGCTCTATAACCTTGAACGTACCTAGCAGTCTAAAAGTCGCTCTTCAAGATGAAAGGAATATACCCGACAAGCTATTAAATGCAGATACTATTGAGTTAACTCTTGCTGCAAAAACAGGTGCTGATGGAATAATAAAGTTGTCTCCGAATGAAAGACGAATATATTCCTATTTACCTACAGAAGAAACTAAGTACTCACTACCTGTTTTAGTTAATACTAGTTTTCTTACCAACGCAAACCGAGAACAGCTTCATACAGACGCAAAGTGGAATCAATGGCTGTTTAAGTGTATTTCGGTTGAAATATTCAAATGGATTGCACACTTGGTTGAAACAGAATATCAGTATCAAGCTTATAAGTTAATTCCAGATAGAATACACAATGATGAATTGGGAGCACAATTCAATATAGGTAGGCATGAAGCTATCGAAACTGTTGCTTTTGTGCGAGAGAAACCGAATTCATTAGTTAAAATTAAAGACTCAATAGTCGATTTTACCTTCCTATCGAGAAAGTCATTTATCGGTGAGAAAGCGATAAAATCATTCATTGACGGTCCTGAATCAAAAGGGAAAGAAAGTACTAAAGTCTTTGTCGAAAACACTGGATTTGGTAAGGAGTTTAAAGCATTAGGAGCGAGTGCTTTTGAATGGAAATTTTTACCTGAATTCGTTAAATCAAAAGGCTTTATAGATGATCATTCAATAGAAAATAACATTGAGTTAATAAAGCACCTTAAATATCTTTCTGAAAAAGAAACTTTTGAAAGCCTTACTAAGGTACAACTTAGTAAGTTAGCTTTTATTTGGGATCATAAAGAGGCTTTAAACGCACCATATAACATTTATTTTCCAACAAGTGAGGACACGAACTGGGATGTAAAAGATAGTGAATTATCTTTTATTAACCAAAGGCTGCAAGATTGGCTCTCAACTGAAATTGATATCAGGTCGTGGCTCGGGGATCTTGGGGTGGTTGAAAAGACAGATATCAGTTTTATTACTAAAACAATAATCCCTAATGCAGAAAGTTATATTACAGAAGAAAATGCAATTAAAACAATGCAAGACCTCTTTAGCTTATACAAAAAAGGGGAATTAACACCAAGTGTTCTATCAAATTTATCTTGCCTAAAATTATTAACCGCTCAAGGTAGTCTGCTAAAAGCAAATGAATGTTTCTTATCAAATATATATTCACCACGCCTAGAAATAGAAGGAATTCTCAATAAAGATATATTTGTTAGTGAAAAGTACTTAACTACAAAAGAAGATACAGATGAATGGAAGAGGTTTTTTAAGTTTCTTGGCGTTCAAGATGGAATTACTTGTATAACAATTGAAGATAAAACAAGCCGAACAGAGTTGGTGACACAAGGTTATTTAAATGGTTATTTTGATGGGAGTGATAAAAAATTCAGACCCTGGCAAAAAACGTTTACAGCTGATGTTTATAGTAAAATATCTACTCTTCAGTATATTAACGACTCAATTGATAATTACCAATTCTCTGTACAGTTTTGGAGAGATATTATTGAAAATTGCTCTACTACTGATCTAATTTCATTTCCAATAACATTCTGGGGGAACTCTGGTAGGCCTGGTAGAACAAGTGGTGACGAAGTTGCTGGCTATATCTCATGGTTTATTAAAAACCTTAAGTGTATTCCTGTTATTACCAAAGAATGTGAATCATCAGATAAAGTGCTTCTTAATACAGAAGAAATGACGAAAATTGCAGGTAATTACCTACCCATATTTGATGGTGTTCAATTAACACCAAATTGGCTCTCATTCTTTGATTTTAAAACTTCTTTAGAAATTACTGATTATTTGGAAGTTCTCAAAAAAATATCGACCGATGTCACTGAAAAAGGTGTTATAAAAAAGAGCAATATAAAAAGAGTACAGTCTGTTTACAAAGAGTTATTGAGTCAATGTGCTAATTGGGATGAGCAAGAATTAAAACAAGTTGAAGAGTGGGCTAAGAGCTCCCAGTTGCAAAATTCTAATGGCATCCCCGTAAATTGCAATTCTCTAAAGTATTTCTTAGATGGAAATAGTAATGTATTTCATGATGAGTATGATTTTTTAGAATTGAACGCAGAAAACAAAAATAATCCAAATTTAAAATCATTTTTAAATGCACTCAATATCAAGGTATTAAAACAAAGTGATTTTGAGCTCATTGAAACAACTCCTCAAAAATCTAACGACTTAATAACTAAGCTATCAAACATAATTCCATACTTTAAGGTTTGGATTATTAATGAATGTAGTGATGATCCAACTAAAGAAAATATCGCAAAGTTAGATGATAAATTGTTGCAATTAGAAGCTATTGAAGCAGATTCATTGCAAATTAAGTATGGTGATATCAACTTCATAAGAAATGTTAATGTACATTTTGATGAGAACAAACTTTATGTGACAAAGCCGTGGAATGCGAATCGAGTATTAATAGAACTTTCTGATAAGTTATGTAATTATTTTGAGTTTCTCGGTCACGATAAGAAACTAGACTTTCTTCTTAGGTCCGAAAACAGCGAAATAAATGAGCACTTTAAGGAATTGTGCATTGAAATACCTGAGCATGAATTATTTACTAATGAGAAAATGTCGGTATCAGATGAAACTATTCAAAAATCATTGGCCAGTAAAACTATTCGCTCATTTGAGGATCTCGAAGAAGAAGTAGAGAAAAAAGGAATTTCGCCTGATTTTTTTCACATCCCTTCTTCAGATTATAAACGACTAAGGTATGTACAAGGATTAATAACAAGGGCAGTAAAGAACATTATCCACTACTTAAGTTCTTTACCCGAGTATGATTGCACCAATCACTATGAGATAGCCAAAAGTATTATCGGAGGTATTACAAAGAATGGAAAGGATGTCACAATAGTCGCTAGACCTTCAGATAATGATGAAGTTCTGCTTTATTATACTGCTGAGTTTGATGTGCTGGAGTATGTAGATGCTGAGTTATGGTGTGAAGATGGTAAAAATACGCCTCAAAAGATCACTTTGGGACAATTTCTTAAGTTAACAGAAATAAATAAAATTCCTGTAACAAGATTAGCTATTTCAAGCACTGAAGTAACCGAGTTATGTGACAAACCAAAATCTTTACAGCATGAATTTAATGCTGTTCCGTTAGCTCCTTTTCAAGTTGCTAAAGTCATAGCATCATTCGCAAATACAGAAGGCGGTACTTTAGTATTTGGAATCAATGAGGTTACTTCAAATAAGAATGAAACTGTTGGTTTAAGTTCTGATTACCGAATAGGAGAAATCATGACTGAAGCAATTTCATTTCTATCATCGAAACCTGAGGTTATTTGTGATTGGATAGATAGTAATGCTAAACGTCTTTTTGTTATCAAGACCGAAAAGTCCAAAGATACAATATTCCTAGGTGATGAAATATATGTAAGAGAAGGAAGCGAAAATAAACTGAAACATGAGATACCTCCTCAAGCAGATAAAACTCTATCAAAGCCAAGTTTTGAAAAAACAGTAGCACTGATCATTGGTATTGAAAATTACGCTCCAAAAGAACAAAATCAGGTTCCTCCGGTAAAATATGCAGAGAATGATGCTCGCTTATTTAAGCAAGTTTTAATTAATGAATTAGATGTAGAAGAAGAAAATATTCATTTAATTCTTAATGAAGAAGCATTGCAAAACAGCTTGCAGTATGACCTACAAGGCCTTTTCTATGGATTATCCTCAAAAGATCGCCTTATTTTTTATTATGTTGGTCACGGCTTTCATAATGGTGTAACTAATTACTTATCTACTTACGATATGCATCCAATGAATGTCGATAAAACTGCAATTTCACTTCGCGATGTTTTATTAGATCCACTGTCTAAGTCGGAGTGCAATTCTGCGATGATTTTTATTGATGCTTGTGCACAGTCATTTGTATGTGCCAATAGCAGGAATACACTGTCTAATATTGATGTTGATGAAATAAAGATCATATTAAGTGATAGTAACTACTTGGCATCATATTTTTCGTGTCAACCAGGACAAAGCTCGTATTCATGTGACAACTTAAAGCAAGGGATTTGGACATATCACTTATCTCAAGCTATGAAAGGTGAAAAACCTGATGCTGTTTTATCAAAAAAATACGTAACAGATAGATCTTTGAGTGATTATTTGGCTAAATCAGTAACTACCTATGTTAAAGACGAGCTTGGATATGTTCAAAATCCGAAGTCAATCTTAGATGCTGATAGCGAAAATGTATTAGTTCAAATTCCATAAGGCCGAGACCAAGCTATAAACTTTCACCTGAGAAAATGCCTATGCTGATATCTTGAATAAAATAAAGTACTGGCATTGTAGGATGGTTTCTAACTAAGAACACACTCAAGACAATTTATTCAAAATAGTTTTTCATAGTATGGGCAACAAGCCGTCCTCAGTCCGTAACTCATTTTTGTCCAAAAATGATTTTGATCGACCTTCTGCTTTTCGTTCAAAGCCGACCTATAAAGTATTTGCGATAACTCATATAGGGGCACAAACAAGTTATGCTTGAATGTCCGATTCATGGACTGACCCGAATTTCAGCAAAGAATAAATGTGAGGTTATCAATGTTGGCTAATGGTTATATTCGCCTGTTTATACATCTGTTATTTGAAATTCCACAATGTGGAATAGCACTGTTCATTTGCAACCAATTTAAAAGTAATCTTATCTTTCCACAATGTGGAATTTAAATTTTGTTCAACATTTTATCTGATCGCTTTACTACTGTTATATGAGGCTTGCAGGTAGTGTAGGGGTTGGTAACCTTCATGTATTTATAAGATTAGAGGTATTGATCACGAAAAAGTGTTTCGCTTTTTACTAAAGTTAAGTCACAAACTTTCAGCTCTTATGTTTTTACTTGAGCAAAATAGTACTCTAGAAACCTCCTGTTTTCTTTTCACTAGTTATACCTTTAAGGCTCGTTAACACTTCAAGTCGCAAGCCAGCGTTTGCTTTCGTAAACCTAGCTAGTAGAAAACATAAATCATGAGTTGGTTTGTTAAATTCCACATTGTGGAATATCCATCCTTTACTTAATTTTGAAATAAATAAAAACCTATTTTCCACATTGTGGAAAGCAATAGTTACTTTAAGCAGCCTTTACTAGCGGAAGAGTAAAATACAGTTTTAGTTTGAGCTGCTTTTTTTTAGATAGGTGAACTTATGGGAATATGTGTAGGCAGGGGAGGGGGCGTTCCTTTAATTATTTATACAGCTGCTTGTTAATTTTTACTATGGGCTCTGTATAGAGTTGTCCGTGTGTGTATTACATTAAACTTTAAATATTCGATTCACTGCAGAATATAAAATGATGTTTTAGGTACGGTGCGGTTGAGTCATTTTCAATCACGAAGGAAGTGATTGATAGTTAACCCTCATGTTTTTATCTACTTAGTCTTTATTTATTAGTGATATATAAGTAATTGATGACATTAAGTGATAATTTGATGATTGAAAATGATTTAAAATGCTTGACTATGTTGGTTGTGGATGTAGTATTACATGCAATGTATTTAAAAGTTATTAAAAAATAATTAACAGCTGGAGTTAAACAAAAGATGCCAAGCAAAAGTAATGAAT
Source organism: Pseudoalteromonas mucoides (assembly GCF_049257175.1). NCBI lineage: Bacteria > Pseudomonadati > Pseudomonadota > Gammaproteobacteria > Alteromonadales > Pseudoalteromonadaceae > Pseudoalteromonas > Pseudoalteromonas mucoides. The sequence goes on from NZ_JBMMUC010000015.1 coordinate 100,477, forward strand.
ATAAACATGTAAATTATAGCTGGGACGATGCTGCAGTCGATAATTTATCCCCAGTAGAAAGCCTCATTTATCGCTCAAATATTCTAGGCGCTGATCAAAGAATTACTAATACTGGTGGTGGTAACACTTCTGCGAAAGCAATGGAAGTTGATCCTCTTACTGGTGAAAGCGTTGAAGTATTATGGGTTAAAGGTTCTGGTGGTGATTTAAGAACATCAAAGCCTGAGAATTTTTCTTCTTTATACATGAGCAAATTAATTTCGCTTCAAGATATTTATCATAGCGCAGATGAGGTTGGTGTTAAGACACAAATTGAAGATGACATGGTTGATATGTATCGTCATGCTACATTTAACTTAAACCCTCGTGCGACTTCAATTGATACGCCTTTACACGCATTTATTCCATATAATCATGTCGATCACATGCACCCAAATTCAGTAATTGCAGTGGCGGCTAGTAAGAATAGTAAAGAGTTAACCAAGAAAATCTTTGGCGATGAGTTGGTTTGGACTGAATGGCAGCGTCCGGGGTTTGATCTTGGTTTGAAACTACAAACTATTTGTAAAGATTACCCTAATGCGAAAGGTGCTATCTTAGCAGGCCATGGTGTTATTAACTGGGCTAATGATAACAAAGAGTGTTATGACTTGAGCCTTGATATCATCGAAAAAGCGGCTCGATATATAGAAGAACATGACAAAGGTGAAATGACTTTTGGTGGTCAAAAGTACGCTAAATTAGATGATGCTAAGCGTGAAGAAGTATTAGGTGAAGTATTACCTTATTTACGTGGTTTAGTTTCAGGTGAGAAGAAGATGATTGGTACAGTCCAGTCTGATGATACTGTTTTACGTTTTGTAAATAGTGCAGATGCACCACGTCTGGCTGACTTAGGCACATCTTGCCCTGATCACTTTTTAAGAACTAAGATTAAACCTCTTTATGTTGACTGGAACCCTGAAACAGATAGCGTTGAGCAACTGAAAACATTATTGTCAGCAGGTGTTGAACAATACAAGTCAGATTATAGTGATTATTACGAGCAATGTAAGCGTCACAACTCACCAGCTCAAAGAGCCTCGTCTCCATCTGTATGTTTAATCCCAGGTGTTGGTATGGTTGCATGGGGTAAAAATAAATCTGAATCAAGAGTAACAGCTGAATTCTATAACTGTGCAATTGAAGTTATGCGTGGCGCTGAAGCAATTGATGAGTATGCAGCTTTACCTCAACAAGAAGCATTCGATATCGAGTACTGGTTACTTGAAGAAGCTAAATTGCAACGTATGCCAAAAGAAGCACCATTAGCGCGTGACGTAGTGGTTGTGATTGGTGCTGGTGATGGAATTGGTAAAGAAACAGCATTTAGAGTAGCTAAAGAAGGTGCTCATGTTGTATGTGCTGACTTACGCGTTGAAGCTGCGCAACAAACTGCTGATGAATTAACTGCTATCTATGGCCAAGGTATTGGTGTGGCTGGTACTGGGATCTCAAGCTGTGGTCCTGCTATTGCTCAAGGTGTTGATATTACTGATCGCGAAAGCGTAAAGAACATGTTCAAAAATGTCACTTTGGCATATGGCGGCATTGATAAAGTAATAGTAACAGCAGGGGTGTTCTTAGCACCTGGTCAAGCTGGTATGACTAATGACCAACAATTTGATGTTAGCTTTGCTGTTAATGTTAAAGGAGGTTATATCGTAGGTACTGAAGCGAATGAGATCTGGAAAGCACAAGGCTTTAAAGGTTCATTAGTTCTTACTACGAGTGTAAATGCTGCAGTGTCTAAGAAAGGCTCACTTGCTTATGACACATCAAAAGCTGCGGCTAATCACCTTGTTCGTGAGTTAGCAGTTGAGCTATCTCCGCTAGTTAATGTAAATGGTTTAGCTCCTGCAACTGTTGTTAAAGGTAGCACCATGTTCCCACGTGACCGTGTGAAGGCATCTTTAACTAAATATAATGTTGAATTTACTGAGCAAGATTCAGATGATGAACTTCGCGATAAGCTTGCTAATTTCTATGCCCAGCGAACACTAACTAAACAACCTATTACTCCAGAAGATCAAGCTGAAGCTGCTTACTTGATGGTTTCAGGTCAGTTAAGTAAAACTACTGGTCAGATTATTAGTGTTGATGGTGGTCTTCACGAAGCTTTCTTACGCTAAGATAATAATAAATAGGATTAATGAATATGACACAACGTATTGAAAAAGCTCTAATTGATGATGAAAATGCAAAGTTATTGAGCGACTTAAATGAAGATTACCAAGCGTTAGGTAATAAACTTGCGCGTAATGATATTAATATCGAAGAAATTACAGAGAAAGCTCAAGCTTTCCAAATTGCAGTTCCATCGTGGGGTACTGGTACGGGCGGAACACGTTTTGCTCGTTTCCCTGGTGAAGGCGAGCCGCGTAATATCTTTGAAAAATTAGAAGACAGTGCAGTTATTAACGATTTATCTCAGTGTACAGAGCGTGTTTCACCTCACTTCCCTTGGGATAAAGTTGATGATTTTACAGAGCTAAAGCAATTTTCAGATGATTTAAATTTAAGCTGGGATTCAATCAACTCAAATACGTTCCAAGATCAACCAGGACAAGAGCATAGCTTCAAATATGGTAGCCTGAGCAATACTAGCGCAGCTTCTCGTGATCTAGCGATTGCACATAACCTTGATTGTATTGAGTGGGGTAAAGCACTCGGCTCTAAAACATTAACTGTTTGGGTTGGCGATGGTTCTAACCACCCAGGTCAACAACACTTCCAAAGTGCTTTTGAGCGTTATTTAGAAAGTATGAAAACAATTTATGCAGGCCTTCCGAGCGATTGGGAATTACATATCGAACACAAAATGTTTGAGCCTGCATTTTACTCAACCATAATTCAAGATTGGGGTAGTAATATCCTTGCTGCTATGGAACTTGGTCCTCAAGCTAAGTCTTTAGTTGATTTAGGTCACCACGCGCCAAACGTAAATATTGAAATGATTGTGTCTCGCTTAATTCAATTTAAAAAATTGGGTGGTTTCCACTTCAATGATAGTAAATATGGTGATGATGATCTTGATAGCGGTAGTTTGCACCCTTATCAGCAGTTCTTGATTTTTAATGAGCTAGTTGATGCGCAATACCGTAACCAAGAAGGTTTTAACCCTAACTACATGCTAGACCAATCACATAATGTGACTGATCCGATTGAAAGCTTAATGAACTCTGCAGCAAGTGTTCAGCGCTCTTTTGTATCGGCGTTATTGGTTGACCGTGAAAAGTTATCAGAATACCAACAAAGCAATGATGCATTGATGGCAAGTAACACACTCAAAAATGCATTTAATACTGATGTTAGCCCTATCTTAGCGATGGCTCGTTTACGTAAAGGTGGTGCAATTGACCCTATTGCGACTTATCGAAAAGCTAACTATCGTTCAGCAGTAGCTGTTAAGCGTCCATCAAGCGGCGGAAACGGTTCAGGTATCGTATAAAAACGATACTTTTAATCGTAAAAATAAACATGCAGAGGTATTGAACCGCCTTTGCATGTTTTTTAGCTTGAAAACACACACAAAAATAAAGAACGTCGATTAATTTGTCATAAAAAGAACAAAAATTGACGCATTGGAGGCAACATGTCGACAGCAGAAGAATTTGAAACGCAACCCGTTTCTCCCAATAAATTACAATCAGCAAACACGTTTGCTGGCAGCTATGCCGGTGAGCATGTGGCGGGTACTGAGTTTGTAATAGGTGCTTTGTTTGTATCATGGGGAGTAGGGGCCAGTGATATATTATTAGGCTTATTACTAGGTAACTTATTAGCGGTTTTAACTTGGGGTTTGATCACAGCACCAATAGCCACAGATACTCGATTAACTCTCTACGCCTACCTTGAGAAAATTGCTGGGCCAGGCACTATAAAACTTTACAGTGTAATAAACGGTATATTATTTTGCGTGTTAGCTGGCGCAATGATAACAGTATCAGCATCAGCTGTTCGTGTTCTTTTTGATATCCCTCCTCAAGTAGATTGGTATCCAACAGATTTAAGGTTTGTGCTTGTAGCTCTTGGTGTAGGCGCCGTGGTTGTTTTTATGGCGGTGAAAGGGTTTGAAAAATTAGCGGCATTTGCAGAAATATGTGCACCTTGGATGATTCTAATGTTTATTGTCGGTGCCTTAGTGTTATTACCAACAATTGTTTCAGCTACCAATGGTGTTAATTCAATTAGTAGTTTCACCGATTTTTTAAATATTGCTAGTCAGTCAATCTGGGTTGATACAGGCAGTGGAATAGGCTTTTGGCATGTAGCCGCTTTTGCTTGGGTTGCTAACTTAGCAATGCATGGCGGTATGGGTGATATGACTCTATTACGCTTTGCTCGTTATTCTCGTTATGGTTACTTCTCGGCTCTGGGTATGTTTATTGGTCACTATTTAGCGTGGATTTGTGCCGGTATTATGGGCGCAGGTGCAGCTATTTTACTTAATACGACTATTGTGGCTTTAGACCCAGGTTCAGTTGCTTATCAAGCACTAGGAACTTGCGGGATTATCGCTGTAATTATTGCTGGTTGGACAACGTCTAACCCAACTATTTACCGTGCAGGCCTAGCATTTAGTTCACTAAACCATAAATGGGGGCGTACAAAGGTAACAGTTGTTGTGGGTATCGTTACGACAATTATTGCTTGTTTCCCGTTTGTGTTTTCTCAATTGCTAGGATTTGTCGGCATAATGGGACTAATGATGGCGCCAGTTGGTGCTGTGATTGTTGCTGAACATTGGCTTTTCCCACGTATTGGCTTCACTCGTTATTGGTCAAAATACAAAGGTAATACTACTAATTATGCAGCTATTATCACGTGGTTAAGCTCTCTTGTGGTTAGTTACTTTCTTGAGGCATCAGGTACTTTACACCTATTCTTCATCTTAATCCCGATCTGGATTTTTGCGACGTTGTTGTATAGCGGATTAGCTTATTTAATGGGGGCAAAAAAATCATATTCAGAGCAAGCTGCTGCAGAAAGTGCAGAGGCTGAACGTAAGTCGATAGAAGCAGCTTACTTGAAAAAGTTTGAAAGTGATAAGGGATCACAGCACAGGGAAACTTTACCAATGATGACTCGCGCCGCTTGTATGGTGTCATATTTAGCGTTACTAGTATGTGCAGGTCTTGGTATATTTTCTTACGTTAATCAAGATATTGAGCTGGTGAGATCATGGTTACTTGTGCCTACACTGATTTACTTTGTGACAGCCACATTTGCTTACTTACAAAAAAGTAAAGTAACTCAAGAAGAGCCGTCACCAGATGGCCTCGAGCAAGAATTGGCTACATCTAAATAAGATGTAAGCCATTTAAAAAACTAAGCTACCCAGACTAATTTAACATGCTCTGTGTAGCTTTTTTAATACTTAAAATTAATTTCATAGTTAACTAATAGGAGTTTTAATGACTGATTTACGTGACCTAGTACCACCTGGAGTTGTTAACGCAAGCCAGATGAAAGTGTTATTCGATTATGCGAGAGAGAATAACTTTGCTTATCCTGCGGTCAATGTTGTTAGCACTAACTCAATTAATGCAGCACTTGAATCAGCAAAAGAATGCAACTCTCCTATTATTATTCAACTGTCATATAGTGGTTCGGCTTTTTTTGTTGGAAAAGGAGTTGGATTATCAGGACATGAACCATCTATTGCAGGGGCAATTGCTGCTGCACATTATGTACATGGTGTGGCTAAGTTTTATGGAATTCCTGTTATTTTACACACTGATCACGCTGCTAAAAAGCTTCTTCCATGGATTGATGGCCTATTAGATGAAGGCGAGTCGTATTATAACGCTACAGGAAAGCCGTTATTTAGTTCGCATATGCTCGACTTATCAGAAGAAAGCCTGGAAGAAAATACGGCAACGTGTAAAGAATATCTAGCTCGCATGATTAAGTTAGACATGGGTATTGAAATAGAGTTAGGTTGTACTGGCGGTGAAGAAGACGGCGTAGATAACTCTGGTATAGATAGCTCGCTACTTTATACACAACCAGAAGATGTTGCTTATGCCTATGAACATTTGTCTGAGGTCAGTGATGCATTCACGATTGCCGCCTCATTTGGTAATGTACATGGGGTATATAAACCAGGAAATGTAAAGCTAACTCCACTTATTCTCAAAAACTCACAGGCATATGTTCAAGATAAATATGAGCTGGCACATAATAGCTTAAACTTTGTTTTTCATGGTGGCTCAGGGTCTTCAGCTGCAGAAATCAAAGAAGCTATTAGTTACGGTGTTATAAAGATGAACATAGATACCGATACTCAGTGGGCTTGTTGGCAAGGTGTGCATAAATACTATCAAGATAATATTGATTATTTGCAGTCCCAAATAGGGTCCCCGAGTGATCCTGACTCACCAAACAAAAAATACTACGATCCGCGAGTATGGTTGCGTCAAATTGAGCTATCTATGGCTAAAAGGCTGCGCCTAACTTTTGAAGAGCTTAATTGCATCAATCGATACTGAACACTCGTTTTGAGCAATGGAATAAATACTTGGATAACTACAGCTAATCAGCGAGTGATTTAAATATTTTTTCAATATATCTAGAGACCGTCAGTAGACTGACGGTCTTATAAGGTATAGAGAAACGTTGGCTTAAGATTGGATTACTGAGGCACTTGCAATGGGGACTGAGGGGAATACATGTGCTAGCTGTTGAGGTGTTAACTTCCAGTGCTCATTGAGGGTACGAGCAATCCACGAAAACGTATTTGAAGTTGGCATTAAATCCCGGTTTTTAAAAAGCTGTTCATCAGCAAGACCGGGCCATTGGCCAGCAATTTGTCCACCTTTGACTTTTCCACCAGCGATAAACATAGCACTAGCTGTCCCATGATCTGTGCCTAAGGTACCATTTTCTTTAACTGTGCGGCCAAACTCCGTGGCTACTATCACAACCGTGTTTTGCCATTGTCTTCCAAGCCCTTGTTTAAGAGCGTGCAAGCCGTTATCTAGTTCTTCTAGTTGCCTTGCTAAGCGGTTGTTTTGGTTGCTATGTGTGTCCCACCCACCAAGTTCTAGCATGGCGCAGTCAACGTTGCTTTTTGGGTCAATCATTAACTTGGCACATGCTTTATTTAAATCTACAAATTTACCGGTGCTTTTGTTTGATTCTTGTTGCGTGAGTCCTTGTAATGTGAGGCCTTGGTTTAGACGATCTAGTAACAATTTATCATCAGCATACATAGTTGATAATGCCTGATACACATCACTGTCAGCATCTTTCAATCTACTGGGGTACCAGGTATTTGCTTTTGGTGTATTACGTAAGCTAATAGGGGTTGAGCGTGCAAGGGCAATGGCATTAACATTCTTTTGAGATATAGCCCTTGCTAGCCAGCCTGAGTCATGATCAATATTAGCTAAGCCACTTTCCAAATAATCTTGACCATCAAAATGAGAGCGTTCTTCATAGCCAGATGAAACAGCAATAACTGGTAAAAGCTGCTTATCTTTATACCACTGATGCAGGTTCGCTAGTGCAGGGTGAAAACCAAAACCATTATCCAGTGGTAATAGCTGTTCTTTGATACTCTTTGCGAGTTTTGGCCGTTGCTTTAATAGATTTGCGTCAAATGCAGGAACTACAGTACCCAGTGAGTCCATAGCTCCACGCAATATCACCCACACAAATTTTGCTGGTTGCGCACTAGTTGGCTGCTTCGTTTCTAAACTCATTGCGAATGAAGGGGTTTGAAACACCACTAAACTTGCGCCTAACGCTTTGATAAAATCTCGACGTTGCATCATTATCTCCTTAAAAACTCTGGGCTCATTAAAAACAATGTCAGCGCTTGCTTACGGCTTTCTGCTCTAGAGATGGTTTGATAGCTTAATTGACTAATAGACTCTGAAAAACTATTTTTTATGATGGCTTCAATCTGTACTTTTTTGGCTCTAGCTGCAATTGTGGATGCCCAGTTAACCCTTGAAATTAAAGCACTAGCGCCATTCCAGTCATCTTGTTTATCACTGTAACCAGCTGGAGATCCTGCTTTAAATGGTTGCTGACCAAGAGTTACCAGCGATGAATATAGTTGTCGATTATTGGTTTTTAAATCCAACGCTCTAAGCGATGAAATTACAAATTCGCGAGGGGTTTTAAATTTTAGCTTCTCTGCGTGCCATGATTCATCTGCGTTAATCATTGTGGTCATGACTTCCTTGAGATCACCATTTGTAGTCAACCAACTATCAGTCATTTTATTTACTAGGCTTGCTGGAGGAGCATCACTAATGAAGTGATGGGCTAGCTTATAGCTAATATGCTTAGCTGTTGCTGGATGTATAGCTAAATCGCGGAGCATACTTTTGCCTTGCTCACTATCTTTTTGTGAATATGTCTTATTTAATAGAGTACGTACTCCAAGTTCATGTCCTGAACGACGATACTTAAAGCCCTGCTCTTTATCTTTAAGTGGATTAGCTACGCTCCAACCAGTAATTCCTTTTGCTAATTCAATTACATCTTTTTGGCTGTAGCCACTGCCGACACCTAATGTATGCAGCTCTAAAATTTCACGGGCTAAGTTTTCGTTTAAACCTCGGCCATTCTTTTTAGCAACTTTTGAATTAGGACCAAATGATTTCTCGTTATTCAAATAAATTAACATGGCAGGGTGTTGTATAACACCAATAAGCAAATCATCAAATCGGCCCAATAAGTTAGGAGCAATGGCTTCGCGCTCTAGCGTTGGCGCCAATGCGGTCATCACAGGGCCGGCACTACTCACACTAAAATGATTAGAGAAAAAGTCTAACAGTCGCCAATTTAAACTATGGTCTGAGTTAATAGCATGTTCAAGCGTATCTATACTAAGCTTGAGGTAAGTTTGTCGTTGGTAACTAACTTTAGGTGCTTTAGTCTGCGGTTTCTCAGATGGTTTATTACTTTTGAGATTATTTTTATCAGATTTCTTTTGTTCACGTAGTTCAGCCAACTTCTGCATGATTTCATTTGAATTGGCTACATTCGAGTTAAAGTGGATTGCAGGTTTAAGTTGCAATTGACTAATAAGCCATTGCTTAGGGTCTTTATTAGCGACTATGAGCTCAGAGGGTTTTGCTCCCAAACCAAAACGATTTATCGCAATAGTAGCTTGAACTGTCATACTGACCTCTAACGGTTGTCTTTGTTATTGAAAATAAACCCTTCAGCTCTAATCGCAATTTAATTTACATATCTTTACTCACATTTAGTCATATTTACTCAACTTTACTCAGTGTTTTTCTGGGTAGACTAAATATATTCAACAAATCATCATCGGGTAAAAATCACCCTATTTGGATAGTTGTTGTTGCAAATTTAAGGGGTTGTAACTTTGGTTTTGCAAAGCAATACGCAAATGTGAGTGGTCCAACTCTTCCAATGAGCATGAGTAAAATAATGATTAATTGGCTAGGAGTAGTCAAACTTCCTGTAAAATCACGGGAAAGTCCAACGGTGCTTAAAGCAGAAATCACTTCAAATGTTATATTTAAAAGTGACGTTTGTTCAATTTTGCTGATTATCAAAATGGCTACGAAAGCTGTAAATAAGTACAAAATGACTACGCTCAGTGCTTTAATAACGAGTTTATCGTTCAACTGTCTATTAAAAACGGTTACTTCTGGCTTTTGACGTAAATAGTTATGCATAGCGAGCAGTAAAATAACAAAAGTACCTATTTTAATTCCGCTGGCGGTGCTGACAGAGCCACCTCCAATTACCATCAATAACAATGTAAGTAATGTTGAGTCATTTGTTAAGTGGCTAATAGCTAAGGTGTTAAAGCCTGCTGTTCGAGGAGTAACCGCCTGAAACCATGCTGCAGTTAATTGTTCAGATAGAGGAAGGTTAGCAATTGTTGCTGGGTTAGAGTATTCAAATAAAAATATTAGTAAAAATGCACTAACGTTAATAATAGCACTGGCAATGAGTACAATACGTGTATTGGTTGCCAATTTATGCCAGTAGCGCTGTTGATGTAAATCAATGAGAACAGTAAAGCCTAAGCCACCAATTATAAATAGTGCACTAATAAGCAAATTGATGGTTATATCATTTTTGAACGCCATTAAACTATTGCTATCAAGTGCAAACCCCGCATTATTAAATGCCGAAATAGTATAAAAAAGGCTTCGATATGCTCCACCAGCAATCCCATAATTATCGACCCAACTAATAAAGAGTAAAATAAATGCGATACTTTCTATAATTAGTGAATAAGTAATTACACACTTAGCTATATGTATAATGCCATTCAAGTCGCTAGTGTCGAATGCCTGACTTGCTAATAAACGTTGTTTTAAACCTAAGTTTTTACCAATACTTAAAAACGAAATAACAGCAACAGTCATAAAACCAATACCGCCAATTTGAATAAGCACCATCACAACACATTGTCCAAACGTGGTTAATGCTGAGGATGTATCCACTACCACTAAGCCAGTAACGGTTACAGCCGAGGTTGCCGTAAAAAAAGCCTGCATAAAGCTAAGTGAGTCAACACTTGAAAATGGCAGTAGTAATAGAGCCGTACCTAAGAGAATAAGCGCAAGAAAACCCGCAGTTAAAATTAAAGGTGGATTAATAGGATGTTTTGATTTTCCTACAGTACGGATAAATTGTTTTGGTAGTACGTTTGCTTGCCATTTGATCATAAGGCTTTGAACCGCTTTGTTAATTTAGTGAGGTAATGTTTTGAACCTAATAACACAAGGCTATCGCCATGGCGCAGTTCGGTATCGAGTGTTAAATCTGTGTTGAAGGTATCGTCTCGGCGCAGGGTAAGAGATTTGATATCTGAGTGTCTTTCTTTTAATAGCCAACCAATAGTTCGGCCTGATAAATGTAAATCAATAGAAAGCTCTACAATAAAAGTCGATTGGGTGAGTGCGAAATATTGATTAACCATGGGATAGTTAAGTGCATGCGCCACTCGTACACCCATTTCTTCTTCTGGGTGAATTATACGAGATACACCAAGCTTACTTAAAATTTGATGATGACTTTTGGTGCATGCTTTAACCCATATTTGTTTGACACCAAGATTTTTTAAATGCAACACGCATAGAATGCTCGCTTCTATGTTTTCGCCTATCGCTACTAAAACGGCTTGGCAACTAGCTAAGTCTAGTCGAGCTAGTTGAGCTTCGTCGCTGGCATCTAAAATGACTGTGTAATTTAACTGATTAGCAAATGCGTTAATAGTACTTTCATTTATATCGGCAGCATAAACATGATGCCCTTGATTTACTAGTTCTAGTGAAGCGGTAACACCAAAACTACCTAGCCCGATCACTGCAAACTGTGCCATGTGAATTCCTATTAAAAATGTGTGACACAGCAAAGAGTATGTCTTTTTGAAAAAGAATCACCCTTTGGGTATTAAGCTTTATAAAGATTTAATACTCTTTATAAGAATCTTTATAAAAACTTTATACACAAACCATAAAAAGCCAGTAACCTATAGAAAGGAAACTTCACGGGGTTGCACAATGAGTATTAAGAAGTGGTTAAAACCGTTGTTATTAACAACAGTTGCCCCTATTTGTATTGTTTTAGCTATTTTTCCTGTACGCGAGTGGCTAACGACTACTGATATTGTCATGTTGCAGCTACTTTGGATTGCATGGGTTGCTGTACGGCAAAATGCGACATTAGCTGCGATTACTACCTTGATAAGTGTGGCGTGTACAGACTGGTTTTTTGTATTACCGTATTTTACTTTTCATATCGAAAAAATTGAGTACTTAGTGACTTTTATCGTCATGCTTCTTGTTGGGCTAATGATCAGTAAATTAGCCGGAGAACTGAGTAAAAATATCCGAGATACGAAATTGCACGCTAATAACACTCGTTGCTTATACGAGTTAGCGAAAGTACTTAATGGCCTTGATGATATCAATGCGCAGCGCAAAGTATTTATAAATGCAATTGAAAGCCACCTAGGTATCAGGCTCAATTGGCAAAGGCATAAAGCAGCTAGTGGGGAATATTTTAACATTAAGCACAATATACAGTGGGGTGGCTTTCATACTTATGTAAAGCTTAGCTCTGAAGAACGTGCATTTATAAATACAGCACTTTCTCTATTGTTCCAGTTTCATGAAAATTCAACACTCAGAAGTCAATCAGCTTCAATGGCAGTACAAGCAGAATTAGAGCGTGCTAAAAACGCATTACTAAGAAGTTTATCTCATGATTTGCGCACCCCGTTGGCGACAATTATGGGTGCATCAAGCATGTTAGCTGACGAAAACATTGAACTCAGTGAAGCATTAATTGCTGAACAAGCAAATAATATTTATGAGCAAAGTGAAATATTAAATCAGCACTTTAATAAAGTTATGGAGCTTAGCCGTGTCAATAAGATAGGTGAACAACTAGTTTGGCAAACAATTAATGTTCATACGCTTGTTACAGAAGCAAAGGGGCGCAGACAACAGCTGCTAGGTGATTTCAATTTAGAATTACACTTAGATAAAACGCAGAGCTGCTTAGGTGATATAACTTTATTGGAAATTGCGCTTGCTAATATCTTTGAAAATGCTGCACGTTATGGCAATGGCATTGCTATAGTGCATTTTGATGCGAAAGATATCGAAGGTGCTAAACATTACAAAATAACGGTTAAGAATACAGTGATTAATAAGCAAAGTAGTGCTGATGAAGGTGTTGGGCTTGGCAGTGTAATTTGTGATGTGGTAGCAAAGTTTCACCAAGGTGAATTTGTATTTGAAATAGATGAGCAAACGCGAACAGCAGCAGCGATACTTAGTTGGAGAGAAAGTCATGACTAATATATTGGTGCTCGAAGATTCACCACCACTACAAAGCTTTTTAAAAACACTATTAGGTGCTAGTGGTTATAAAGTGTCGATTAGTGCAAGAGGATTAGATGGCTTTTCACTCATGAGTGAGCAAAGTTTTGACTTAGTGTTACTTGACCTAGGACTACTTGATATGGATGGCCAAGCTTGGTTACTTGAAGTGCGGCAATGGAGTCAAATACCGATACTCGTTTTATCGGCACGCGATGGCGAAGTAGAAAAAGTAACAGCTCTTGATAACGGTGCTAACGATTATATTACTAAACCATTTAGTTCAAATGAATTGCTGGCTAGAATGCGAGTATTATTGAGAGCAAATACACAACCGAGTATGGTTTTACAGTGTGGTAACATAAATATCGACCCTCACAAGCACATTGTTTTGCTTAATAACAATGATGTAAAACTCACTAAGAAAGAGTACAAAATTCTCCTTCTGATGTTTCAAAACAAAGACAAAGTATTAACCCATAATGCTATTTTAAGCCAAGTTTGGGGCGAACAATATATTAACCGACCAGAATATGTGCGCGTACATATAGCGCAACTTAGGCAAAAACTTGAAGTAAATCCTGCAAACCCCACCCATATTTTAACAGAGCCTGCTGTTGGCTATAGGTTAGTTGGTTAGTGTCAATATTATTACATCTATTTAAGAAACAGTGTTTTTTATTATTGCTGATATACAACTAATGATAACTCAAGTAAATTGAAATAAGTCCATCTGATTACATGTTTTATTGGAAACAAAATGATTATTTCAGCTTCTACAGATTATCGCAAAGCCGCTAAAGCAAAGTTACCGCCATTCCTTTTTCATTACATTGATGGTGGTTCTTATAAAGAACATACTTTAAAAAGAAATGTACAAGACTTGTCTGATATTGCCTTGAGACAGCGTGTATTAAAGGATATGTCTGACTTAGATTTAAGTACGGAGTTATTTGGCGAAAAATTGGACTTACCTTTAATTTTAGCGCCAGTGGGTTTAACTGGCATGTATGCAAGGCGAGGAGAAGTGCAAGCTGCTAAAGCTGCTGAAAATAAGGGCATTCCTTTCACTATGTCCACAGTATCAGTGTGCCCAATTGAAGAAGTAACCCCGAATATTGATCGCGCAATGTGGTTCCAGTTATACGTATTAAGAGACAGGGGCTTCATGAAAAATGCGCTTGAAAGAGCGAAAGCTGCAGGAGTAAAAACACTTGTATTTACAGTTGATATGCCTGTACCTGGTGCACGATACAGAGATATGCATTCTGGAATGAGTGGACCTTTTGCAGCTTCTAAAAGAATTCTACAGGCTATGACTCATCCTCGATGGGCTGTAGATGTTGGTTTATTTGGAAAGCCTCATGATCTTGGTAATATATCTGCTTATCGTAATGAGAAAACGTCGTTAGTTGATTATATCGGCTGGTTAGGAAACAATTTTGATCCATCAATTAGCTGGAAAGACCTAGAGTGGATCAGAGAGTTTTGGGACGGCCCGATGATCATAAAAGGTATCCTCGATGAAGAAGATGCTAAAGATGCAGTTCGATTCGGCGCTGACGGAATTGTTGTATCAAATCATGGTGGCCGACAACTCGATGGCGTTTTATCATCCGCAAGGGCATTACCGAAAATAGCTGATGCTGTGAAAGGTGATATTAAAATCTTAGTAGACTCAGGTATTCGAAACGGACTTGATGTTGTAAGAATGTTGGCTTTAGGTGCTGATTCAGCAATGTTAGGGCGCTCTTATATTTATGCCCTAGCTGCAAATGGCCAAAAAGGCGTCGAACATTTATTAGACCTTTATGACAAAGAAATGAGAGTAGCCATGACATTAACTGGCGCTAAATCAATAAGTGATTTAGGTTCACATTCTTTGGTTTCGTATTAAGCTGGGCACGCTTACTGTTTTAACCGTTAACTTGTTGAATGTAAATTATAAAGCCCAGTGCGTATCGCGAAGCGATTGTGTGCTGGGTTATACTTAATACAATTAAAAGCTACCTGTTTTTCCGGTTTAATAAATAAACGATCTTATCTAAATAAGTCGAGAAAACCCAGTGATCAGAGCGAAGCGATGTCGCTGGGTAGTTCACTTTACTATAGTATGTCCAAAGTCGATTTTTATCTTACTAACGAAAATTATCGGGGATAACAGACGATAAGCTTGTACCAATTTTAATATCGTGAAAGTAAGCATTAATATCATACTTACACGACTTTTTATTATATGCGCCCCATTTAGGGTAAACAAAACGGCCATCATTTGTACGATGAAATATAGTTTTTTTATCGTCAGATACTTTTACTTGATATAACTTCGATTCAAGATTTGTTAATTCCTGTTGCTCACCATTAAACCAAAATTGAACGAACCCGCCATGGTTACCTTTATCTACTTTAATGCGAAGAATGATAGAGATCCATTCATTTTGTGCTACGGGTTTACGCCACAACACCGTTCTTCGTGATTTATAGTTCTTATTTTCATCATAATTAGCGCCCCAAGCATTTAAAGTTAAATCACCATCATATTCAAAATTAAGTGGGTAATTTTGAAAATGCGGGCTGGCTGACTTCCATTGGAAAACAGTGACTTCCTTATCTATAGGCAAGTTATCTGCTGTATCAATCTTCCATTGCCAAGCAATATAGAGATCATCGCCTTCGTTAGGACTAAATGAATTTAGCTTGCCTTCAGTTCTCGCTAATTCAGCTCTTTTCCTATTTTTTGGTTTGTTAATCATCCAAATTTTGCCGAGTTTTTCATCGGTAAGTACATTATACGATGAGGCTTTGACATTTTTTTCATCACCTTGAAATTTGCAATAATCTTGAGGGTAATTGCCATCATCAAGTCGTTTAAAAAAACTGTCCACTTGAGTACTTTTATCGGCGTCGGCAAACCAAATTACTTCTGCGGAAACAGGACAACTTATTGAAGAGTATAAAGTGATTAACATTATGAAATTTTTCATAGTTTCTCAATTATTTTAAGGCCGCCTAATTCAAGTATTAAATGGCTAGGATCAATATCTTATAAGTAGGGCTAACATTTTATTTAAATAAGCAATAAGGCGTTAGCCGCTCTGATCAAATAAACCTATTTATGAGCTCGTTATTAATTAGTTCTTGGCACAAGATCTTGATAGTTAAGTTCATTACCTTCAGCCTGACGAATTTCATCTAAATACATGACAACGTCTTCGTCACGATTGGCATACTCCCCCCATAAATACCAACCAAATGAGGGATAAACGCCTTGTTTGTCGTTGTAGCCTAACTGGATGTCTTGTATATCTGCGGCCTGTTTACCATCAATCCATAAGGTAATACCGCCTTTTTCTTGAAAAGGATTGGTGTTTACTTTTAAAACAAAATCAACCCAACGATCTTGATAATCAGCGAGAGTTGCGGGAATTGTTAATGTCTCATTGCCTTCTCCTTGGGTGCTGGTACTGATTTTTTTGCTATCCCATGAATAACCTAAACTAAAGCCCTGCTTTTTAAGGTTAAGAGCAACCGGTGGTATGCGATTTGGTTCACTTTGGCCATCTCGTGCACCGTGTATTTGAAAAAATAGTGCGCCTTGATCTTGTGTAAACTGTGTGAATTCACTCGGAAAGTAAGCACTAAACCCATACCATACGGTTGAAATATTACTTTGCGCTTTTTTACCATGAAACATGGCTTTACGGTCTGTGTTATCTAGCTTCTGCGGATCACCGTTCCATTTTGATGGATTATTTGCTTTCCATAGTAACTTCGCGGAGTAGTGGCCTGATCGTGCTTTTGATTCATCAAGAGTAAAAGAGTGGGGACCCTGTAACTGAGCAAATAAAAAATTCATCGGCAGTGATGGATCTAAGCCAGGTTGGTGGGTACTTATTGATAAAGTTGTATTTTCAGCATTCCAGCCGCCTTGCTCGAACGATTCGTAAATAATAGACTTATTTGATGTATGGCTATCATTTAAGTCGTTGTGACTGCACCCGAGTAAAGAGGCTAACATAAGCAATGTAAATTGTGTTTTTATAGCTGTCATTAGTCGTCATTCCGAAAGTTTAATTAATGTGTTACCAACGAACCTGATAGTTTTGTACACTAAAAGAAGGCAGAGTATTTTTTATATGTACTTGTGAAAGCTGTGAGTTACTATCTGCGGTAGTCTTTCCGTGCTGCCATTCACCCCAGTTGAGTTTGTTGATTTTTCCATATTTGGATAGGCTTTCTTTATATACTTTAAGCCCGGTTTCGTTTAATGCATTAGTCGCCGATGCAGTAGGGTGAGAGTCATTTTTACGCCATCCCCCTTGGTTTTGTGGGATCATGGCATTCGGGTGATCTGCAAAAAATAGTTGATCGAAATTGCTTGTATTATCAATTTGCGCAACCCGATACTTAAACTCTGTGCCAGCAGGTTTATCGACACGTAATGAAAGCTGTATCTGCTCGGGTGTTTGATATTCCATATTTTTTTTATTAAAACTAAACATAAGAATGTCAATGTCTTGGTTACTTTGTTTTTGAGAAAATATACCATCGATATAATTTCCTCTTTCTGACTGAGTTTCACTACGTGTATTGCGATAAAAACTATTGCCGACCATGTTATTGAGAGCTAGTTGTGTCATGGCCTCGGGGCTATAAGAGCCTTTTCTGGCATTTCCCCATTGATATACATCTTTTATATTCTTCTCTAGCATCATTTTTGACAGCATGGCAAAAAATGCAGAGTTGTGTGACGTTGCGACACTGACGAAACCAGCTCGTTTCATTTTTACGATAAATTTATACTCATGGATTTCAAAGCGGGCATCAGCATTATAATCGGGGTGCTCTAAAATGGGCGCTATTTGCTTTTGGTAAACTTCATCCATATCCATTTCTTGAGGATGAGTAATATGGGGATAATAAGAAATGGCTAAGAAGTCGTAGGGAACATTATTTTGTTTTGCCCAACTGACAAAGTTTGGAGCATAAGCATCATCAGTGTTACCAGTGTAATCAATATAGTTGCTTTTATGGGTCGCTTCGCGAAAGTGAGTACCTACAACTGCCTTGGGGAGGACAGATTTTAGTGCTAAAACAGTGTTTTGATAGTGTTCAAAAAACTCTTGTTGAGTAGCAGCCCAATGTTGTGGACGAGTGTCTATTTCTGAACCTATTCTAAATCGCCAACTTAATACCTGCCTTTCACCATACTTGTCTACTAAGTGGGTGATCAAAGCACGAATATAATCATGCCAAGCTTTAGCATCCTTAGGTGGTAAACCGTTACCATATACGCCGACACGGTCTTTGGCCAAATAGTGTATGCCATCTGGCTGTTCGACAAAATTATAGCCACGTTGAAATGCCCAAGGTGGGTTATCCAACACTATCTGGAAAATATCCCAATCATTTTTAAGCCAACTATCAATGCGATCAGTTGCTGCTTTGAAATTATAAACGTATTTTTCACCGTCCCAAATATAAGTATCACCAGTAAGATCTTGGTTATACCATCCGCCTAGCATACGTACTGTATTGACTTTAGCTTTACGGCCAAAGGTTGCTGGTTTAGATTTTGGGTTTCCGTGCTCTGTCCTGACTGCAACGTCAAAAAAATCATATATCTGACCAAGTTTTTCTTGCTCAGTGGTAAAGTCAGCAGTGAATGTGTGTGCTGTTTCAATCACATTGTCATTTTGTGATGGCGTCGTAGACGATTGGCAGCCTGTCATACCAATACAGAGTGTGAGTAGTGTGAGCTTGAGTAATTTCATTATTGTTTCTTAATTATTTATTACGTGACGTTTTTTATAAAACGATGGAGCGTCTTGAGGAAACTTTTCATCCAAAAGTGCTTTGAGTCGTTCTTTAATTTTTGCGTATTCTCTTTCGCCAGCTACGTTGACGGTTGCTACGTTGCTGGTGGTGTGATTGTAGAGCTCAGTACTTTTAATCTCTTGCGTCTGAGCATTTCTCCACTCTGTATAACGCCATAGGCCATCTGTCACTGTTACTCCCATGATCTTTCCGCGATTAAACAAGCTATAAGCGGCTTTTTTAAATGGCATGTCAGGGTTATCAGTGACTGTTAATAAACTTTTACCATCGACCTTAGGGGTGGGGAGCCCGGCTGCTTGTGCTATTGAAGGGAAAATATCTACGTTTTCAACGAGTGCCTTCGATGTTTTGCCTGCTTTGCGATTATCATGGGATAACTCACGACTGATGATAAGGGGTACCTTCGTATCTAATTCCATATTAGTGTGTTTATTCCATGCACCATACTCACCTAACTTATACCCGTGATCGCTCATAAAGACGACCATTGTATTGTCTCGTAAATCCATTTCATTTAGCGCTTCCATTACACGGCCAACTTGCGCATCCATATAACTTACCGAGGCGTAGTAAGCGTGAATAAGCGTTTTAGTTAGCTCATCATCAACATCCCCTTTTTGTGGGATGCCTCCATACATACGAAGCTCCCCCCATTTAGTGAGAGCTAGTCGGTACATATTGTCAGGTTTTTCTCTACTAGGAACACTGAACTGATCGCGGTCATAAAGGTCCCAATATTTTTTTGGCGCATTAAAAGGAAGGTGTGGCTTACTAAAGCCTACAAACATTAAAAACTTATCATCTTTAAGTTGCTTTAAAGTATTGATAGCATCTGTTGCAACTTTGCCATCTTTATAAAAGTTGTCATCTACTTCACCCGCTTCATAAGCGAAGCGCGTTTTTGCGTTTTCAGAATTCGCATAAAAATTATCAAGCTTTTTAATATGCGTTGACCAGTTTTCTTGATCATCCGTTACACTATGATAGACCTTACCAATACTGATAGTTTTATAGCCGTTTTCTTTAAAGAGTTGTGGCATAGAAACAACATCAGGCTGATTAGGTCGTAAGCGACCATCCCTGCGAATTGTGTAAAGCCCAGTCGTTTCTGGACGTAACCCGGTCATAATACTAACGCGAGAAGGTCCGCAAATTGCTTGTTGCGCATAAGCGTTAGTAAATTTGATACCTTCAGTCGCTAGCTTATCTATACTAGGGCTTTTAACATGTTTATGGCCATAAACACCTAAATCACTACGTAAATCGTCGACCAAAAAAACCAGCACATTTACGGGCTCTTTATCCTGTGTACCGATCAAATCATTCTTAACTTCGCTTGAACTACAGGCAGTAAGCAGCAGGATTAATAAAACAGCTATATAATTAAATTTTGCCATGAATCTGATACTCACCAGGTGTTAATCTTCTTTTATTCGTAACTGTTTTACCTTGTTGTAAAATTGTTACGTCACTTAAATGAGCCAAGTCTAATATGGCTGTTGAGTTCTTTGGTACTGTGAGTGAAATGGATGCTTCATTTCCCTTTAATGACCAGCTGAGCTCAATAGCACCATTGGTTGTCTGTATGTTTCCGCCAACATTATTTAGATAGTGAGAAAATTGTGGTGAAACGTTAAATTCTCTGAATCCAGCTTCTATAGGTGTAACACCTAATATTCCTTCATAGAACCATCTAGAAATAGTGCCGTAAGCATAGTGATTTAAGGAGTTCATTCCTTGCGGGTTAAAACCTTCCTCTAACGAATAAGAATTCCAGCGCTCCCATGTTGTCGTTGCGCCATTGTTGATTGAATAAAACCATGATGGATAACTTTCTTTAAACAGTAATTGATAGACTAAATCGCTACGACCTGCTTTTTGTAGAGCTGACGCAAGTAATGGCGTGCCTAAAAAGCCTGTGCGAAGGTGGTTGTCTGCTTTTTCAATTAGTCCAATGAGTAGATGTTGGGCTTTTTCAATTTCGGCTTGTTCGAATAAGTTAAATTCTAAAGCAAGTAAGTATGCAGTCTGTGTCGACTCTCCTTTTTTAGGCATTAGGTTTTGATCGAAGAAAGTTTTTCTAAATGCTGTTTTTATTTGTTGGTGCAATCTTGTTAGTTGCTCTATATCAGCTTTTTTCTTAAGTACTTTGGCAGTTTTAAGCGTTAACTCAACTGAGCGAGCATAGAAAGCGGTGCCAATTAAACTAAAATCTGTATCACCTCGGTTTGCTTTTTTTCCTTGTGCTTTCGGGTAAGGTTGTAACCAGTCGCCAAACGTTTGCATGTTTGAAATGTGATTATTGCTTTGGCTTTCGTGATAATTTAGCCAGTTCTTCATCATGGAATAGTTATCAGATAAAACCGACTCATCTCCTGTCATTATGTACAATTCCCAAGGGATAATTGTGGCTGCATCCCCCCATCCAGAAGAGGTCCATTTAATCCATTCTACATAAGGGATATATAATGGGATTTTGCCATTATCAGTTTGCTCTTCTCGCATGCTTTCTAGCCAAGCTGACCAAAAACCATACGCGTCGGCCATGTACATTGACGGTGTCACAAACGCATTGGCGTCACCAGTCCATCCTAGTCTTTCGTCTCGCTGAGGGCAGTCTAGAGGGACATCATAAAAATTACTTTTAAGGCCCCAGTTAATATTACTGAAAAGCTTATTTAATTTCGCATGTGATGAGTGAAAGTTATTATATAGCTTGATATCAGAATGTTGTACTAGAGCTTTAACCCAGTTATTAGAGGGAGTTTTTGATGGATCGAAGCCAGATAGTTTTATGTATCGATAACCATGAAATGTAAAAGTAGGTCTATATTTAATAAGGCCTGACTTTGATGGTGTGATGTAATTAGTTGAGAGTGCACTACGATAGTTATCAGTATAAAACTCACCCATATGTAATGCTTCAGCGAACTCAACCTTTATTTTTTGGCCGGCCAATGCGGGTACTTTTATTTCAGGTACACCAACCATATTTTGACCAAAATCATATACCACACTATCTTTTGAAATATTCACTATTTTAATAGGTGAAAGTTCATTGATGATTCTAATAGGTTCGTGTCTTTTTGGGCTAAGCTTAATAGCAGGATCAATTTTTTGTGTGTAAGCACTTTGCCATGTAGCACTGTCAAAATTATTCTTATTCCAATTAGGTTGTTCTAGTGCTTGTGAATAATGCTCCCCATCGTAATTACTGGCAAAGCGAATAGGGCCATTTTGTGTTACTTTCCAAGATTGGTCTGTAGCTACGACTTGAGTAGAACCATCTGTAAAGTGTATTTCAAGCTGAGCAAGTAGAAGCGGGGAGTGGATATGATCTGTATCTTTTAAGTCAGCAATCCTCGCTGAGAACCAGCCGCCTGCTAATATTGATGCAAGAGTGTTTTCTCCTTTTGTAAGTTTGTTGGTTAGATCGTATGTGAGTGTTTCGATTCTTTTACTATATGGAGTCCAGCCAGGAGTCATTACATCAACTTTTGATACTTCTTCTCCATTAATGAAAGGCTTAAAAACACCCTTTGAAGTAATATACAAACGCGCTTTTTCTATTTCTTTGTTGATATTAAATGACTTTCTGAAATATTGTGGAGTAGCGATAATACTTTTGGATGGCTTTTTTGACTGTTTAGTATCAGGATGCCCGATCCAGCGAGCTTTCCACTCGCTATTGGTCAATAATCCAAGTTCTATACTTTGGGGTTCACTCCATTGCGAGGGTTTGTTTTTTTCATTCCAAACTCTAACACGCCAGAATACGCTCTGTCTTGAAGACAGGGGTTGGCCTTGGTATTCAGCCCAGCTAGTCCCAGATGAATTTACCTTTTTACTATCCCACAAATCTGGCCGTCCAGTGAGTAAGTTTAAAGTTGTACTGACCTGAATTTGATAAGCTGATTGGAAATTAGAATGAGCGTTTTTTGCTATTTTCCATGAGAAACGAGGTTTACTCTCATAGTAACCGATAGGTGATTCAAAACCTTCGCCGACCTTTAATTCAACAGGAGCTGCAATTGATACGAAAGGTTGCTCAGTAACTCTTTTTGTTTCTGTATCGCTGCTACACGCTATGTTTAAGGACATTACTAATGTGATAATGAGTGGCTTAACAATTACCTTAAATAAATAATGTTGTTTTGATTTATTCATTTTGTGTGTGTTTGTGTTAATCAATTATTTCTTTACAGTAACATTAATACTGTCATTTTCAAGCTAAATCAGTCATCATTGTGATTGGTTTTGATTGTTGTTTCTTGGTAGTGATACAATTTTTGGATGATTAAAATGAAAAAATATTTGAGCACACTGTTTATTTTAACTTTGTTCACCACTGGGTTTAATTCCCATGGTGCAATAAAAAAGGGGGCGGAAAGTTCAACCAATAAACGCCCTAATATTCTATTTATCTTAGCTGATGATCATCGCTGGGACTTACTTGGTAAAAATCACCCGATAATACAAACGCCTAACTTAGATGAGTTGGCAAACCAGGGAGTGAGTTTTTCTAATTCATTTGTAACTACACCAATTTGTGCTTCTAGCAGAGTCAGCATACTTACGAGCTTAACTGAGAGGACCCATGACTTTACCTTTAGTCGCCCTGCAACTGGCGCGATAGAGTCAGATAACATTTACCCTAAAAAATTGAAAGATCACGGTTACACTTCAGGGTTTGTCGGGAAATACGAAATAAAGCTATCAGGTGAAAACTTTGATAGGTTTGATTATTTTGAACCATTACTACATTCTAAAACAAATACTTATCAAGGAAAGGAGATCCCTCAAACACATTACATTGCCCAAAGAGCAAAAGATTTTATTGAGCGAACGCAAGATTCATCAAAACCTTGGGTATTAAATGTTAATTTTTGGAATCCACATGCACTCGATAGTGACAAGAAAGATCAATATCATTACCCTGCAAAATTTGAAAATTTATATACTGATATAACTATTCCAGCAGCAAAGTTATCTGATGATGCGACATTTGCAGCATTACCTGAATTTTTACAGAAATCTATTGGCCGAACTCGCTGGGAGTACAGGTATGCAAATGACGCAATGTACCAAAAAATGGTCAAACGCCACTATCGAGCTATAAGTGCGGTTGATGAAGGGGTTGGTCAGATTATTGAGCAACTTGAAAAGCTGGGTATGTTACAAAATACGATTGTTATTTACACTGGAGATAACGGGTATAGCTTAAATGAACGTCAATTAGCTGGTAAGTGGTTTGGTTGGGAAGAAGACCTTAGAGTGCCTTTAATCATTTATGACCCTCGCAATACCAAACAAGGAGTGACTATTGATAAGACGGCCCTTAACATTGATATTGCTCCTACAATTTTAGATTATGCAAATGTTGCAATACCTGAAATGTATCAAGGCAACAGTTTAGTTGGGTTGGTTAAAGGTGAAGAAATGCCTTCCTGGAGAGATGAGTTTTTCTTCGAACATATGTATCAGCCTAAAAGAGTATCGATACCCCCTATGGTTGGCTTGCGAACAGACAACTGGAAGTTTGTTGATTTTTATAAAAATGATTACTTACAGCTCTATAATTTACAAGAAGATCCTAAGGAGCAATTTAACCTTGCACAATTACCTGAATATAAATCTAAAGTTGACGAGCTACGTAAGCGAACCTCTGACTACATCATTAAATATGAAAATGAGAGAAGTGAAGAAGTTAGTTCAAGGGTATCTTTTTTAAACTCTAGAGATTAACTTTCAGTTAAAAATGTACATTAAATGAGAAACTAAGTGGTTAAATATCACAGGGTTTCTCACTAAGTCATCGATAAATGTCGCTTTTATAAACATAAAGCGACTTTTTTATTTTAAGGTGTACTAAAGTCCACCGTGCGGTTTTGTAACCGGGATCACAATGACTACCTGGTGCACTATATAGTCGCTACTTGTTCATTTCTGAATCAAACCTATTTGATGATTTCATCTAATGTTACGAATGAAATACAACCCGCCAACTAAAACTGCGAAAGTTAAAAATAATATAATCAAACATGTGATTTGTACTACATTCATAAACATTCCTCCACGTTTTTATTTTTGTATTATATCAGAGCAATTTAAAAGTACTATTGTGTAAGGTGGCTTGTTTATATCATGATATATTTTATCGTAGCCGTCGAGAAAGCACCGTGATCAGAGCATAGCAAAGTAGCGTGGAAGTTCTGAATATCGTTCGTAGTTCCTAGGTGCTAACTAGTGAGGGGGGCTTAATATTAGGAGCCGATTTAAATAATTCGGCTCCTTTAAATAGTGCTATAAAATCAGGTTACTACTTTTTTAGTTCAATAGTAACGATGTAGAATGTTGAACTTACCGTTTAAGCTGCTTTAATCTAATTTAAAAGCTTTAACTGCTTGTTGTAATTCATGAGATATCGTAGATAACTCATTCGCATTTTCAAGTGTACCATCAGAGCTTGCAGCTGTTTTATTAGCTAAATCTCTAATTGAGACAATACTTTTATTTATATCTGTGGCTACGTTGGTTTGCTCTTCTGCAGCCGTTGCTATTTGAGTGTTCATATTTTCGATAAAGGCAATTGATTCACGTATATCTTCTAATGCTTTACTAGCTGTGATAGATTTTTCGTAAGTAGATTGAGCTCCTTGCATGTTTACTCCCATAAATGAGACTGATTGTTTTGCTGAGTTTTGCAGTTGTGTAATCATTAATTGAATCTCATCAGTACTTTGCTGGGTTCTGGTTGCTAAATGACGAACCTCATCGGCTACAACAGCAAACCCTCTTCCTTGTTCACCCGCCCTTGCAGCCTCTATAGCTGCATTTAGTGCTAATAAGTTTGTTTGCTCGGATATCCCTCTTATAACATCTAAGATACTACCAATTCCCATGGTCTTATCTTCTAGCTCGGTGATCACTTGTTCAACTTCTTGCATGCCAGACACTAAGCTGGTGATACTTTCATTCATGGAAGCAACAATTTCGTTGCCTTGCTTGGCGTTTTCGTTCGCTTCTAGAGTTGAGTTCGATGCTTCAAGCGCATTACGAGCAACTTCCTCAGCTGTAAACGTCATCTGATTCATCGCTGTTGCGGTCAATTCAAGTTGCTCCATCTGAGCCTGAGAGTCTTCTTTAACTGAATGGGCGCTATTTATCATTGTTTCCGCTGAAGTATTAAGCGTTGATGAAGCATCATTAATATCGTAAATAATATTCTTAAGTTTATTTACCATTTGTTGTACTGCACCATAAATCCCGGTCGGGTTTAAGGTATTATGACTAGTTGTTGTAAAATCACCAGATGCAATTTTTTTGACAACCGATTCTATTTCATAAGGTTCACCGCCAATGACTTCGTACAATCGTTTAACAAATACAAGAGCAAGAGCGATTACAATTGCAAGTAAGAACAGTGCAACCAAAACTAGATTTCGAATAAATGAGTTAAGTTTAATTTCTCCATTTAGTTTTTTTTCTTGGATAGTGTGCGCTATTTCATCAATATAAAAGCCAGTACCAATATACCAATTTGTACCAGGAATCATTTCTAGATAGGCCATCTTCTCATAAATTGCAGAGTTATCACCTGGACGACCTGAAAGGTATGTTAGATAGCCATCTTTTCTTGTTACAGCTTCGATTTGCTTCAAAACGCTTTTATTTTTACTGAGATCTTTTCCTCGTATTGCTGGATTTCGTCCGTTTGCTAGAGCAATACCGTCTATGGTCATAATAAAAAAATAGTTAGTTGAATCAAACTTTAGATTATTTATTATATCAATGGCTTTCTCATTGTTTCCTGCTTCAATTGGTTCTTTAATGGTATTGAGTGCCAAGCTAACTAAGCTTTTTAAATGATAGCGTTTAGCTTGTTTTATATCGGTTTGATAATGCGCTAAATCGCTCTCAAAAGTATCAATAGAGTTGTTGTAAGTCAGAAGCACAAAAATTGCTATTATTGCAATAATAGGTGTGATGACGCTAAGTATTATTTTCTTTCTAAAGCTTAAATCCATATTCATTCTTACCCTGTGAATAATAAGGTGCTTTTATGCATGCATGACAAATATGGCACGCAAAATGTGCACAAAATCTGGGTGACTGCTATAGCAGTTATAATTTTTGTTTATATTTATATGAAGTAACATCAGCTAAGTTGTAGTGAGTCTGTGATGTTTGCTTCTATTAAACAGATGGAAAGTGGGCTAATTGATTATATTTAAACATGTGAGTTACCTATTATTGTGTGTGTAATAAAGCTTGAATTAGTGTTTGATTTATTTTGATTGAAAATGCTTGTATTTAGTTATACTGGTTAATGTTGTGTTAAATGTCAAGCTGTGGTTTTCAGATGGTATGTTGTGAGGTTATTTCTATTTATGGCGCAGCTATCTTTAAGCGCTACTTTGACAGCTATCTTTAAGCGCTACTTTGACAGCTATCTTTAAGCGCTACTTTGACAGCTATCTTTGGTTAAAGGGGGAGTAGATTAATTAAAAATATGTTCTAGCGATTGGTATTCTTTTTTTATACTTTGAATAAGTCGTGTAATCTTTTCGGGTTTATGGCGGGTGTAAGGGTAAATGGCAAACACACCTAAAGAGCGAGCTTTATATTGATGTAATACTTGTACAAGGGAGCCAGCTTGTAGCTCTTCATATACGCTACACTTTGGAACATAAATTAAACCTATATCGTTAAGAGCTGCTTTTTTTAACGACAGAGCATTATTTGAAGACATACTCCCTTTGACGAGAATTGACTCGTGTTGTCCGTCTTTTGTAAAGCGCCACTCATTACTGCCGTTTGCTTGCAGATCATAACAGAGACAATTATGCATTTTAAGATCATGTATTTCTGCTAGTTGGTTTGCAGACTCCAAATATTTCGGAGAGCAGCAAACAACCCAACTCGATTGTAATAAAGGTACGGCGATCAAGGATGAATCTGCAAGATCAGCTGTTCGAATAGCTAAATCTACTCCTTCTTCCACTAAATCAATAAGCTTGTTCTCAAGTCTTAACTCAATGGTAACTTTAGGGTACTTTTTGCAAAACCTAGCAACTAAATCAGCTAAAAGTAACTCTCCTGAGATTGTTGGGACAGACATGATTATATGGCCAGATATCTCTTGAGAAAGCTCATTAATAGCGGAAAAAGCATCATTGGCTTGCTGGTTAATTCCTTTTGCATGTTTGTACAAAAGCTTTCCTGCATCTGTCAGGCTTAGTTTTCTTGTCGTTCTATAGAGTAGTTGGGTGTTTAATTCTTGCTCTAATGCAGATACTTTCTTACTAATAACTGTTTTTGATAAACCAATTTTTAATGCAGCCTGGCTGAATGAGTTTTCCTCAACGACTGCGGCAAATATAGCGAGTTCAGAAGCACCGATCATGAAATAGCCTTGATTATGTATTATTTCGAAACAGTTTATTTGTTTATTGTCAATATACACATAAATAAGCGCGGAGTATATTGTTTGGCTGATAAATCGCTAGTAAATGTTTTAGCCAATAAGCAGAGAGCACCGGCGAGTAGTCACGTTTAATATCATGATAAAAAGTAGGAAAGTAAGTTGCAAAGATTAATACCGGTACTAAAAAAAGATAATGTTGAGCTAGAATTAATTATGTTGATTAGAACAATTCTTGCTGCATCAAAAGAGATATCATTTAGAGTTAGTCAGGGGGCATTAGCTGGCGTTCTGGGTTCTACCTTAGATGAGAATATCCAAGGTGAAGTGCAAAAAAAGCTGGATGTTATCGCAAACCAACTACTCAAAGATATGTTATTGGATGATGATTCTGTTCGCGCAATTGCTTCAGAAGAAGAAGACTTTGTTGTTCCAGGCACACCAGAAGCACCTTATATCGTTGCATTTGATCCATTAGATGGTTCATCTAATGTGGATATCAATGGCCAAATAGGTACCATTTTTACGATATATAAAGCAAGAGATGATGTACCAGATGATAGCGAGCTACAGTTTGCTCAAAAAGGTGATCAACAATTGTGTGCTGGATATGTCTTATATGGTGCTTCAACTTTACTTGTTATGACTACCGGCGGACCGACGCGCTGTTATACTCTAGACTCTACACATGGAGGCTATTTGTTAACAGACAATAACTTCGAGATACCGGTAAAAACCAAAGAATTTTCTGTAAATATTGCTAACTACCGATATTGGCCTGAAAAGATTCAGTCTTATTTTGATGAATTATTATATAAAAGTGATGCATTTTCTGGCTCATCTATGAGATGGAATGCTGCAATGGTTGGTGATATTCACCGTATTATAAGCCGTGGTGGATTATTCTTGTATCCACAAGATAATAGAAATGGGAATAGTAATGGCAAAATTAGACTACTTTATGAGGCCAACCCATTAGCTTTGCTTGTAAAAAATAGCGGTGGCTTAGCAACAAGTTTAGGCCAGTCAATTTTATCAATTGAGCCAACATCCCTTCACCAGCGTGTTCCTGTAGCTTTAGGATCTAAAGAGCAGGTTGAATATTATAATAAGATTACTACTCAGTGATTATTTAATAACCGGTGCGCTACAAATGTGCTAAGTCATTCTCAAGCTTATAGTTCAATTAGAAGTTTGGGATGACTTTTAGGTGGGTTAGTTAAATCTGAAATATATCTCGCTATTAAACCAGAGTGACATGGCTAATAATGAGCTATTGTGATTGATTTTGTTCTAACATAATATAAATGGTATGAAGATAATGATGATTTATAAATCAAACTTAGACTGGAGCGTGTAGGTTTTGCGTACTCATATATTTGATATTGATGGTACTTTAACTAAAAGTGGCAATGATTTATGGTTCTTAATTATGCAAGAGCTATGTGAACCTAAAGCCTTTAGAGCATTAGTTTTGGACTGGGAAGCAAAAAGTAAAACTTATGAGAGTTCATATACACTTCTTGTAGGCACTCTCAAATTACTCCGAAATATTGAAAATGCTGAAGAAAAAATTTTTAACACAGCTAAAAAACTGACTCATGGTTTGATAGATAAGAAACTTGTACCAAATAAAGCGCTTATTGCTCTTAGGCAAAGTATTCATGCTTGTGATTTAATTGTACTAAGTACAGCTAACTACTTTGAAGCTGCTAAAGGATTCACAGAAGCATTACTGGAACGAAACTTAATTAGTCAGTTTGAATATAACCAGCTTGTTATTCTTGCAACTAATACCGATTGGGGTAAATATTCCGTAGAGTGCTTTAATATGGGTGATGTGAAAATACATACATTTTATAGGTTTTTACAACAAAAAAACTATCCATTGAAGGTACCTGACAAGGTATTTATTGATGATCCCCAATTTAATGATGCATCACTCGCTAATGAATCTCTAGAAGTTGTGGTTGTAGATAACCTTAAAAATAGGGATTACATACGAAATACAGGGTTTGAGCGAGTATTTTGGTAATTTAATAAGCCCTAAGAGCAAGGGCTTATTAATGAAAGTTACGCAGCGGAAAAAGGTACGATGATAACTTCAATCCCTTTACTCTCAAAATCTTTAATTAGCTTCATGTCTGCATTTGAGTCAGTGATTAAAATATCCACCTCAGACAATGGGCAAAATATAAAATTACTGTGCTGACCTAACTTAGTACTATCAGCTAATATAACTAATTTTTCAGTCTGTTTCTTTAATTTTTGTTCTGATCTAATGAGTAAAGGATCTGATTCCATTACACCAAACTCCCCTATCCCTGGGGTACCCATAAACATCATAGTGGACCGATAGTTCTCTATCGTATCACTCTCATACGAGCTGAGAATAATACCTTGATCTCTATAAATCTCTCCGCCTGGTAGCGAAACTTGATTCTCACTATTCTCAGTTATGTAGTTGGCTAAAACAAAAGAGTTGGTGAGAATATTTAATTGTAAACTAGATAGAAACTCACCCATCATGTAAGTAGAGCTACCACCATTGATGATAATAGAGTCCCCATCCGAACATAGCTCTACAGCACGCTTAGCAATTAGCCTTTTTGTATCGGCTTGCTTTGTTTTATCTACACTAAAAGAAGTACTGGCTATTTGAGTTTTTTTCTTCTCTTTATTTGCAGATTCTGCACCGCCCCTTATTTTTGTGATTTCACCACGCTTGGCCATTTTAGTGATGTCACGCCGGATTGTTGCTTCGGAAGCATTGAGCTGTTGAGTCAAACTTCTAACACTTGCGAATTGACTCTTTTCTAAAATATCAATGATCAATTGTTGTCTGTGCTTTTCAAGCATTGGCAACGTTTGTTCACTCGACTCAGTTTTTCCAGAAGATTTATTCATATACCGATAAATTAGCCATTTTAATATAGTCTTCACACGATAACACAGTTTGATTTAAAAAGACAGTTTGTGACAAATGGTGATTTTTGATTGTTGTTCAATGTGCTTGAACACAGTTTTAGGCTAATTAAGAATCAATTTTTAACGAAAAACCACTGCATCATGACTAGATTATTTGACAATACAAAACTATTCGGTCAAAATCGCTCAAAGTGGTCATTTACAATCATATAACCTGTAGTTAAAATCGTTCTGTAAATTTTTAACACTTTTGATGAAAGTGCTCATTAGCCAGCATGATTTTATTTAAAGCCGCTTATGTTAATTGAATCTAAGGATGTAATAGTGAAAGTCGCAGTATTAGGTGAATGCATGGTTGAATTAAGTCAACAGGCAGAAGAGCAATTTAAACTAGGTTTCGGCGGTGATACTTTAAATACTGCTGTCTACTTATGTCGATGTGATGGGCAAGCTGATTACTTTACTGTTTTAGGAGATGACCTTTACAGTAAAGGTATGCTTGAAGCGTGGCAAAATGAAGGTGTAAATGTTGAGCACGTAAAAATTAAAAAGGGGCAGTTGCCGGGCTTATACATTATAAATAACGATGATGCTGGTGAGCGCTATTTTAATTATTGGCGTCAAAATTCCCCTGTACGCTCAATGTTGACTGATTTCCCTGAAGTATTAGAAGAACTGCAAGAATATGAAGTAATTTTCCTCAGTGGTATTACTTTATCTCTTTTTCCTCAAGATGATTTGATTGCTTTATTCAATTGTTTAACACAATACCGTAAAAAAGGTGGTTTAGTTGTGTTTGATAACAATTACCGACCTCGTAATTGGATGAGTGTGGATACTGCCATAGATGTATTTAGTAAAATGATGTCGTTAACAGATATCGCTTTGATTAGTTTTGATGATGAAAAGTCCTTATACGGACAGCATTCAGTCGATGAGTGCATTGATCGTTGGGCGGAAGCCGGAGTTAATGAGGTAGTGGTTAAAAATGGCCATCATGGCTGCCACTTATTTAAAGATAATCAACGTTTTTTTCACCCTCTAAAATCTATCCTATCACCAGTAGATACAACTGCTGCAGGCGATTCTTTCAATGGCGCCTATTTAGCCGCCAAGTTACAAGGTAAGTCGGTAGATGACTGTATTAGTGCAGGTCAGCGATGCGCAAGCACAGTAATTATGCATAAAGGCGCTATTATCGATAAAGAAATAGCACTGACAAGCGGAGGCTTATGATGCTTAATAAACTCGTTTTTAAGTCTTTCATAGTGGCATTGTCTTGTTTAATGCTGTCAGCATGTAATAACAAAGATGAAAGACACACATCGATTCGTCTGGCGCATCATTTAGATACAAAACACCCTGTCCATAAATCACTTGTTCATATGAATGAAGTGTTGAAGGAGCTGTCAGGAGGAACGATGGAACTAGTTATCTATCCGTCTGCACAAGTGGGTACTGAGCGCGAAGTACTGGAGCTTCTGCAGATTGGTAGTATGGGGATGACAAAAGTGTCTGCTAGCTCCCTTGAAGCATTTGTTCCGCAAATGAAAGTTTTTGGTCTTCCATATTTATTTAATGACCATGCGCATTATTGGAGAACATTAGACAGCAACATAGGGCAAGAATTACTTGATGCAGGCACTCCATTTCTAATAAAAGGTCTTGGATACTTTGATGCAGGCAGTCGTAGTTTTTATTCTACTAAGCGTAAAGTAGAGAAGCCTGAAGATCTTCAGGGGCTAAAAATAAGAGTTATGAGCAGTAAAACAGCTGTAAGTATGGTTAACACTATGGGTGGAGCTGCAACTACTGTCAGTTGGGGTGAGTTATATACAGCTCTCCAACAAGGGATTGTCGGAGGTGCTGAAAATAACCCTCCTAGCTTTTATTTCTCAAAGCACTATGAGGTGAGTAAGTATTATTTGTTAGATGAGCATACTTCAATTCCTGATGTAATAGTTATTGGTACAAAGGTATGGAACAACCTTAAGCCACAAGAACAACAATGGTTAAGTCAAGCGATGAGTGAAGCAACAGAGTATCAAAAAATACTTTGGGCTGAATCGACTGCAATGTCTTTACAAAAAGTCAAAGAAGCAGGTGTTGAAGTGATTATTGCAGACAAAAAGCCGTTTCAAGAGAGTGTAAGTCCTATTTATGAATCGTTAGAAGGTACGTTGCTAGAGCCTCTCGTTGAAGATATAAAAGCTTTAGGAGAGTCAAAGTGAAACAATTTGAACATGTCTTACACACGATTGACCGTTCTTTACGGGTTTTATTAGCCATCATGATGGCTTTGTTAGTAGTTGATGTTACTTGGCAAGTTTTAACACGGTTTGTACTACCACAGCCAAGCTCATTTACTGAAGAAATTGCTCGCTTTTTGCTTATTTGGATCAGTTTGCTTGGAGGCGCTTATGCCTATAGAGAGCATAGCCACTTAGGCTTTGATTTGATTGTGAGGAACTTATCGACAGCAAAAGCAAAAGTTGTTTTTCAGTTATGTTGCTTACTCGTGGCTATATTTGCGATCACTGTACTGATAATCGGTGGTTTTAATCTAGTACACCTAACTTGGACTTTAGGTCAGCACTCGGCGGTGTTAAATATACCAATGGCCGGCGTGTATATCGTATTACCCCTTAGCGGATTGCTATTTTTACTCTATAGCACCTATTTCTTTTTCAATGCTTCAAGTTATTCATTCGAGCAGGAGGACATCATATGATCAGTATAATTTTGTTTGGTGTTTTCGCACTGTTACTGCTAATTAATTTACCAATAGCATTGGCTATCATATTTGCCACATTAGTGACTATGTTGGCGACAATTGACACATTACCGGCTCTGACGACAATAGCCCAGAGGCTAACGGCTGGTATTGATAGTTTTGCGTTACTTGCTATTCCGTACTTCATTCTATCTGGTTATATCATGGGACAGGGCGGTATAGCATTACGATTGATTGAGTTTGCCAAAGTATTGGTCGGGCGCCTTCCAGGAGGCCTAGCATTTGTAAATGTGATCTCATGCGCACTTTTTGGTTCTATATCAGGCTCTGCTGTGGCTGCGACGTCAGCGATTGGCGGTTTCATGATCCCTGCAATGAAAAAAGAGGGGTATGACAAACCTTTTAGCACGGCTGTAACCGTTACCGCAGCGACAACTGGTATGTTAATTCCTCCAAGTAATATTTTGATTATTTATTCACTTGCTAGTGGCGGGGTTTCGATCGCTGCATTGTTCATTGCAGGTTATTTGCCAGGACTATTAGTGACACTCTTGCTGATTGCTGGCGCTGCGATATATGTTAAACGTAAAAATATTCAGCCGTTGTCAAAAGAATCAATAGGACCGTTTTGGCCTTCATTATTTGGAGCTATTCCAAGCTTATTTTTGATTGTTTTGATCATCGGGGGCATCATTGGTGGGTTCTTTACACCGACGGAAGCTGGGGCTATAGCTGTACTCTATTCATTGGTTGTGTCTTTAGTGTTTTATAAAGAGCTGAGCTACAAAGACCTTTATCCAATTTTACTTAAAGCTGTTAATACAACGGCTATTGTGATGTTGTTAATTGGCGCATCATCTGCAATGTCTTGGTTAATGTCTTATGAGTTAATTCCGCAGACAATTAGCCAAACACTATTAGCATTATCAGAAAATCCGTTAGTTATCCTATTAATAATTAATATTACATTGCTATTGATAGGCACCTTTATGGACATGACACCTGCAGTATTGATATTTACACCAATATTTCTACCTGTTGCAGAAAGTTTGGGTATATCACCATTACACTTCGGCATCATGATGATCTTAAATTTATCAATCGGGCTGTGTACACCGCCGGTAGGTAGCGTGCTATTTGTTGGCTGTAGCATTGGTAAGGTGTCAATTAGTCAAATAGTTAAACCTATATTGCCATTATACGTGGCAATGGTAGTTGCACTTATTTTAGTCACAATCTTCCCTTCGATTAGTGAATTTTTACCTCAACTTTTAGGTTTAATCTAAGAAGGTCTTTAATTTAAACCGTTAAATAGGAATTTAGTAATGAACACATATTTACAGCAACAGTTTGGTTTAGAGAATAAAGTTGCAGTTGTAACCGGCGCTAGCCGTGGTTTAGGTCAAGCGATGGCAATAGCACTGGGTGAAGCTGGCGCAACAGTTGTAGCCGTTGGCTCAAAGGTTGAGAATGTTGAAAGCACTATCTCTTTATTGAAAGAAAAAGGTGTGACATGTTTGGCGCTTGGTTGCGATCAAGGCGATGGCGACCAAATCAAACAAGCAGTTGCAGATACTATCAGTGAGTTCGGGCAGATAGATATTTTAGTCAATAATGCCGGTACAATTAAGCGCTCACCAGCGCATGAGTTTTCAGATGATGACTGGAACGAAGTTATCAATACAAACCTAAATGGCGTGTTTAAATTTTGCCGTGAAGCGGGTAAACACATGCTTAAACAAGGCTCAGGTAAAATCATCAATATTGCTTCACTACTGAGCTTTTCAGGTGGTATTACAGTACCAGCCTATGCTGCTAGTAAAGGTGGTGTAGCGCAGTTAACAAAAGCATTAGCAAATGAATGGGCATCGAGCAATATTCAGGTAAATGCAATCGCACCAGGTTACTTCGAAACGGATAACACTTACAACCTACGTCAAGATAAAGAGCGTCATGAAAGTATCACGGCTCGTATTCCAAGTGGCGTTTGGGGTAAACCTGAAGATCTAGCCGGTGCGACAGTCTTTTTATCAAGTAATGCAGCAAATTATGTAAATGGCCATGTCATGTTAGTTGATGGCGGATGGATGGCTCGCTAAGCCATTATTATTTCAAATTTTTAAATGTATAAACCAATTATACAAAGGGGCAATTATGGACTTTATGTTCTCAGCGGATATTAGAAGCTACAAGACAATGCGTAATGATGAACTACGTGATGCCTTTGTAACCGCACCATTATTCGAAGCCGGTAAAATTAATTTAACGTATACCGACGTTGACCGTGCTGTGATTGGCGGCATTACACCCGCGGGTGAACCAATCGTCTTGCCAACCCATAAAGAGTTAGCAGCGGATTATTTTTGTCAACGCCGTGAAGCGGGTGTGATAAATATTGGTGGTGAAGGGCTTATCACCGTTGATGGTACTGAATACCCAATGAATAATCGCGACAGCTTGTATATTGCGAAAGAAAGCCAAGAGGTGGTGTTTTCATCAAAGGATGCAGCGAACCCAGCGAAATTTTATTTGGCATCGTACCCAGCACACCGTGTAACAAAGACTGTGCACGTACCAAAAAGTGAAGCGAAGTTCATTGAGCTTGGATCACAAGAGACATCAAATGAGCGTACGATTTTCCAATCGATTCGCCCAGGTATTGTGGATAGCTGTCAATTAGTGATGGGTATTACAGAGCTTAAAAAAGGCAGTGTGTGGAACACGAAGCCACCACACACCCACTTTAGACGTACCGAAGTGTATATGTACTTCGACTTACCGAAAGATGAAAAAGTATTTCATTTAATGGGTGAGCCAACGGAAGTGCGTACATTACCGATTGAAAGTGAAGTGGCGATAGCGTCACCGAGCTGGTCAATACACAGCGGTGTGGGCACATCTAACTATACGTTCATTTGGGCGATGGGTGGTGAAAACCAAGAGTTCGATGATATGGACCACATTGAGGTGAGTGCACTACGTTAGTTCGATGATGCATCTTAACTAAGCGTTCGCCAACCACGTACTGGCGTTCGCCAGTACGTTATATCCTTAAACAGTTTAAGCAAGTCATCATCTAGCCTTGCCTGTTTGAGGTCACCCTACGTTGCCCACAGAGTGGGTATTAAACTTCTATCCGACACGATGTGTTGGAGGAATTGTTGCACCTTAAATTTAGGAATGAGGAAAATTTATGGCCAAAATAGTGTGTTTAAAAGAGGCTGCTAGCCGAGAGCGGCGGTGTGGGCTATTGCCTGCGAATGTCAAAGCGTATGTATTGTTAGGGGCTGAAGTCATTATTGAATCAGGGCTTGGTGACGGTATTTTCATCACAGATGAAGAGTACGTTAATGCAGGCGCTACAGTGCTTAAAAACCGCGCAGAGATTTTAGCGCAAGCAGACGTAATTTTATCGGTTGATAAATTGCCAGTGGAGGATATACCTCATGCGAAAGGTAAAACGGTTATCAGCTTTTTAGACCCGTTTAACAGTCATGATTATGTGGATTCACTTTGTCTCAACTTAGTCACCAGCTTTAGCGTCGAGATGATCCCGCGGAGCACACGTTGCCAAAAAATGGATGCACTGAGCTCGCAAGCTAGCTTGGCAGGGTATGTAATGGTGACAAAAGCAGTCGCAGCGTTGCCAAGTATTTTACCTATGATGATGACGGCTGCGGGAACAATTAAGCCCGCTAAAGTGTTTGTTATTGGTGCGGGTGTTGCTGGGCTACAAGCGATTGCGACTGCAAAGCGTTTAGGTGCGGCAGTGACGGCATTTGATACACGAGCGGTGGTCGCAGAGCAAGTGCGCTCGTTAGGCGCCAAATTCCTAGACATTGATTTAGGGGATACAGGGCAAACAGCACAAGGGTATGCACAAGCACTTACTCCAGAGCAAATGGCAAAACAGCAGGCGGCGCAAGCGCAGTGTATTGCACAATCAGACATTGTTATCACGACAGCACAACTGTTTGGTCGTAAACCGCCTGTGCTTATCAATCACGAGACTATTAAGTTGATGAAAGCGGGGTCAGTGATTGTGGACATGGCTGCACAGAGTGGTGGTAATGTTGCAGGCTCAGTGGCGGGTGAGTCTACTGTGATTGATGGAGTCACAGTCATTGGGTCAGGTAACTGGTCAAATGAAGTGGCTCTTAATGCCTCACAAATGTACGCCAATAACCTATTTAATCTCGTGAGTGAGTTTTGGCAAAAAGGCAGTAAGCAGTTTGCGATTGACCTTGAGGATGACATTCAAAAGAGTGCGGTGATTACGCATCAAGGCGATATAACAAATCAAACAATCAGTGAACTACGAGCGCAACAACAGGAACAACCAGTGGAGCAGGCATCATGACCGATATTTATCTTTTATTCATATTAATGCTCGCGATATTTGTAGGGTTTGAGCTTATTCGTAAGGTGCCAGCGACGTTACATACGCCGCTCATGTCAGGTGCGAATGCGATATCGGGTATTACCGTGATTGGGGCATTGAGTTTAGCCGGTGGTGAGTCAGATGAACTAGCGACATGGTTGGGTGCTGCGGCCGTGATGTTGGCAACAGTGAATGTAGTGGGGGGTTACCTAGTGACTGACCGCATGCTTGCGATGTTTAAAAAGCGCTAGGAGAGAGATGATGGATTATTTAGTACTTATCAATGCAGTCTATGTGCTGTGTGCCTTACTGTTTATTTTTGGTTTAAAGCTATTAAGCCACCCTTCTACTGCACGAAAAGGTAACCTGCTATCAGGGCTTGCGATGTTAATTGCGGTAGTGGTTACGTTGTTAGATAAGCAAATTATTTCGTTTGAGTTTATTTTAGGCGCGATAGTACTTGGCTCTGCGGTGGGGGTGTTTGCGGCGAAGAAAGTTGAAATGACGTCAATGCCAGAGCTTGTCTCATTGTTTAATGGTGTGGGTGGTTTAGCGAGTTTAGCGGTGGCATATGCGGCCATTGTGAATGATGCATCAGCGAGTGTATTTGTTCTGATTGTGAGCTTTTTAGCGCTGCTTATCGGTGCCGTCACGTTCTCGGGCAGTGTGGTTGCGTGGGCAAAGTTAAGTGAACGGATAGTGGGCCGCCCGATTGTCTTTAAAGGACAAGCGATTGCGAATGTAGTGCTTATTCTAGCGATAGCGGCATCGGGTTATTTATTGGTGACAGAGCCTGCGATAACGACTTGGCACTATGTGGCTATTGGTTTGGCGCTATTAATGGGGGTGATGTTAGTACTGCCGATAGGTGGTGCAGATATGCCGGTGGTAATTTCATTATTAAATAGCTACTCAGGGTTAGCAGCGTGTGCAGCAGGCTTTGCGTTAGAGAACAACCTATTGATAGTGGCCGGTGCGTTAGTGGGAGCCAGCGGGATCATTTTAACGAACATCATGTGTAAAGCGATGAACCGCTCCTTAGTAAATGTACTGACGTCAGGCTTTCAAAAAGTGCACACGAGTGAAATGAAAATAGAGGGTGAGATAAAGCCACTGAGTCCAGATGATGCCTTTTATGTGTTAGAAGCGGCGCAATCGGTATTGGTAATCCCGGGTTACGGTATGGCCGTTGCGCAAGCTCAACATACGATGAAAGAGCTGCAAGCGTTATTGGAAACCAATGGTGCTGAAGTGGCGTATGCGATCCACCCTGTGGCAGGGCGTATGCCGGGCCACATGAATGTACTGCTTGCAGAGGCGGATGTGTCATACGAACAATTATTTGAAATGGATGAAATCAACCCACGGATAGAAGGGTTTGATGTGGCGATAGTGATTGGTGCAAATGACGTGGTGAATCCAGCGGCAAGGGAAATGGTGGGGAGCCCAATTTATGGTATGCCGGTTATTAATGCCGACTTAGCGAAGAATGTGTTTGTACTTAAGCGTGGCATGGCGACGGGTTTTGCGGGTGTTGATAACCCATTATTCTTTAAGCCAAATTGCCGGATGATATTTGGTGATGCAAAAGAAACGCTAAATAGCCTTGTGCGCCAATTTGCTGATTAAACTTTATAGAAATAAAGTTTAATCAGCCTAAAGGCACCTCTATCTGAATGAGGTGTCTTTTTTATATAAGGTCAGGTTTTTAATAACCACCTACAACTCTTCTTTATTATTAATGAGATGTTTATCACATTTCTCTTATCTTCTATTTGTGTAACTTTCGGTTCGATCTTAATCTCAATTCAAATTTAGCGAGTATGCGCATCGGGGTCTCTGATTACATTAGTTAGATTAAGTTAGTTAATGGACTTCTTGCTGTAACTTATAAATTCTTTGTGTTTCTAGGGTCTGAATAATCTAAATGAGGTGAAATAATGAGTGATAAAAAACGGACTAAATCTATAAAAATTAGAGTAAATGATAGTGAGTTTTTAGCGTTAAATAAGCTTAAAGATAATGCAGGTTTTTCGATGCTGGCTGATTATATGAGAACAGTTTCTTTAAATTTAGATATACCATCTAAAAATGTTTATCCGACTGTCGATCCTGCTTTGCACAGATTGATATCTGGTATCGGAAACAACGTTAACCAAGTAGCTCGTAAAGTTAATAGCTCTAAACTGAAAGCCTGTGACTCTATTAAAATTATATGCATTCTTTCATCTATTGATGAAAATTTAAAGAGAATACGGGTGAGTTGGAGCGCTAAATAATGATAATTATTTTTTTTAACCGGGGCAAAGGAAGCGGTCATGGGCCTGCTGACTATTTGATGGGTAAAGATAGAAATAGAGAAAATGCTCAAGTTATAAAGGGGGATTTAGAGTTAACGGTCGAAAATATAAACGGGCTAAATTTCACAAGGAATTATACAAGTGGATGCCTTTCCTTTTCAGAAAAAGATATATCAAGTTACAAGAAAGAAAAATTAATGGATCAGTTTGAACTTACTATTTTTGCTGGTTTGGATAGAGATCAATACGATATAACTTGGATTCAGCATCAAGATAAAGATAGGTTAGAGCTTAATTTTTTGATACCTAATGTTGAGTTACGATCAGGTAAGCACTATCAGCCATATTACCATAGAGGCGAATGGAAGATGTTGAACGCTCTTCAGACGCTCGAGAACAATACATATGGTTTTTCTGATCCTAACGAGCCACACAGAAAAAGAGCTGTGATGCTTCCAAGGGATTTACCAAGAGAAAAAATTAAAGTTTTAGAAAATATTACTGATGGTCTAATAGCTATGGCTATTAGCGGTTTAATAGAAAATCGTCAGGATGTTATTCAGGCACTAAGTGAAACTGGTTTTGAGATAACCAATGAAACTGAAGTATCAATATCAATTAAAAACCCACAAGGTGGAAAAAATATAAAGTTAAAAGGAGCTTTGTATGAGCGAGATTTTAAAAATGTCAGAGGACTTCGAGAAAAGATCGAAGCTGCAAGTAAAGCGTACTCAGCTAGCAATAAGGAAAGAGTTCAACAAGCTGAACAAGTTTATTTACGTGGAAGTAAAAAGAAGCGAAAAAGAAACGAGTTGCGCTATGCGAGATTTAAATCATCATCATTTGATGCAATACAAAAAACTAAAAATAGTATTGTTAATAATGAGCTTAACAGCTTTTTTCTTGGCTGGGATGGTATTTCAATCGATTCTAAGCGTGATAAACATAGAGCAAATATTAAATTAAAACTAATGCAGGAGTTAGAAAAAAATGACGAAATTAGAGCAACAATTAATGCTATCGCTCGAGCGACTTCAAGACGACTACGAACAAGAGTTCAAAGCACTTTACGAGTCTTTGAACAACTTAGCAATCAGTATAAGCGAGAAACAAAAAAAGCCTGTATCTTCAACGCTAGCGAAACAAGAGTGCGGGAAAGTGTGTCTAGAATGTAAACACGGTAAATACAGTAATTATAAAATCAGCACAGACGAAGAGCATTGGAAGTTTTCTTGTTTAATGGATCATAGTCAAAAGCGTAGTGTTGAAGAATGTACACACTATGAACCGACAATAAACCCTAATATTAAATAGTGGCTGGTATCTGTGTAGTGTTCAAAAATCTGTGTCATTTCAGTAAACCGATAAAACAGGAATGACACACATGACAAATCAATTCAACTTCGAAGAAGCAGTTAAAGCATTTCAATCAGATAAAAAGGTTAATGGTAAAGATGGTTCCTGACCATGCTCGCTGAGCTTTAAGATCACCTTGCTAATAAGCGAGTACCTAATCTTAGAAACGGCTCCTCTAGCACTAAAGCCATTAAGTAATCTGCTGGTAATTTTGAGCTAGATTTTTCTTAATCCAAACTTTTCCTTAAAGAGTTCATTATTATAATAAACTATTCATTCTGATCCTTTTCTAATTTCTCAAGTGAATTGTCAGATATTGTCTAAATTAGTACCAATAAATATTTTACTTACTGGTAGATGATTTTATGTTTATTTTGACATTGTCAGCTGAAGGAAATATATCGTCTGTATCACAGCCTAGTAAGAACATTATTTCATATATTCTTTCGCATGACATTGCTATAGATCCAGATTCAATTCTACTAATATAGCTCTGCTCTACATGTAAATGATGGGCTAATTCAGCTTGGCTCCAACCTTTAGTGACACGTGCTATTTTTATATTTTTACCAATGAGTTTTATAACTGACTGCATTCATAGTATCCGGATCATAAAACGTTATGATCCCATATTGAATGCAAGTGCCATATGTATTATAGTGCATTAAAAATGCAATATAATACATATGTGAGATTGGTGTGAAATTAGAAATAGAATTATTAATCGATACTGTCATTTCGATGGAATACATCGATAGTTTTACAGTGAGGGAGGTAAGTATTGCTTTATGCTGTCTAACTAAAATGGAGCACTGCGAACTCACAGACATACAAAAGAGAGTATCAGAGTATCTTGAAAAGTTAGTTGATGTTGATTTGCTTGAGTCCACATTTGAGAATGAACAGACTAAAATTTATAAAAAAACAGATGAAATTCAGTTGTATATTGATAATTCGCAGGTAGCTAATCACTATAAACTTTTATTGATTAAAGAACTCGAAGCCCTGCGAGATAATAACGCTTTTGAAATATCAGAATCCAGCTCAGCTATGAGAGTTCATTCTAAATTATGTGGAGGTAGTCACAATCTAAAAGAGTTAATGAAGCCAGCTTATGATCTTTTAGAAGAGCGGCATCACTCTCTTATTAATAAATTAAAAATAGTCGATCAGCTTTTAAGTATTTATGAAAATGAAGTGAGCTTAGCCTAAAAATAAGGCTAGAGTTTCCATGGGTCTACTGTCAGATTTGATTTAGTTTTGATAATCAAGTCTGACAGTTTAGTTAAAAGCTATTTAAATCACCATGTCATTGTTCATTACCATTTAATATTGTAATAAATTTATCTAGTATTTTAGGGTCAATCTTTGACTCATTAATGGTGATACTTAAACCAGATTTAGTGGGCTTCACTTTGATCCCTGCAAGGTCTTGTTTAGCATATTCTTTTAGTTTTCCTTCATAGCTAATAGGAGCTGTTGCTTTGTCCGCTCGGATTTTTGCAAGTAACTCTTTCTGAAGGTTTTTTGATGATTTTTCTAATTCTTCTTCAAGAAGGCTTATTTCTTCAGCTGTTTCAGTTCCGGTTAGTGTAACTGGTTCGATAGGACGGAACTGTTCAGCAATCGTTTCTAGGTAACCATCTTTGTTATGCTTAACCAATTCGCGTAATAATGGTGTAGCGATGTACTTCAAAGCTGGAAATAAGTTAATTAGCTCTTTTGGTAAGTTTGCATAGCTTAACGCATAATAAACATTGCTCTTTTTCATGCCTAAGAGATCACTTAGTTCTAAACCAGAGATTTCTTTTTCGTTGTTTCTATCAAGTTTTGTTTTTAATGCTTGGATAGATTTAGCTTTATCCATAAAGCTAGGCTCAGCGTATTCATCCATTACACGAGCAAAATGCGCTCGTTCTTTTTCTGTTAAATCTTTTGCAACAATAAGGCTTAGCTTTGTATTTGGAAGAAGTGAGACAGTATAAGCGCGTCTTAAACCTCCC
This sequence comes from Pseudoalteromonas mucoides, assembly GCF_049257175.1. Classification (NCBI taxonomy): domain Bacteria; kingdom Pseudomonadati; phylum Pseudomonadota; class Gammaproteobacteria; order Alteromonadales; family Pseudoalteromonadaceae; genus Pseudoalteromonas; species Pseudoalteromonas mucoides. The sequence continues at coordinate 144,316 of NZ_JBMMUC010000015.1, forward strand.
AGGATTTCGTATTTACCACCTACTAGCTCAGCTCTTACTGGCTCAGTATTTCCCTTAGAAGATCTAATTGAGTGGTAAATATCTAAAACTGACGCTAATGACAAATCATCAAATGAACGCTTGTTATATATAGATTTTACGCATTTATTAAATACATCTTGGCTTTTGATCGTAACCTTTTCCCATTTGATATCACGGCCATCAATGGGGGAGCTATCAATTAAGCAATCGCTATTATCTTTTGTGATAAGGGTATCTAAATTTGTGTTAGATATTTTTCGCCCGATCACTGCTCTTTTTTTATTACTCATAGCGAATTAACCTTCATTCTTTCTATTAAATGTAATTGTGTCGAATACTGAACGAGTGAACTCTTCAGCTTTAATTCGTGCTTTTTTTAGTGCATCTCTATCACCAGGGTAAAACTTAGGGTTAGTTGAAAATACGGTCCCGAAGCTTTCACCACATCGTTCAAATGCCGTTGATAATGGGAGTGAAGTATCTAACATATCAGCGCCGCAAACTTCTCTTAATAAACTTTGTGCATCAGCATGGTCTGACTTCCTTGCTATTTTTGCCATATAGCCAAAAACGGAATTAAGTTTAATTTCACTGCCTGCACTTTCTGCCATGTCGAATAGTTCTGGTAAGCGCTGCATAAACTTAAGAGTTGAGTGAAAATCAACTTGTGCGGGAGGCACTGGGATCAAAAATGTGTCTGCTGCAACGAAAGAGTTAAGCAAAAATGCATCAAGGTGAGGGCCACTATCGATAAAGATAAAGTCGTAATCATGCTTTAATTTATCAATCACATTATTTTTTAATACATCGTATATATTTTGATTAGGTAAATGCTCATTGGCAAGCTGTTCAAACTGTGAAGCTATAAATGCATCCTCAATTGATGCAGGGATTATATCAACACCAGCAACACTAGATGGCTTAATAAAATCATTAAGTAATTCTTCCCGGCTAACATTTTGCAACATTGCCTGAGCAACAGTTTCATCTACGATCCCGATAGATAAATCATGCTTCATAAACATTGTCGCGCTTGCTTGAGGATCTAAATCTAAGACAAGTATTCTTAAGTCATGCTTTATTAGTGCTGGTGTACATCTTAAGCCATGTGCGAGGGTAACAGAGCTTACAGTTTTAGCGACTCCGCCCTTTAAGTTAGTCAAAAAAACTGTATGTGCTTCTTTAAACTGATCTCGATATTTAGGAACAGCTCGGTGTTCATAAATTGCAGTTACATCTTTATGGCCCATACTATAAACATTATTGAGGCCAGCTTGTTTCTTTTGAAATTGATAGCCCTTTAACTCCATCTCTGCTACAGCTTTATCTACTTTTGCTTTAGCAAGGTCAGGTAGGCTTGCCACTGCGGATTTTGAAAAGGTTTGTTCATAATTCTCAGCATCAAATTCAATCTTTGAGCTGGTAATTTTTTCTGAAAGCGTTTCTAAAGTTAGCTTGGCTCTCGTTGCAATTTTTAAAATCCTATCATCCATCACTTTACCTTGCTTTATGCAGCTTTTTAAGAATTATACATATAATGCTGCATATTCGTATTAATGTAAATAATAAATTGAAAACAAGCTTAAGAAAGCAACGTAACAACCTGGTTATTTCTGGTTCCACATTGTGGAATTGTTTAAGAGAATTTCGTTAATCTTTCGGCAAGTTAAAAATAAGAGTGGTAAGTTTTTCTACGATTTCAGACTAGATTTTGTGAACAGAGGAAAGCGTTGTTGCAGGGTAGTTTATAATTTATAATTTATAAGTAAAATCACATCTTAGGCCATTGAAAAACTAGGGTCTAAGATGTGAACTAAAATGGATAGTTAAACTTAGATATTTGTATTTAGATTAATCATCAAGAGATTCGACAACGATGACTTCGATACCTTGTTCTTTAAAGTATTCAATCAAATCTGAATCGGCTTTTGAATCCGTAATTAAAATATCAACTTCTTCTAAAGAGCAAAATACAAAGTTACTACGTTTACCTAATTTAGTGCTGTCTGCTAGTACAATCAGCTTATCTGTTTGCTTTTTAAGTTTTTGCTCAGACAAGATTAATAGGGGGTCTGACTCCATTACCCCAAACTTACCTATTCCTGGAGTACCCATAAACATCATAGAACTACGATAATGTTCAGTGTTATCTTTTTCATAAGAACTTAAAATAATACCTTGTTCTCTATATATCTCACCACCTGGAAGTGAAATTAAATTTTCACTATTCTCTGAAAGGTGGTTTGCTAAAACAAATGAATTAGTCAGTATATTTAAGTTTTTGTCTTGTAGAAACTCACCCATCATGTATGTGGAACTGCCCCCGTTAATGATGATTGAATCATTTTCTGAGCATAGCTCTACCGCTCTTTTAGCGATTAGCCTTTTGGTATCAGTACGTTTAGTTTTATCTACTTCAAATGCGGAACTTTGAATGTTTTTTCTCTTATTAGAGTTTGATTCTGCGCCCCCTCTGATTTTTAAAATTTCTCCACGTTGCGCCATTTTAGTTAAGTCTCGGCGGATGGTTGCCTCAGAGGAATTTAATTTATCTGTTAAAACTTTAACACTCGCAAAGTTGTTTTGATCTACAATTTCTTTAATTAGCTGCTGTCTATGTTTTTCTAACATTTATAACTATCCATTTTATTCACCCCTAAGGGTTACATACTAATTCAATAACAGTATCTTACTAAAAGTTTATCATTATCTGACCTAAAATGGAAAAAATAGATTTCAAGAAATTCATTTGTAAAACATGGTGTTATATTTGTTTGCTAGGCGTAATAGTTTTACCTGAGGCTTATTTTATGAAAGTTTTAACTTAAAACGATACACATTAAACCTATACAATCAATCATATTCGCTCTATATAAATCATTTACAATCATCACTGTTCGGTGTACATTAATATAAATTATCGCAGCTTACCTAAGTTACAGTTATATATCGTGATAGCACGAGGATAGAAGTATAATTTTTTGTAAGTTTTAGTCTTAATTATCTGAATAATAAGTAACAAAAATGACAACTCAAACAATCGCACATTCCTTGGTAATTGATATAGGGAAAACTCATGTAAAATTGCATGTGTTAGACAGTAAATTTAACTCTTTATTTTCCAAGCAAATGAAAAATACAGTAGTTAACGAAGGTGTTTTTCCTAGTATTAATACGAAAGAAATATGGGATTGGCTTATTGCCGGAATTAAAGAGATAACACCAACATATCGTATTAATGCCATAAATATTACAACACATGGTGCAACAGCTGCACTCATTGACCGTAATTCTATCAGTGCAGATGGCCTTGTTTTACCGATTTTAGATTATGAATATACTGGCGTTTATGAACAGAGTCCTGAATACGAGAGTATTCGACCTTCTTTCGATGATACTTTTTCGCCATCACTCCCTGCGGGTCTAAATTTAGGTCGTCAGTTATATTGGCTAAAAACAAAATTTGGTGATGAGTTCAAACAAGTGACAGATATACTCATGTACCCACAATATTGGGTTTGGCGCTTCACCGGACAAAGAGTGAATGAGATTACTTCATTGGGTTGCCATACTGATTTATGGTCAATCAAAAACAATAGTTACTCTTCTTTAGTTGATTACCTAGATTGCGAAAAGTTGCTCCCTAAAATTGAACCTGCATGGTTTGATTGTGGGCAGGTTACAGCCTCACTAATAACTGAACTAGGACTTGATCCAGAATGTCACTTCTATAATGGTATTCATGATAGTAATGCGAGTTTTTTGCGATATAAATTAACTCAAAAAGACACTCCATTTACTGTGGTTTCAACAGGTACATGGACTATTTTAATGTCATCTCAGGTATCACTTAGTAATCTAGATGCTAAAAAAGATATGCTAGCAAATATTGATGCCATGGAGCAGCCTATTGCTTGTGCTCGCTTTATGGGAGGCAGAGAGTTTGAAGCTATTTGTGAGCAAGCCGGCTCTTGGCTTGGTGAGCAATTTAATGTTAATGATATTCAGAATGTAATTGATGAACAGGTCTTCGCAATACCAGACTTTAGTGACGGAAGCGGTCCGTTTGGTGGGGCCGAGTCCGGCTTTATTTCTAATACAGATAAAGTGAGCGGTATTGCTTTGGCAACAATTTATTGTGCTCTAATGATTGATTATCAATTGGACATGCTTGATGCTAAAGGGGATATTTTCATTGAAGGTGCGTTTTTGAAAAACCCACTGCTATGCGCTGTTCTTAATCAGTTAAGAGACAATAACAATGTAATATTATCAATGGACTCTACTGGTACTGTTCAAGGTGCAGGTTACTTATCTGACTGGGGTAATGTTCAGTGTGAAATTGAATGCGAACCTTCAACTTACACAAATTTAACCAGTTTAAAGGAATACCAAAAAAGATGGCGTTCATATGCTGAGGCTAAACTAAATAATATTTAACCTGTTTCAGAGCAGCATCCCCTAGGGACAAATATAAACGGTGTCAATAAGGTGGTTGTACTTGTGCCTCAATATCTACAGACCAGTTTATTTGTAGATATTGAGGCACATGTGAGCCCCCTATATTTGTGAATAGCATGTGGTAGGTCCATTGTTAAATTATTCAGATCAAGATGAAAGAAAGTTTATAATTAAGTATTTCGCATGTATTGGGTGCTCTGCGACTTCTTTGATGGCAACTTTAGCAATACTAAATCAAAAATATATATTATTTTTATCCCTTACTATTTCATCTTGTCTTTTTTTATATTGTTGGTTTATATATAGAAAAGAAAAAGTAGCAGCTTCAATAATTTCATACACACTTTATATTTTAATGTTGTTCCTTGTTTTCAGTGGAGGGGTAAAAGGGACTGGACCTATATGGATTCTTATCGTATCTCCAGTAACTTTTTTCATCCGTGGATTGAAACTTGGTGCATTTGATAGTTTATTATTTCTAATATCAGTGATTATAGCTTTCATTGCTACAGAGTATTTTGGAGTGTATGAATATCACTCGCCAGAAATGATTGTCAGAATCATTTCATGCTTTTTAATAGTGGCATCGTTGAGTGGCTTTTACGAGTACTCTAGGGAAAGATACAGCCAAAAACTCATTGTTCTAGCGAAAGAAAATCAGTTTCTTGCCAATCAAGACCCTTTGACTGGGTTACCCAATCGTCGTTTTATAGTAGACTATTTAAGTAATAATGAGTTGAATATCTCCAAGGAACTTCCCCTCTCAATTGTTTTATTTGATATAGATAACTTTAAAAAAATTAATGACTCATATGGGCATGGTATTGGTGATCAAGCACTCGTGCATTTTGCTAATGTTTTCACTCATACCAGTCGTGGTAATGATATTATTGCACGCTGGGGAGGTGAAGAATTTTTATTGGTTTTAGAAGATACTGATAAAAATTTAGCTATTGAAATAGCAGAAAAGCTTCGCTTGCACCTTCTAAATACACCTATGAATATAAACAATCAATCAATAAAGCTCACGGTCAGTGCTGGTGTTGAAGTCATTTATTCAAAAGATACTTTGGATTTGGCTATAAAATCTGCGGATGATAATTTATATCGTGCGAAATCATGCGGTAAAAACAGAATTTGCTATTAAGACGGCTATAATATTCTCTTCCCTTAGACTTGACGGCAGTAAATCCTGGATCAGTATTTAACTTACTATTGTTAATTTAGGACACTAAAGTGAAATTAAATGTTGTATATCAAAGCCTAAGAGGACTAAATGTAGCCTTTTTTGCTTTTTCATACTCAGTAATCAATGTGAGTGAGTAAAAATTTGATCTGGATTAAATTAAAATTGACTAGTTTAATTTTAAAGCCCATAAGTTAGATTATGTTAAACAGAATGGGTTTTTATAGCTGCTCTTTATATAATGCGACTTACACTTATTAGTTATAAAATAAGTTATTAAGTCCAATACTATCTAGTATCGGACTTTGGTGGGTTGGGCTTCTTCCGCTTATCGTCACACACATCACTAAGCATGAAATTAGGAACATGTCATTCCATAGTTTTATTAGAGTTTCACAGCAGAATCTCTATTTATTCCCATTTAGAAAACTTTCATTAAACCTACTACGAGTCCTTAAAATTAAATTTTAAGGCTTTTTAACATAATATTTAATACCATAAATAAACCTTTACGGTAGTAATATTTAGCTTTTTAAATTAAACTATAATTTCTGCTTAAGCCGAGTGATAAAATCTAGTTGAATAGCAATATGAATGCACGACTGAAACACATTACAAATGGTAGCAAGGCCCTCGCTCTTAGCGTACGGGCGGAAAAAACTGCGCCAGTAGTTCGTGATGATAACTGCCCTATTTATGCTTATTTAATGTCACTTAAATCAACTAATTCACAACAGACTGTCATACGAGTATTACAATCAATAGCGAAACATCTAGGTCAACCTGGTTATTACAGCATTATTTGGCAAAACTTTGATAGAAATACATTAAATCAGTTAATTAAGATATTAATTGATAAAGATAAAGCCCCCGACACAATTAGTTTATATATTTCAGTGATTAAGCGTGTGCTTTTTGAAGCATACCTATTAGACCTTATTGATACTAAACATTGGGAGCGCATTAAATCAGTACAAAAGCCGCAGGCTGGAAGGCAGAAAAAACACAATGTGTTAAATGAATTTGAATTCAAAGAGTTGCTTCATACTATTGAAATAACAAGTAGCAACTCGTTAATGGCCGTGCGTGATAAAGCTATTTTTCATTTATTTATTGGCTGTGGCTTAAGGCGGTTTGAACTTGTAAACCTAAAGCTAGAAAATATCAATCTTCAATATCACACGATTATTTTTGATGGTAAAGGACGTAAACAGCGTGAGGTAAAATTACATAATGTTACTTTCGCAGCTTTACAAGAATGGCTCGCTGTACGGGGAGCTACACCAGGTCCGTTGTTCGTTCGAATTTACAAATCAGGCTCTCTGCCAGCTTGGTTAGTAAGCAACGAAAGCCGGATAAGTGGTTTGTCTACTGAAGCAATGTATATGTTGTGTAGAAAATATGGTTTGATCGACAAGAATATAGCACCGCATAGTTTACGGCGTTCGTATGCGACTTTATTAGATAGCAATGGTGCTGATATAAAACATATAGCAAAGCTCATGGGGCATTCAAGTATCAAAACGACTGAGCGATATATTCAAGTAGATCACCAAGATGTAATGGACACCGTAGATGATAAGTTGTTTAAAACTATACCTTAATACAAGGGGTTTTGTGCTCATCTCCTAATCATTAGCTAGATTTTACTTATATACTGTAACAATAATTACTGTAATAAAAAATACAGTAGTGTATAGTGTAATTAATCAGTAATCATTGTTAGGTGAGTGAAATGCAAAAGTTTTATAACCGCGAGTTACAGCTCAAGGAACTGAGAAATATCTCTGATAATACAGAGAAAACGAAAGGTCGATTAAGTGTTGTCGTTGGTCGTCGTCGTGTAGGTAAAACTCGTTTGCTCAACGAAGTATTTAAAGAAGCAACTCATCAACATATCTATTTATTTATCAGTCGCAAATCAGAAAGTGCGTTAGTGGCTGAGTTTAGCTCAATTATTCAAAGCACACTAAATACAAAGTTTTTTCAGCCAGAATCTTTAAAAGATGTTTTTGAATTTTTATTAGACTATTCAACAAAGACGCCTATTACTCTAGTTATAGATGAATTTCAGGATATTGAAAGAGTAAATAATAGCCTCTTTTCAGACTTACAAAACTTATGGGATAACTATAAAAATAAGTCTATGATGCACCTAGTCTGCTGCGGCTCTTTATATAACCTTATGACTAAGCTTTTTAAAGATGAAAAACAGCCATTGCTCAACCGGGATGATCACTTCTTCAAAATTAACCCCCTAACACCAAGCTATATTAAAGAAATAATGCAAGATAATGGTAAGTATAACTCTAATGACCTCCTTGTTTGGTGGTGTTTATCAGGGGGCATCCCTAAATATTTAGAATGGTTGAATAACTCAGGGGCCTCCCCTTTAGAAAAGCTGATTTCTAATGGCTCTCCATTAATTAAAGAAGGTATGCACCGACTTGTAGAAGACTTTGGCTCAGAGCACAGAGCCTATTTTGATGTTTTAGGTGCTATAGCCAATGGATATAATAGTCGTCCTCGAATAGAAAGCTACCTCAATACAGGTGTTGGCGTAAATCTTGAAAAGCTTGAAAAAGATTTTGATATTATTAATAAGCTTAGGCCTATTACTGCAAAAGATAATTCTAGAGATATTCGCTATGAAATAGCTGATGAATTTTTAAGTTTTTGGTTTAGGTTTATCTACAGTAATAGAAGTGCAGTAGAAATAGAAAACTACGATTTTATAAAACGCATTATTGATCGTGACTTTGACACCTATTCAGGATCACAACTGGAAGAACTATTTAAAGCAATTCTTGCAGAGTCTAAGCAGTTTAATAATATTGGTAGTTACTGGGATAGCAAAGGTGAAGATGAAATCGATATTGTAGCAATAGATGACTTTAATAAAAAAATACTAATTGCTGAAGTTAAGCGCCGTTATAAACGTTACAGCGAAGCCAAGCTAATAATGAAATCCAAAAGTTTATTACAGAGCTTAAATAAGAAAAACTATGAAGTTACCTTCAGAGGGTTTGCTTTAGATAACTTAGATGAAATATTGCTAGAATTTTCATACACGAAAGGGAAATTGTAATGTTTTTCTTTCACAATAAACTATACCATCATACTAAAAGTTAATATTCTATGAAACACTCCTCCATTTGTTTTGAACATTTTAAATTCAACAACTAGATGATAACTTGTTCAAAATTAAAATATACAAGTCGTTCAGGGTGTGCGATAGTTACTTTTATTAGTATGATGGTATAGTTTAAATGTCTTTAAATACTGAAATTACATTTGCATATAAGCAACTAGTAAACTCTACAAATTTACTTAACGAGTCTTTATTAGAGGCCGAGGTAATGCATGCTCAGTGTTATAAATTACCAGCTGTAGTAGGTGATATGTCAGATTCAAGTGGGTGGGAGTTTATTAATCCGGATGTTTATACTGGTTTTACAGCTTTAAGCATGGCGACAGGTGCATTTTCTCGGTTTACACCTAGTTACCAACACTCTCCTAAATACCCATTTCGTTTGCCAGGTATTATTCAATTAAACCCTGTTCATAATGAGCACATTTCGGAAATAGTTAATCAATGTAACCATCTAAAACTAAAAATTAAAGATTTAATTAACTCAAGTAAGCTAGATCAAATTAAAAAACGTGAATTAATTCAGAGTGCTTGCCCAAATGCGATCACTTTACAAATTTACCGCTTAATTAAAACAACCTCCTCACCTGTGCGACGCGTTGGATTTACGTGGTGTAATAAAACTAGCATGCGTACAATCAAAAAAAATGAATTTCTAGACTACTTACAAGGGAGTAAAAACAATCCTCCTGCCGGTCAAACTAAAGCTGAATGGACTCCATGGGTAGATAAAGAAATTGATTTAATTAAAAATAAAACCAGTGACATTGTTAAAGTTAAACGCCCACTTCCCATAGTGCCTAAGCTAAATATCTCATTTACTGATGATACAAAAACTATTATGTTCTATGGCCACCTACCAGTTATTATCTTTACCGCTGACCCCATAAAAATAACCCCGCTGAAAAGTTACATCGATAAGAAGAGTAAGAAACAGCTTCAGGAGTATCTGATTAAAAGACTGTATGTTGTTAATGAATGTACTGATCAAACTTAACTATTTTATCTAGTAAGCTACTGTCGGAGGACATTAAAGTATGAAACTCGACAATAAATACCGAAACCATGGCAATAAAGTTTGAAACTTTTCGATGCTATTTGTCGCAGTCTGCCTTTTGTTCTAACAAACTTTTGCCCCAAAGTGAGTTGTAACTGAGACAAGACCTATTGGTAGAGTTCTGATTTTGGAATACTTAAGTTAATGCAGGCAGAAGACAAGACCTGATCCCAATGTTACTTTGGTCTAGGCTGACTTCTGCCATGACCTGACGCAGCTCGACTAGCTCGCTGGGAGCAAGTCGACGCAGTGCAGGATCTTCAGAATCTGCCGTTACGGTATTTATATACCACGCAGTTCATTCTCTGTGTCTGAACCGTGCTTTTTAGTCTCCACCAACCAACCTCCCCCGTAGACCGGAAAATAAAATTTTAGCACTTACCAATAGAGTCTCGACACCTTTTAATGATAACAGCGTCTTGAGACACTCTGTGATTCATGCTGGATAACCGTGTAAATATTGGATTATCAGCTAGACTTGACTGAACACTATAGCGGCACAATGCCTTTAACAACCAGCCACCAAGAGATACATAAGCCCCACCCGGAACACCATTGTATTCCATGACTGCTCCGGCCACTAATGGTCCGAAAGCTCCAGTGAAATCTAAAGCAGCCAAATTCCCTCTATTTTTTTCTATTTGCATGAGCTCTTTTCTAAGCTCATATAGTTTTAAACTAAGCTCATCATTACTTAAATTGGAGTAACCTTTCAATATACCAGGGATAGATCTAAGGCTATTGCTAGTGAGAGCGTCATCCAGCTCTAGTACATTCATGTCATTATTAATTGCTAGAACATTCTCCAAGAGGATGCTGATTTCAGACTCTCTAATAAACTGAGAGTTGTCAATCACGCCACTATAAAGACTGCTAACAGCTTCGCAAGCCGCAACCTCTGAATACTGTTCGGAATCAAATGGAAAGTGATGTGCATTTAATCCTTGAGCAAACTCAAAGCTAGAGCAGGCTGTAGCAAGTTCAATGGATAAGTCCTTTCCTTTAGCTTTAAATAGCTTGGTAGCCAAATTAGAAAATCCAGCCCTAAAAACAGAAGCAGCTCCTTCTTTATCTATCATGTACTCTGAGAACTGCCATTGGTCAGAAAGCGACTTTGCTAAAAACTTGAGCCCTTCGTTATTAGACCTTGCACAATAATAGAGAAATTCATATTGCTCATCACTTGAAAATGTCGCACCAACAATGCCAGTCTTTTTTTGAATCCCCTGAATTGCTGTTGCAGCCAATCGCCTAGAGAATATTATTGCATTCGGATTTACCTCTATAATTTCCTGCAATAGGCTTTGCGAGTATCTTGCTAAATTCTGTGGAACAACGAAAAGTAACCGACCTCTAATGATAAGTTCCTTTAACTCAAGTGGATTTATACCAAACATTCCATAAAAATCTCTTTCTTCAGACTTAAATGGCAAAGCTATAACGACTTTCTCATACAGAGATAAATACACCCTCAAGTTTCTGCGCTCAAATACAGAGGCATCCACGAAGCATTTAGTACTTTTCCCCAGAAAATCATTAGGCAAAAATATATCCTGACGCTCTAAATCATCACCGCAAAAAACAATCTTTCTATTTTGAACCCAAAAATCCTCATCAGCCTCATACCTATCTAAAATTTTTCTAGGAAACTGCTTCTGAATTAAACCGCTTGCTATAATTTGGAGGTTATCTATAGAGTTAGTCTTGAAATCGACCACTCCTGGATAATCATTAATATCAGGATTAACCTCGAAAACATAAACAAACCCCTGATAGCCTAAAGATTCACAGATTAGCTGAATCTCTTCTTTATCATCATTAGTCACTTCATTCTTCAGTATAATTTTAAACTCATTCGTACCCCACTTCATATCAGCATTAAATGGCTGATACTTTTTAGGAATGTGAATATTTAACTGATTAATAAACTCACCCATAACAAGCGGCTGACCAAACAAGTGGGACTTTTCGAAAGAGTCTCTAAGTGGAATATTAATAAAACCAGGAAGCTTTTCACCAACAATGACTACGGGAGGAATCGCCATTGTTCTAAACTCTTCATAGTGATTTTCTAATGCGGTTCTCTTTTCTTCATCACCGAGAACTTCTTGAATAACTGCATAAATTTTTTCGCCATCTGTATACAATCCCTTATGGGAAAGATCATGCGTCTCGAATCTAAATGACTCATAGTTATTTTTGATGGTATCAACGACAGAAACCGAATAAGGATAACTTATACTAGACAATGCACTCTCCCCTAAAGCAAACCTATGCATACTAAAAAACTATCTTCCTACGCATAATAAACTAAAACTTATGTTCAAATTACGCCAGTTTGTTCATGATATATTAAATGCATGCTTTTATACGAACATTAAAAAAGTAAAGGGGTCTTGCTTTTTGCTTGTCAAGATTTCCCGTACCTGAGCTAATCCATAGGTTTCTAATTTAGCAAAATTACTGACTCACTTTTGTCCAAAAGTGAGTTTCAATCTTTGTTGTCACAACTTTTCTTTGGGTAGGCACGTTGATTGAATCTAAGTTTTGATCTTTATTGTCGTACATACCTTCTATTGACACGAAAGGAACGGACTGGGAAGGCAAAAAAGTTTCAAACATTATTGCCTTCCGACAGCTACATAGCACCTTGGCATAGCTGAACTAGTAAATACCAATTAAAAAATAGTCAATCTTATTGAACTACCCCGCTACATCACTTCGCTCTGATCACGGGGTTTTCTCGACAACTTTAGATAAAGCACAATTTTTGATTAGTAAATATATATCAAAATGCAATATTTATATGTAATTACATATAAATTGGCGCTTGTTATTTAATTTAATTCTACTTGGCTTAATCACATTTAATAAGAGGTATATCTGACCAACGGGTGGTGTAATGAGGTGATAAAAAGGCTCGTTTCATATTCCATGTTTGAGTTAACTTTTCACTCGCTAATGAGAGAGCACCAACACCATAGCGCTTGTTAATAGTATCAATACATTGCATCACTTGAGGTTTATCTGCACTAACAGAAAACATATCTGATTGCTGAAAGTGTTCACTTTCGAGCTCTATCGCGCCTATACCACAACGATAAAATCGAGTATTTACTTTAAATATCTCATTAATAACATCAGACACAGCTTTCGCAAGGACACTGGTATCAGATGTCGCGATAGGAAAGTCGTACAGAAGAGATTTTTTATAATACGAGCCTTCATGTGGAGAGCTTGACGCGAATATAACAATGCGCTTAGTTAAAGAGTGCTGCTTTCTAAGTTTACGTCCAACGATTGCAGCATGCGTAACAAGCGCTGATTTTAATGTATTTATGTCACTGACGCGCTCACCAAAGCTTCTGGTTGAAAAGACTTCTTTTTTATTTTGTTTTACTTCGTCCCAACTTAAACATGAGATGCCGTTAAGTTCACTCACAGTTCGCTCGACAACGACGCTAAACATCCTTCTCATCTTCTTAGGATTTTGCTTTGCTAAGTCCAGTGCGCTTTTTATGCCCATGAACTTAAGTTGCTTTCCAAGTCGAGAGCCGATTCCCCACACATCAGTGACATCCATTCTCGCAAGAATATTTTGACGGGATGTTTCGTCATAAATGACGGCTATACCATTGAAACCGGATAGCTTTTTTGCTGCGTGGTTTGCAGCTTTTGCCAGCGTTGGAGTCGGCCCAAAACCAACCCCTACAGGTAAACCAGTTTCACGCCATACAGCCTGCCTAATAGTACTACCATAAGCCGACCAATCGTCGATGATATTTGAAAAACCTGTGAATCGTAAAAATGACTCATCGATACTATACACATAATGATTATCACAGAAGCGATTTATCACTGTCATCATTCGCTCACTTAAATCAGCGTAAAGCTCATAATTAGATGATCTGACAACCACATTATGCTGTGTTAAAAAGTGCTTAATTTTAAAGTATGGCTGAAACTTTGGTATGTTCAGCTTTCGTGCTATGGGGCATACAGCACAGATACAACCATCGTTATTTGTAAGAACTACAACCGGCTTAAATCGTATAGATGGGTCAAAAACCTTTTCTGCACTGGCATAAAAAGCGACTGCATCGACTAAGGCATACATCGGCTTAACTCAACTTTATTTTTATGAAGACGAATGCTAGTTGTTACCACACCTTCTAATTTGAAGTCATCCTCAGGAGAAATATAAACCGACGAATAGTTTTTGGATGCAGAGATAAGTAAACGGTTGTACTTATCAATGATTTTACACACAAAGGTACCGTTATAGCTTGCTACAATAACATCACCTGAACTGACACTTTCAGCTCTATCAACAACTAATAAATCACCGTCAAATATCCCTACATCTTGCATTGATTGACCTGATGCTAACCCAATAAAGGTTGCATTCGGATGTTTAATGATCAATTCATCCAACGAAATACCTAGCTCAGTGTATTCCGCAGCGGGAGATTCAAAGCCAGTAATACCAGCTTCAATAAAAATGGGGATAACAAACATACACGCCTCTACACTGTTTATTTATGGCTATGTTGTATTTCAGTGTTGGTGAACTATATTCAATATAATGAAACCTAATAACGGCAGGTGCAACATGGCTTCCAAGCAGTTTCAAAATACACTACATCACATTACCAACTTAAAT
>NZ_JBMMUC010000016.1:0-136427 GCF_049257175.1 Pseudoalteromonas mucoides
TACCATTAAGTTTTTTACCTGCTTGAAGTGCCTTAACTGCATCTTCGAAGTTGAATTGATTTGTCATGTGTCATTCCTGTTTTTATCAGTTTACTGAAATGACACAGATTTTTGAACACTACCAATTTCACTGAAAGCCCTCGAAATATTTAAACCTGTTAACTATCACTTCTACTTATGAGTTCATAACCTTGGGCTTCATACTCATTAATACATTTTTGATACTTATTTTGAAGTTTTATTTCATCAAAAAACCCGAGTGAGTACGCATCACATTTTACTTTCATTTTGTCGGAGTTTTCTAGAACTGCAACCAATTTAAGTTCTGCAAATCCAAACTTGTATGCTAATTCTGAAAATTGAGTGTAGAGCAAGAAAGAAAAAGCAATTAAAAGTATAGCCGTAAGTGTTTTTTTCATTATTTATCCTTTAGATGATTTAATTTGGTTTACTTCATTAAAGCAAAAACCGAACCACATACTCCCCTCTTTAAAAAATAGGGCCCTGAGTGAATTAAGCATAGCTTAATGTATGATTACTCACTAAAATATAGTTAATTTGACCAAATCTTGAGAAATAAGCAACTTGATATTCATTAGCAAAAAATGACGTATAGTCATATGCTCCCCTTTGTTTTGTTAAGAACAATGTGATGCCCAAATTGCGACTTAAAACAGAGCTAATAAAGGCACTTGTATCATCTACGAGTCTCTTTTACATCAAGTAATAGTGATATCTAAGAAGGTTTCATTTACCCTTTACATATTATTCGCCCTACTCCTGAGTAAAGTAATATGAATGAATTATTCAGATTTAATTGTCAAAGGTTACAGTAGTTCTGTAACATTAGAAGAGTCAAAGTTAGCCAATACTACGGCGTGTTATGCGCTATACACTTTATTTTTACCGGTACTCTTAGCTAAATACAAATTTTCATCTGCTTTTTTTATTGCCAGATCGATACTCTCTGTGCGAGTAATTTCACTTACTCCTACACTTACAAATAAATTTATCTTTTCTTGCTCGACTTGAATTGGCTGTGCAAGCAAATCTTTTTGAATTCGCTTTGCTACTACAACCGCTCCCTCGACATTCGTTTGTGGTAGTACACATAAAAACTCTTCACCACCCCAGCGACAGAAAATATCTTTTGCTCTAGAAAATTTACGAAAAGTATCCGCTAAATGTGTCAGTGCTAAATCCCCGATTTGATGCCCATATTTGTCATTAACTTTTTTAAAGTCATCTATATCAACAATCATAATTGTTAACGACGTATTTGATTTATCACTTAATAGCTTCTCATCATACAAACGCTCCATGGTGTAACGGCGGTTAGGCAATGAGGTAAGAGGATCCGTAGTCGCGAGTGTTTCATTACTTTTTGCTAGTTGTATCAACTTTCGGCTATAAGTTTCACGGAAGTACTCATAAAAGCCACTTAATAAGGCAACCACAATAAAAGATAATATTATCCGGGAAAGTAACTCTGGAGAGTTATATTGATAACCATTGAAGTTATCAGCTATCACAAAGGCAGCTATCACAGCTAAAATGAAAATAGTTATATCTATAACTCCTTTACGCAGTCCTCGCATAAAGAAAGTAACAGGAGAAACGATAAAAATCCAAATAGGGCCTGTACCATGGCTTCCCCCTGTATAAACCAAATACAGCATCAATATAAACAGGTGTATAAAACAATACAAGACGAAAGCCAGTCGTTACTTTTAATAAACCATGGAAGGATAAATAAGCTCGAAGCAATAATTAAACTTGCAAACAATGGATAATTAGCATCAATAATTGCAAAAAAAGACATTACTGCGGTTGCAATAGAGCCTGTAAAAGCAAAAGATTTTATAATTAACTTTCTTTCACTTTGATCTGAATAATTTATCATTTGCTACTTTACTATCCCTAGAGTTATACAATACATAGAGTTTACCCATAATTTGAACGTTTATGCCCCCCAGCGTAACCGAACAAATTTTCGCCTAATTATAAATCTACCTATAACAAAACACTCTACATTACAGCCTAAAAAAGGTAAATGTATCAGTTAAAGCACTCTGGGCTTTCATGCAATAATAAAGTGTAATCTTTTATAATTAACTTAAATAATTAATGCCATACGAACTATTTAGTATGGTAAAAATAATGCTCATCACTAATACTCACACTATGTTGGTCAATAGTAATATCCCAATCAAGGTTTCTTGTTAAGTGTGCTTTGAGCTAATCTATAAACTGCTTATCTATTTCTACTAAATGGCTATTAGGTAGTAATGTTAATTGGGGCTTCGCCTGATTTAACCACTCACTTTGGGCCGTTGTTAAAATAATAAATTCATCCACAACTTTTGCAGCCTTGAGCATACGCTGTAAATCAGGCTTATCAACACTTAACCATTTTGTGTAGTGTTCATCTAGCGCTCTTACAGACACATCCGGCCTATATTTATCAGACAGGTTATTTATTTGTGCTGATTTATCATATGACAAAAAACTGTAACCCAATAGTTTTAATATAAAATGCTCAAGTGTTTCATTTTTAGTCAATGAAGTAGTAAAAACTTCGCGATGATTTCGTTGCTGACGTAAATCAGCAATGGTGAATCGCGCTTTGAATATACGGCTTTTGTCAGTCATAACGATGACTCCAGAAGTATGCGTATTTTGAGTATAGTTTAGATTACATAATCTAACACTTATACCTTATAAGTTATGGTATAACATTATTGATTAATTAAGATGGTGATGTTACATTATATCACAACATCAAAATCAAATAATGTAGTAATTATGAACCGATATTCAATTCTTTCTGGTGCGATCATTACAGCGCTTAGCTCCTATTCTGCACATGCTGCAACTGTAAATGGGCACGTTGTTGATCCTAATAATCAACCAATAGCTAATGCCGTTATTCATGTACATGGCAAAACACAATCTATCAAAACAGATAACAAAGGTAACTTTAGCATTGATATTGATGCCAACAGTCAATTGCATATCAGTAAAAATAACTACCTTGATGCACGTCTTAACGTAAATGAAACCAGCGCTACTGTGAACGTGACTTTAACGCCCACATCTGTTGAAACAGTGGTTGTTTATGCATCTGCTTTACACAAAAATAGTTTAGAGATGATTTCACCTGTAAGTGTACTGTCTGGTGATGAGCTAAAAAACAAATCAAAGCCAACGCTCGGTGAAACCTTAAAAGGCTTACCTGGTGTTAATGCCAGCTACTTTGGTCCAGTATCATCAAGCCCTATTATTCGTGGCTTAGACGGTCCACGAGTCAAAATCACTCAAAATGGTTTGGATAGTAGTGATGCATCACGTATTGGTCCAGACCATGCAACATCCAATGACACCCTCTCTGCAGAACAAATTGAAGTGCTTAGAGGCCCAGCCACTTTACTTTACGGTTCAGGTGCAATCGGCGGTGTGGTGAATGTGGTTGATAACCGAATTCCTACTGACAATATTGAGCAATTTACTGGTGCTGCAGAATATAGCCACGACACAGTATCAAATGCCAATACTTATGCCGCAAAATTTGAAACAGGTCATGACAACTTTAATTTTCACTTCGATGGAACAAAGCGTACTGGTGATGATTACCAAACGCCAGAATTTGAGCTACCAGAGGATGAACACGAAGAGCATGATGACCACGATCATGAAGAAGAAGCCCACGAAACAGCGACCTCTGTAGAAAACACTTTTATTGATAGCCAAACAGTAAATTTTGGTACTAGTTATGTAGGTGAGCATTTCACCCTAGGTGTTGCTTATGGTCGTATCGATACAGATTATGGTATCCCAGCGCATGAGCATATTGGTCATGATCATGAGGAAGAAGAAGTTCATGACGAAGAAAACCATGTAGAAGAGCATGATGAAGATGAATCTGTTTATGCCAGTGTAGAGCAAGATCGTTGGCAAGGTCTTATGAGTTATGCACTGCACAATAATTGGATTGAAACTATTAACTTACGCTTAGGTTACACTGATTATAAACATAGTGAAATTGAAGACGGCGTAATTGGCACAACCTTTAAAAATCAAACAACCGAAGCACGTTTAAACATCGAGCATAAATTTGGTAACTGGCATGGTATGGCAGGCTATCACTTTAGCGATTCAGACTATGATGCCGATGGCGAAGAAGCCTTTACGCCAGCGAGTAAAACAACGAGCCATGCTGTTTTTATTTTAGAAGAGCAACAATTTGGTGATATCACGGTTGAGTTAGGTGCCCGTTTAGAAGATTACAACATTGACAGTAATATCGCAGCACACGATGACCATGACCATGAAGAAGAGCATGATGAAGCTGAAGAAGAACACGATGAAGTAATCGCCTACAGCAAAAGCTTTACTAACTTAAGTGCATCTGCTGGTGCTATTTGGCAATATACACCAGGTCAAAGTATCGCACTAAGTGTATCACATTCAGAACGTGCACCACTGTCTGCAGAGCTATTGTCAAACGGACTACATATTGCAACAGGTACGTATGAACTTGGCTTAGGTTATGTGATTGAAGATGGTGAAGCGCATTTTGAGCCACAAGACATTAAACAAGAAACGTCGACCAACCTCGATTTAAGTTTTAGACGCTTCAGCGGTGACTTTGGTTACACTGTCAATCTATTCTACAACGATATTGAAAACTTTTACTATCAACAAAATACAGGGCTCGTTTATGATGAAGAGCATGGTTTTGAACAAAGTAGTGAAGAGCACGAAGAAAGCATCGCGGTATATCAATTTGTAAGTAAAGATGCTGAGCTTTACGGTATCGAATTTGATGCTCACTACCAGGTGAACGCAAATGCAATGGTTAAAGTTTTTGGTGATTCAACAACAGCAAAACTTAAAGATGATGAAAACTTACCAAGAATCCCGGCTAATAAATTAGGCTCAAAGTTACAATATACGCTGAGTGATTGGCAATTTACACTCACAGGCACTCATTATTTTGAGCAAAATGATATTACTGATTATGAAACAACAACACAGAGCTATACCTTATTTGATGCTCAAGCAAATTATCAATTAAGTGTAGGACCTGTTGATTCAGAGTTTTATATTAACGTTGACAACATTACTGATGAACTTGGCTTTGTGCACAGCTCATTTATTAAAGAAAAGGCTCCTTTACCTGGCCGTAACTTTAAAATTGGCGTTCGCGGATATTTCTGATTATAAGTAACTCATCTATAACTTTGTAGTTGAGTTACTAGTACTTAATATAAAAAAACCACGCTTAAATAAGCGTGGTTTTTATATCATCGAGCTTTGTTAGCTCAGCGACTACTATTAAAGAATAGCGTGTAGCTCAACATCAAATACAAGTGTTGAGAAAGGTGCGATTGCAGCACCAGCACCACGTTCGCCATAAGCAAGCTCATGAGGAACATAGATACGCCATTTAGTACCAACAGGCATCATTTGTAATGCTTCTGTCCAACCTTTGATAACGCCACCAACTGGGAATTCAGCAGGCTGACCACGTTCGTAAGAGCTATCAAACACTGTACCGTTGATAAGAGTACCGTGGTAATCAACACGTACTGTAGACTCAGCTGTAGGCTTTTCGCCTTCACCTGTTGCAAGCACTTCATATTGAAGACCTGATTCAGTTACTGTGATTTCAGGACGCTTAGCATTTTCTTCTAAAAATGCGATACCTTCAGCAGAAAGTACTTTAGCTTCTTCTTCGCGACGAGCTTGAATCTCAGTGTTGATTTTTTCAAATGCAGCTTGGATTTCAGGAATTTCAACTTGGAATTCACCGCCGGCATAAGCATCTTTCATGCCTTCAAATACTGAATTTAAGTTTAGACCTTCAAAAGGGTTCGCTTTAAGTTGCTCGCCCATTTGTAAACCAATACCGTAACTTGCTTTTTCAGCATCTGTAGTAAAATTATCTGACATAATGTGTTTCACGTTTGTTTGTACCAGCCGAACCTGCACTGATACCAGTTAAAAGACGCGCCTATGCTATCATAAAAAAAAGCCCTTTTGGGCTTAGTTTTTATGGAGTTTTTGCTTAACTATACCCATTATTAGGGTAAATATCGGTAAGCTGATTAAAATACCTGCAAGCAACTCCCGACTGAGTAATGCATGAGCTCCTACAAATATAATTGGCACTAAGATTAGCCCCACTACGCCAATCACACATGCCCCAATTACCGGCCAATATTTATCGTATTTGGTTATTAAATGCGCAGTTAAAACATTAAAGCCTAAGCAGTATAATAATGAAGTAACAAGTACAGCATCAGGTTGCGCATCAATAGCCATTTTAACGAGTAAATTTATGGCACTGTGATAACAATATGCAAATACAACCCACAATAAACTGTGTTTTAGTAAACGTTGTAATATATTTAATTGACGAGGCTCAGACATATAAACTCCAGATAGCAAAAAGCCGCCCATAAGGCGGCTTTTTAAATATGGTGGAGAGATAGGGATTTGAACCCTAGATGGGCTACAAACCCATGCCGGTTTTCAAGACCGGTGCATTCGACCACTCTGCCATCTCTCCGTACGGCGCGCATAATAGGTGTTACGGAGTTGATTGTAAAGCCCTATTAATGAAAAAGAGCAAATTAGTAATATTGCTTTGGACGCTTAGCAATCCACGAGCAAACTAAACATACTAATAAACTTAAAATGGCAAAACTTAAACATTGAAATATTAGGTCAAATTTATTCAAATTATCACTTGGCATGATCACTAATACAAATGCAGGCAAAATACTCAACATTAATACATAAAAACACACTTTAAATGCGCGGCCAAAATCAAAACGGCGTGTACGCTGCATCCACCAAGTTAGTACAACTAAAATTGAAATTGAAGAAATAGCCACTAAATGAGGAGTTTGCGTACTAAAAGCGGTATAAAGAGTCAGCACGGCACCGACTAACCCCCATAATGACCAGGTTAACCATTTTTCTTTTTCACGTAAAAATAAATTTCCCATTGTTCTCGTCTTCTTTATTGTTATTGTTAAGACATTCCATACAGTAACAAAAAATAACAGATTAAAAAACAAACTGAAGAAGAATATAAACAATTGCCTCCTAGCACTCTTCACAGTCTGCAGCTAATATCACCATATCAGCTGCTAGCTTAATAGAGTATGACTGATTAAAAAGTATTAAGTTCCTTTGTCTACTATAAATTTGTGAAAAAGTGTTCTGGTTTATGTTTTGCTGCTTTTTTACAATCAACTTCAGGGGTACCTAAATATAAATACCCCACTATCTCATCTAACTCATTTAAGCTTAACTGTGCTTTCACTTGCTCACTTTGAGCAAAATAACCCGTTCGCCAAACGCCTCCTAAGCCTTGTGCAAATGCGGCTTGTTGCATTGCTAAAACAGCACATCCAGCACTTTGTACTTGCTCTATTCGCGGTACTTTTGGGTGTTGTTGGTATTTGGCAATAGCAATAATGATCATCGGTGCACGCAGAGGTAGCTCCCTTGCCCGTGAAATCACTTTCTCATCTTGTTGTTCTGTCACTGCGCTTTGATAATATATTTCACCTAAGCGGTCACGTCCTTCACCTTGTACAACGATGAATTGCCACGGAGCGATACAGCCATGATCAGGCACACGCAGTGCAGCTTGTTTAATAATGGCTAATTGTTCATCATTAGGAGCGGGCTGTGTTAAACGAGGGTCGGATTGTCGGGTCAATAAAAGCTCAATAGCATCCATAATCATTCTCAAAAGTAAAAAATGTAGCATACCATTGATGATTTATTGAAGTATAGGTGCGAGTAAGTCAGTAAATAATTTAACAACAGTTTAAAGTTTAGAGCCAGAATACAAAAAAGCCTCACATGAGGCTTTTTAGATAATTATTAACGACGACGAGGCTGTGGTCGAGGTCTTGAATGAACGGGAGGTCTTACGACAGTCACACTATTGTCGTGCGGGTAACCGATTAGTTACTCAAGCATTGCCTTTAATCTAGTAATGTAAGCTAATAAGATAGCTAATGTAGTTGCTACTAGTGTTGCAGTCGCAAAAACATACACTAAGCCGAGTGCTGTGCCCCATGTATAAATTGCATTAGCGGTTGCAACGATAAGCAATGCTATACCTAGACATCGAAACAATAGATAGGTGCTTTTTTTTAAGCGCCGGGCTTGACCAATAACATCATTGTAATGACGTTGCAGTGATAAACTCAGCAGTGTAAAGCCCAGTAATTGCAGTATTATTTGCAGTAATATCAACATATTTAAATACCTTTTACTGTTTGCTTTATATGTGAGTTTGAAGATGTAATTACACTTCGCTTTTGCAGCACAACCGCCGCAAAAGCAAACCCCCCTGCAAAAACGAGCATACTTAAATCAAATCCCAACATTAACCAATCGTTATTTTGTAAGCTTGCTAACATACTGTGCTTAGTTGTAAGCATATTAACCAGTGGTATCAAGGCATAGGCCGCAGCTGCTAGCCACAGCATATTTTGCCAGGCTTTTTCTGGAGCTCGCACCAGGCAAAAACAACAACACAGCGCAAATACAATAAATAAACTATGCATTTCCCACTGGGCACGACTAACCATTTCAACAGGTAATATACGGTTTGCCCAAAAGTAAGCGGCTATGGCAATGGGTAAGCCAACAACCACAGAAGCGTTGAGCTTGTCTATAACATTGATAAACCTCGTTTGCTGCTTTTTACGTTTTTGCACCCAAATAATCATTCCACTAGCAATCATACCCGCCCCGAGTAAGCCTGATAAAAAGTACAACCATCTTAAGTAAATGTCAGCAAACACGCCTTCATGAAGATGCTCCAGCACATCATATACCTCTGCTGCACTATACTTTTTACCTGTGGCTTGCTCTATTTGTACTTTGTTTTCAACGACTCGATAGGTGATCAACGTCGCAAACTCGATGCCCTGATCGGCATCAAGCCATACTTCAAATCCTGGTTGCTCAGCATTACGCTCTACCACCCCTAAATAACTAACCGACTGATCCTTAAAACGTGATTTGCTATCAATTAATGCGGTTTCAAGTGATAAACTCTCAGCAGGTAACGCTATAAATTGCGTTGTTGTGTTTTCTGCTTGTGTTTCATCATATAACTGGCGATGCATTTTTTGGCCTTCGCCATAGGTTGCATCGACCACTGGCGCAAATGAAATACCCATTAATAAAATAAGCCCGCTGTAGGTGATCATTAAATGAAAAGGCAATGGCAACACACTAAAAATATTATGAATATCAAGCCAGCTTCGCAGGCCTTTGTTGGCACGAAAAGTAAAAAATTCGATGAATATTTTTTTATGAATAATCACCCCAGTGACTAAACCTATAAGCATCAACATCGTTGCTAAACTAGTGACCAAATACCCAACAACAATCGGCACATAATGTAAGTTATAGTGCAATCGGTATAACGTTTCGCCACCACTGGTTTCCCTGGTTGTTATTAGCTCACCAGTATTAGGGGCAAGGTTTTTTTCATACCATTGCCGTCGCGTTCCAGTCTCTTTATTTGCAGGCTGCAACCATGAAATATCAATATAAGGATTACGTGCTGATGGGTAACTAATGTACCACTGAGTTGCATCATCTGCTTTGGCTGTGAGTTGTTGCTGCGCAGTATTGAGTATCGTTAAATCATCAATTGGCTCATTGACAATGGCTATTTCTGGTTTCATCCAGCGGTCTATTTCATTTTCAAAATAGCCAACAGTGCCCGTTACAAAAATAAAAAACAGTAACCAAGCAAATGCAAAGCCCGACCACGTGTGTAGCCAGCTCATGGATTGTCTAAATCGAGGTTTCATACTACTGCGGCCCCTGCAAATAGTAATTAAATAAGTGAAGTAAAATACATAAACCACCTACAACGGTAAAAGCGCGTATTGTTGTTTTAGTGGCAAATACAAATAACACGGTGATAAGGTAAAAAATAAAGCTAAGCAGTAACCCTGTGATAATACTGTTTGTTTTATCGTTCAATAGATGATTACCAATCAATATTGCGCCAAGCATTGCTACAAAATACCCGCCGATTAACGCTATAAGCACACGAATAGTTACATCGATTGCAGTGAGGTGTTTTTTTGTCAGATTCATTGATTAGCGGTAGGTGCTTTATTAAAGCACCTACCTCATTCAGGAGTTAAAATTTATATGACACGCTCAGGCGGATATCACGCCCAGGCTCTTTAATTCCTACAACACTTTCATAGCCTGGTATGTGACCATAGTCAGCAACGCTGCCGTGGCTTAAGTAAGTCTCGTCAAGTAAGTTTTGTACTGATAAGTCAAACCTTAAATTTGTAAGCGGCTCGTAGGTTACATAGACATCAAATAAATCGTACCCTGGCTTATTAATTGTTTCGAGTTCGCTCATCCACCCCAGCTCAATTGAACGGTGGAATACTTCAATATCATTGAGGCTCGCAACATGGTTATAGTTTAAACCAAACTTAATTTGCTCATTCACATGGTAGTTAAAGTTAACATTAATAGAGTCGCCAATTGCGTTACCTAAACCCCCGTACTCGTAAGCAGCCATTTGAATGCCGTCGAAATTAACAGTGCTGTAAGTAGAAGCGTCATTGGCATCCGGCCACACAAATGAGGCGTTATTTAATTCAACATCGTTATGACTATAACTTACGATAACATCGAAGTTATAACCTTGATAACCCGACACAAGCTCAATACCTTTGGTTTCTAAATCACCTATGTTTTCGTAAAATACACCTTCACTGCCTTTAAACTTATCAAACACTACGTCGTTAATAACACTTAAATACACTGATGCCTCAAACAACCATGTGCCGTCGTTATACACTAAGCCAAGCTCTGTATTATCTACCTCTTCAGGTGATAAGTTTTGATTTGGTTTAAGCTCGCCAACAGTAAAGGCATCCGCAACTTGTCGGCCTCTGAGTGCTTGCGCATAACCAGCAGATAGCTTTAATGATTCTGTTAAACTGTACTCAAAGCCAAGATTGCCACTAATACCATCTTGTTTTTCAGTCGAGAATTCATCTGAGGTTGTCACAAGCGCACCATTGGCATCCATTTCAACAAGCCACGCACCATCAACTTGTACCCAGCTTACTTCAACACCTCTGTGATCAAGTTCATAAGCGTCATAACGCGCACCAAAGCTAAGTAACAAAGCATCCGTTAATTGCCAATGATCTTGAACATAAACACCGGTTACAGTGCCTTCTTCATCAAAAATGCCGCCAAAATCTTCATACGATTGCGAGTGCACTTTATCGACTTTCTGCTCTATACCGTAAGTTAAAGTATGCTTACCTAAATCGCTAGTATTACGAATATCAAAACCCGTGGTTTCGATTGCGGCATCCCAGGTATAAAGTTCACGTTTAAATGAAGACTCTGTACGGTAAATAGTCGTTTCAAGATTTACTAAACTATTTAAGTACCACGCATGATTTAATACAAGGGTTTCGCGCTCTCCCCACGACATAAATAGTGGATCACTTTCAAGTGGTGCCCAGTTGGTTTGTTTACCAAACTCCCCCTCTTCTTTACGGTTTTCGTAACTAAGGGTAAGGTTTTGGTTTTCTGTCAGCTCGGCGTTTACTTTTATAAATGCAAGGGTTTGATCGGCTGCTGTGCCAGGTATTTCTTCACCATCTCCGTCATCCATATTCTCGCGGTTAACGTTTACATAGGATGCTAAAACACCCACTTTATCTGTGAGTTTTCCATATAGAGAGAGGCTTTCTTTATGACCGTCATTGCTAAAATAGCTCGCCTTGGCAATACCACCAAATTGCTCATTATCACTGAGTAAGTTATCAGCACTTTTTGTTTTAAAGCGAATAGCGCCGCCAACAGCACCTGTACCGGATGTTGCTTCACCGGCACCGGCTTGTACTTCAACACTTTGTAATAGTTCAGGTTCAATCGCAACACGACCAATATGATGAAACAATGTACTGGTTTGCGGTGCACCATCAACGGTTACATTGACCATGGAGTCTTCCATACCACGTACAAATATTTTTTGTGCAATGCCTAACGAGCCACCAACAGTGACTGATGGGGTATGACGGAAAATATCTTCTAAATCGTTTGCTTGGTAGTTTTCAAGCTCAAGAGGTGTAATTTCTGAATTTGTTGTAGCACCCACAACTGTGATTTTTTCTAGTTTATTTTCTTTTTTAGACTCTTGTTGATCAGCCGCATTGGCATTGAAGCAAAGCGCTACCACAGCGCTGGCAATACTGGTTTTTACAAACGTTTTATTTATTAATACAGATGGCATGAATTGGGTCTCAAATAAGTGTTAAATACTTAATTAAGAATTATTACTATTTAAGTTCACTGATGATACAACTTTTACAATTGTTACATTTAAGAAATAGGAATCATTATCACCACAACCAAACCGCCATTTGGCGCATTCTCTGCGTGGATCTTTGCCCTGACACTGGCTAAGTGGCGCTTAGCCAGTGCTAGACCTAAGCCAAAACTATCCCCTTCACTTATTCGTGCATCATCGACTCTAAAAAATGGCTCAAATACTTTTTCTAAAAATTGCTCAGGAATGCCAGGACCTTGATCGCTTATCTGTAATTTGTAACAACCTGCCTCTAACGACATACAAATAGTAACTTGCTCACTGGCCGGTGTATAACGCAGTGCATTTCTAATTACGTTTTCAATAGCTGGGCATAAGGCACGGTGACAGCTATTTTCAATCATTGCGCTAGTTGGTGCATGAACAACCAGCTGTCGATCAGGAAATTCATATCGGGCGTCATCAATTAATACATCGAGTAAATCCACAAGGTCGACAGGCTCCTGCTTAATTATCGGTTTTTCATTTTCAAGCCATGCAAGGGTTAAGCTATCTTCAACGAGTTTACGAATATGTTTCGATTCACGAGTGATTCGCTCAAGGTGTTGCTTACTTTCGTGCTCATCAAAGTTTTCAACGGCAATATCTAAGCGCGTAAGTGGTGTTCTTAATTCGTGGGATAAATCTGAAATTAATTGTCTTTGATTATTAATTAGCTCGCCAATGCGACTGGCCATTTTATCAAAGGTGAATGCAAGTTGAGCAAGCTCATCTTTACGCCCCCCTAGATATTTCGCCACCCTAACTGAAAAGTTACCACGGCTAAACTCTGTAGTCGCTTTTTCAAGTTGCTGTAAAGGCGTAATAATATGACGATATAAAATAATCGATAACACCACTAAAACAAGCATTGGCATTATTATTTGCAATATAAACTTCGTTGTTGTCCAGTGATTACCAGGGCGCATACGCTCAGGTAACTTTATTAATAAGCTGCCATTAATGTGAGTGAACGGGATTTCCATAATGGGATTTTGCTCAAAATACAGATGAATTTTCCATTCAATACTGCGTCCAAAGTGATAGCCACCTACAATATTTTTATCAAAGGGTTCACCTGCAATGTGGTTTACCTTAAAGCCAGCTATGGATATCCAGGTGTTTTCTTGTATTTTTAGCTCTGCCAACCAAGCATTTAATTGATTTGTTTGTCCTGTGGTATAGAGCTTTTCTGCATGTGCTCCCCATGCTTGTAATTGCTTGCGGTCTTGCTCAGCAATAAAGCTCATGCTCTCTTCTGTTTTTAACGTAAATAAGTGTAATAAATAAAAAAATGAAACTAAACCAGTTGCTAATATCAGGCATAACTTCCAAAGTAATTTTCGCTTCATTTAAAGCAATATCCTTTACCATGCACTGTTTGTAGGCGTTCCCCTAACCAATTAGCATCTGTCAGCTTTCTTCTTACTCGGCTAAGATGCATATCGATACTACGGTCATAAGCCCCCAACTTTTTATTAAGCACAGCTTGATATAAATCGGCTTTGCTGACAATTTGATTTTGCTGTGATACTAATTCCCAAAGTAATTTAAACTGAATAGGCGTGAACTCAAGCTCCTCACCATTTACATAAATAACCTGTTGTGCAGCATTGAGCATTAAGCCATCAATATTTATTTCCACATGGCTACTCGGTTTTACGTTTGCTTGGCTTCGCCTGAGTAGGCTTTCAATTCTGAGTAATAGCTCTTGGGTATTAAATGGTTTAGCAACATAATCATCAGCACCATGGCTTAAACCTAAAATACGTTCTTCTTCAGCACCTTTCGCTGAAACCATAATAACAGGCTGCTGGCTAGTTTCTCGCAGTGTTTTTAAAAGCGAGACACCGTCTAATTTGGGGAGCATTTTATCAAGTAAAATAAGGTGATGCTGTTGACGCTGTGCAATATTTAATCCAGTTATGCCATCAAAACACTGCTCGACACAATAACCTGATTTAACTAATAAATCTCTGAGATAATTATTTAACGTATTATCGTCTTCGATTAATAAAACTTTTATTTTTGACACTCACACACCCAGGTTAATACAAACGATAATTGCTATTGTTTTCATAATAATCATTAGGGCTTAAAATGTAAATAAAGATATAGGCAGGTAATAAAAAGCGCGGCTTGAGCCGCGCTATATCGTCATCATTTAATCCGTTGAAAAACTATTCATCCCACTGAGGTGAAAAATCGGGGGTCGCTTGCCTGTCGCCACAATCGAGGGCATTAATGCGGTCGATATCATCGCTATCCAATTTTACTGAATCATCAAAGTTATCGGCAAGGTTTTCACGCTTAGTCGATGACGGGATAGTTGTCATACCGTTTGCATTTATCCAGGCAAGTACAACTTGCGCAGCTGATGCTTTATGTTTTTTAGCAATATCGAGTACCGTATCATCTTTAAGTACTTTACCAACTACAAACGGCATATAAGCTGTCACATGAATATCATGTTGCTGACAAAAAGCGCGTAGCTTAGTATTCGTTAAATACGGGTGAACTTCGATCTGATTTGTGAATATTTCTCGGCTATCAAGAGTTTGCATTGCCTCCTTTAAATTAGCGATAGTAAAATTAGAAACACCTATATGCTTAGTTAAACCGAGATCTTTCGCTTTTTTAAGCTCAGTTAAATATTCACTCATTGATTCACCATTTGACGGTGATGGCCAGTGAATCAGTAATAAATCAACGTGGTCTACTTGAAGCTTTGCTAGGCTTTCTTTAACACTGTCAATGAAGCTCGTTTTACTTAACTTATCATTCCACACTTTAGTGGTTATAAATAATTCACTGCGCGGTACATTACTGTCCTTAATTGCTTGGCCGACTTGAGATTCATTGCCATATATTTGCGCAGTATCTATGTGCCTAAAGCCAACTTCAAGCGCCATACTAACTGAATTATATGCTGTTTTACCTTCTAGACGAAACGTACCTACACCTAAGTCAGGCATTTCAATTACGTGCTGAGTCATAACATCTCCTTATAACATTAAATACAAATATCATTTATTTAACTATGTGACTGTGGTCGTAAACTTTATTTTCAAGTCATGATGACAAAGAGTCACTGAATGTGCACTTAAGTCGAGATTCTGGATTTATTTATATGCCCCGCCCAACATGTGGCAATTAAAGCATTCACACCTGCTCCATAAGTTTAGTGATGTGAACTATTGCAAACATGTTTAAGCTACGCTCATAAAATCAATACTAGGATAAAGTTGCTGTTATGAAAGCAGAAGCTGAAGATTGATAAGCGCTTGTAAATTTTGGAAGCTCTAATACCGCTTGTAGGACATTAGGGACATTAAGCAGCGACTGTAAACCTTCTAGTTAAATAAAAGCTAATCAGCTTGATAATAAAGCATTTAACTGAGGGCTGTCAGCTACGATGCCTGAACTCCCCTTTAGTATTACAGCACAGAGGTAAAATAATAAGCCAGCTGTGTTTAACACATTAAATCAATCGCTTATATTAAATATATGGTCAATAATAAATTACCATAAGTCAGTTAGATACGCTCTGATAAATGTTCCCCACAACCCAGCGAGAAAACATCAATGCTGTTTATTACAAAACAGTGCGGTGTCATCACGTATAACTGCCTTTTTAGATTTTATTCAACCCCAGTTAAACCTATAAATTTATTCTTGGTGTTCAAATTGACCACGATAAACTTCAAACACTTTTAATACTGTATGTTGTGCTTTATTAAGACCATCAAACCATGCATCAAATAAATCATCATCATCTTGCTCACTCAATGCTAAATAGTGCGCCAGTAACTCTACAATGTCGTTATGGGTGCAACTCAGAGGATCGATCTGCTGGGCAAGTAATGAGTTATCTTTGCTTCGCAATGTATCCATCACGCCTTGATCTATTTGCTGGCTTTGCTCATCGGTAGTGTCTGGTATTTGTTCGCTCATTCTAAAGCTTGCCTCCTTTTGCTCTGTTACATCTTATTTATAACAGGCTAAAGCCCAATAGCCAGTTTTTTTGTACTGACTGCTTAACTTTTGAATTAT
The DNA here is from genome assembly GCF_049257175.1 of Pseudoalteromonas mucoides. Taxonomy (NCBI): domain Bacteria; kingdom Pseudomonadati; phylum Pseudomonadota; class Gammaproteobacteria; order Alteromonadales; family Pseudoalteromonadaceae; genus Pseudoalteromonas; species Pseudoalteromonas mucoides. Next base: position 16,463 of record NZ_JBMMUC010000016.1, read on the forward strand.
TTGTATAAATTACCAACAACACCGTTAAATATTGAGCAAAAACTTGTTGCAAAGGATTCTTATTTGCGATAACTTTAATGGTATATTATCACATAACAAAGAGTTCACCATGAAACCAAATATTCATCCTGATTATCAAACAGTCGCTTTTCACGATACTGCAGCTGACAGTTATTTCATTATTGGTTCTACAATCAAAACGAATCGCACTATTGAGCTAGATGGTAAAACCTACCCTTATGTGCCTATTGATGTATCTAGTGATTCTCACCCGTTTTATACAGGTAAGCAGAAGACAGTTGCCAGTGATGGCCGTGTTGCGGCATTTAACCGTCGCTTTAAAAACCTAGGCAGTAAGTAATAATGAAAGTACTAAGTTCACTTAAGAGCGCGAAAAACCGCCCTGGTTGCCAAATAGTAAAGCGTAAAGGCCGTGTGTTTGTGATCTGTAAAGATAATCCACGTTTTAAAGCAGTACAAGGTATGAAGAAAAAAGGCAAATAGTCGAGTTGCCACGAGCAGTTGCGCGCTACTACTTAGCGTACAACTGCTCATATAAATTATTTACCAAATAAAAGTTCCCAAAACCCAGGTGGCTCATGTAACTCATGATACTCTTTGCGTAATTCGTCAATCTCCTTTAATGGCTTTTTAGCAGCAGTTAATCCAGTATTATTTGCAAGCTGCTTTGCTAGCTTTGCTTTAACTAATACCTTATCGAGACCTTGTACAGATTTTTTGGCTTCTTTATTAAATTTAGCAAGTTTACTTTTTTCAACCAATTTAATTAGTTCATCAATCGCCACATTAAATTCTGTTAACTGGGTTGCTTGAACACTTTGTTTATAAGCAAGGCCCATGTTCTTCATAGTCGTTTCTAAACTGTTTTGTTCAACCGCGAAGGTACTTTGACTCACAATAAGTACAATTACACATAAGATTGCTTTCATTTATAAACCCTAAAAATATGCTAAGATTGTAATTATAAATATTGTAAAGCCAAATAGATACCTTACGGGTGTCTACTTTGCTGTTAGTTTTTTCAACAAGGATTTGTTCTTTTTGCGTTTTTTGTGAGTACAAATGCCGTTTTTTCGACTTTATAATTATATTTTTTTCGCTTTACTTGCCTTGCTTTCAAGCAACAGCTATGCAATCGATGTCACATTTATTAACCCAGGTTTTCCTGACTCAGCCCACCAAGAAAATAATACTGGCAACTTTTGGTTTAAAGTTTCCAAAATTATGCACAATGCAGCAACGGACTTAGACATAAATTTAAAGGTAGAATATGCTAATCGTAACCATATTCTGATGAAAGAGCTTATACGCCAAGCGATTCAAGACAACCCTGATTATTTAATTTTAGTCGATGAAAAAAGCGTAGCAAGTGGCTATTTGACTAAATTAAACACTAAAGATGTGCCAATTTATTTTTTACTTAACCGCCCAGCAGAACAACAGTTAAATTTTTTAAAACGAGACGGCTTAAATATTATTGGAAGTATTATTCCTGATAACCAAAATGCAGGTAAAGAGCTTGCGCACAAGTTGTATAACAAACACACTCTAAGCTCGAACCAAACTGTGAATATGCTCGCTTTGTTAGGTGACTATACAACTGCAGCATCAATCGAACGCACTGCAGGGCTTAATGAGTTTATTGAGCAAAAGAAAGGTATAACACTGACAGGCCAAGATGTTGCAAATTGGTCTGAGCATGAAAGCTACATTAAAACTATGGCTTTTATGCAACTTGCACCAGAAATTAATACAATCTGGTGTGCCAATGATGCCATCGCTTTTGGTGCACAACGGGCTTTAATAAAATTAAATAAGCAGAATCACGTATTATTAGGTGGCATAAATTGGGATTCACCTCCAAAAGGTTTAAAGCCTCTTGATGTCACTCTTGGTGGTCATGTATTACTTGGTGCTTTCGCACTAACAAGTATTTTTGATCACAATTTAAAAATAGATAAGCAAACACAAAAGCACATTACTCTGCCGATTTTTAATAATTTAACCACTCGAAATCAACCTCTAGTGGAGTTAATAAATCACGGAGGGCTAGATATTATAGATTTTAAAAAATTCAGTAAAACATCGCCAGAACAGCTCCCTTTCACTGTAGAGAACCTGTTAAAGCAATTGCATTAAAACAAGCAAAGGGAGTAATACTCCCTTTATAAACTCTTTATGCTCTATTTGATAACCAAAGTGCTTGATAAGGTTCAAGTTCAATACTTTGTTGTCCATCATTGAGAGGATGGGCAGATATCAACTCAAACCATTGCTCTGTATCAATTAAATTTAAATCTGCTAACAATAAAGTTTGCGGCTCATCACTAATGTTATACACACAGAATATGCTTTGCCTACGGTCTATACTTTGGCGCCAAAAGCCAAATAAAGCTCCTGTTAAGTGCAGAGTAAATTGCGTTGCATTAGGATGGAAAGCATCTTGTTGCTTACGAATTGCTAATAAATTATTGATGCGGCTAAACACATGGTAATGATGGCTACCTACATCGGATAACTTTTCAAGTAATGCTTTTTCTTGCCAACGATGACGATTAATACAACGATTATGCTGACTATTTTCAAACCTTTCATAATCATTCGTTGTACCAAGTAAGCTATGAATATAAAGCCCAGGGATCCCCTCTAGAGCAAACATAATTGCATGCGCACAGGTAAAACGCTGTAAACCCCATTTATCAATGCCTTTATGCGTGCCTTGTAAAGCATCAAATAATGCAATATTGAGTTCATATGGCGAACTAGTGCCATTGTTTGCTGTTCGCATTGATACTTTGGCACCAAAGCGACTGACTGTATTTACCATTTGTCCAAGCTCGGCTTCATCAAGTAAGCCTTCTGCTGGACGCAAACCAATCCCATCATGTGAGGCAATAAAATTAAAGTATGCAGTACCATTTTGTGCCGGTGGCATACTCATCATCCAATGTTTTAATGCTTTGCTGTCGCCACTGAGTAAAGTATGTAATAGAAGTGGCGGTAATGAGAAGTTATAAATACAGTGTGCTTCGTTTGCATTACCAAAGTAAGATAGATTTTCACGGTTTGGAATATTGGTTTCGGTGATAATAATAGCGCTGGGTTCAACATGCTCTATTAAGGTTCGTAATAGACGAATTACTTCGTGTGTTTGCGGTAAATTAATACAGGAAGTGTTCAACTCTTTCCATAAAAACGCCACTGCATCTAAGCGAAATATCTTCACCCCATTATCTAAATAATGACGAATAATGCCAACAAACTCATTCAACACAAGTGGATTTGCAAAGTCTAAATCAACCTGATCCGGACTGAAGGTACACCAAACATGCCTCTCACCTATGGCTGTTTGTACGGTATTTAATAAAGGGGTCGTTCTTGGGCGCACCACTTTAGATACATCATCGGTTAAATTAGCCGTTTTGAAATAACTCAGCCCTGGCTCTTTTCCTTGCATAAAGTTTTCAAACCAGCGGCTTCGACTCGAACAATGATTAATGACCAAATCCGCCATTAACTTTACATCTTTTGCAATGCCTTGAATATCATCCCAACTTCCCAATGATTCGTTTACCTGAACATAATTCATCACCGAAAAACCTTCATCTGAACTATAGGGGTAAAAAGGCAGTATATGTAAAGCATTGATAGTGCCAGCACATTGGTTTTTCATAAAGCGATGTAACGTATGTAAAGGCGGCTCACTGGGAACTGGTACTGCTTGTTCATCAGCTTGATAACGCATTATTGAATCGCCATAAGCAATTAAAATTACGTCTTGCTGATCCCAACGGTTTTTATGGGGTGTAGGGTCACGAACTGGATCATCTTTTAACATAGTGGTGATCAACATACTCGCTAAAGCATCAATACTCATACATAAATCAACACCTTCGTATATGCTTGCTAAATGCTGTTCAACCCGTTGTTCAAATAATGCTTTACTCATTTCCCTACCCCATTCTTATTATGAAAACTCTTTATTATCAAGCTCTACGGCTTCTTCTAAACGTGAAAACACATCTGGCATGGCAGAGGCAACACGGTTCCAACTCGGCACAAATGGCGCTTCCATCGGGTGCTGTAAAAAGTGTTCGCCTGCATTCATAATATTTTGTGCAAACATTTCTACAGCTTTTTCTTCTTGGTGAATATCAAGCGTTAGACCATTCATCATGGCATCGTTGTGATAGGTTTCAATGAAATCTAACGCAATGCGGTAATAAGTAGCTTTAAGAGAACGTATCGTTTCAGTGGTAAAGGTCACACCTTGTGTCGCTAGCTTTCTAAACAGTGCTTTGGTGATATCAATCGACATTTTAGATAACCCAGCAGCTTGATTATCCAGTGAAAGCACCTGATGTTTATGATCGTAATTATCGGCAATATCAACTTGGCATAAACGGTTGTGAGAATAGTTACGGTACATTTCTGATAGCACACCAATTTCTAAGCCCCAGTCACTTGGAATGCGAATATCATTAAGTACGTCTCGACGGAACGAAAATTCACCCGCTAATGGATAGCGAAATGAATCCATGTATTCCAAATAATCAGTGCTACCCAGAATTGTTTTAAATGAACGTAACAGCGGCGTGACCAGTAAACGAGACACCCGGCCATTTATTTTACCATCGGCAGTACGAGGGTAAAATCCTTTACAAAATTCATAGTTAAAGTGTGGGTGCGCAACTGGATAAATTAGACGTGCTAAGAGACCTCGATCATAAGTTAAAATATCGCAATCATGTAATGCTATTGATTCAACCTTTGAGGTAGCCAGTTTATAGCCCATGCAATACCAAACATTACGTCCTTTACCTAACTCTCTTGGCGCTACACCAAGTTGTTGTAATTCTTTATCGAGCGCTTGTAAACGTGGACCTTCATTCCATAGCACGCGGTGCGGTTGGTCGAGCTCTGAAAAAAACTGTAATGCGCTGCGATATTGACTTTCATCAGCTCTATCTAAGCCGATTGTGATCTGCGATAAATAAGGTACTTGCTTGAGTTCTTTTACTATATTTTGTAGCGCGGGCCCTTCAAGCTCACTGTATAATGACGGTAAGATGAGCCCCATTGGACGTTGCTTAGAGAAGTCTAAAAGCTCTGCCTCTAACTCTTCTACCGGACGATCTGCGATGTTATGCAATGTAGTAATTATGCCATTTTGGTAAAAATCAGCCATGTGACTGCTCCTTTCTTGGCGCTAATTGCGCTTTAATAATCTGTAAGTCGGCCACTTCATCGATCCAACCTAAAGGGGCTGGTCGTTCGCTAACATGCCACGGTTTATGTGCCAATTTTGCTTTAGCCTTACTGTTTGGGTTCGTAATTAAAATTGCGATATCGGCTTCATCAAGCATTGCCATATCATTTTGGCTATCACCTAAGGCAATAGTGGTAAATGGGTGACGGTAATGTGTTTTAAATTGGTTTAATAACCAGTTTTGTGCCTGTCCTTTATTGGTTTGTTTATTTAAGTGAATAAAACGTCCACCAACTAATACTTCATAATCAAGTGGTTCCAACAAAGTTAGAAACTCAGACAGCTGCTCATCGCTGCCTTGCCAATATATTGGGTCTGAATACTCTCGTGTTAAAGCGAGTTTACTCTGTTCAACACTCAAACCTGTCAGTTCAGAGACTTCTTGTGCACTCAGTTCACTAAATAAGCGATAGCAGTTTTTAAACTCACTCGCATAATTTATTAAATCTTCATGAAGCTTTGCGCAAGTCGGTGCCAAAGCATAGCGCCAATACTCGTCAAGCTCTTCGCAGCCTATAGGTTTAAGGGGAAAGTAAAACTTAGGGATATAAACTGCCGAGCCGTTCTCTGTGATAAACGGTTGGCGATGATTTAACATAGCCTGCAAATCAGTAACTTCAGCAAATGTTTTACTGGTGTTAAAAACCACAGTCACATCTGCTGCCGTCAGTTGTGCTAGAAATGGTTTGATGGCAGCACAATCGTAATCATCGTGATTAAGTAAAGTGCCGTCTAAATCAGTAAAAACTAACGGAGCGGTCACTGAGTCAGCTTTTAGCGTCATTGCAGTAATATCACGCGCATTATCGAGTGTCAGTAGTGCATCCATCTTTTCTGGTAAGGCATGAAGATTTTCACGTGTAATACGTTCAAAATGAGAGATAAACCGTATCAGACTAGCTTCATCAAAAGTGCCAAACCCTGTGCCTTTTTTGGCTAGTAACTTTTGTTCTTGCTCTAACCGCCAACCATACACATCCTCAAACGAGGGGGCTTGCAACATAACAGTGTAATCAATTAAATCAAATACACTTTGATACTCATTGGCTAAGCAGCTGTTTACACAGCGACGCCAAATACCCGCTTCATCTTCACTTTCTTCAAGCTGATTGATTGGCTGCTCTAGCTGATAAGGTTGCTGAGCTGTACTTGCAACACACCAGCCTTCAAATAAAATAATATCAATAGGTTTTTTGTTTTTATGCCATTGCTCTTTTGGTAACGGATCATCTGTTTTTTTATCAAACCGGGGCAATGCTATATCTATTTTATTTGCGAGTAATTCGCTAATAGTTAGTTGCATTAATTCAGTATCATGCGTACCAGGTACCCCGCGTGTCGCAAACAATGGGTGTACATCTTTGGCTAAATTTGCCCGTTGTTCACGACTTAAATAAAAGTCATCAATTGATATACTAATACTATTAAACTCAGTGTTACTGTTTATCCAAGTAACTAAAAAGTCGGCTAAGGTAGTTTTACCTGACCCCTGACAACCGTTGACGGCGACAAGCATAGGACGGTTCGAAGGCTTTGCTGCAATAATATCTTCAGCTAAAGGAATGAAGAATTGCTCACTTAAATACTGGTATTTAAGGGGTAACTGATGCTTTGCTAAAAACGGAGTAATGTCCACTATATTGGCCTCTTGCATAAAAACTCTTGTCTCAGTATGACATAAAATTAGAAATGCAGATTGTAGACCAATATTTAAAATGTATAATTTTTAATAAGTTAAAAAAATAGCGCATATGAAATGCGCTATTTTGGTGCAATTAATTAACGTTATGTTCGATTACTATGCGCTGTTTTCAGCCTTCGGTAATACTAGGTTTAGCACTATACCTAAGATTGCGCATAAACTTACGCCCTGCAAGCTAAATTCACTACCACCAATATGCATGCCGCCAATACCACACACTAAAATAAGTGCAACTATCGATAGGTTTCGAGGTGCGGTGAGATCTTCACCCGATTTAACTAACGAGTTAAGGCCGACAACCGCTATTGAGCCAAACAATAAAATCATAATGCCGCCCATTACAGGCACAGGAATAGTCTGTAAACCCGCGCCCATTTTTGCCACGAAGGCTAAAATGATCGCTATGACTGCCGTCCACATCATCACTTTAGGGTTAAAGTTACGCGTAAGCATAACCGCCCCTGTCACCTCAGAATAAGTCGTATTAGGTGGTCCACCAAAAATAGACGCTGCAGTAGTGGCAAGCCCATCACCAAACAAGGTGCGATGCAAACCGGGCTTTTTAAGATAATCTTTATTGGTCACTTGACTTATTGCCATCATATCGCCGATGTGTTCAATTGCTGGAGCAATAGCAACCGGAACCATAAATAAAACCGCTTGCCATTTAAACTCCGGCCATGTAAATGCGGGCATAGCAATCCACTGTGCATTACTTACTGCATCAAATTGTACAATGCCAAGGACTAACGACAAGCTATAACCTGCAACAACACCCGCTAAGATAGGAATAAGTTTAAAAACACCTTTCCCCCACACAGCAAAGATTAAAGTTACTAACAGTGAAAAAGCAGCCACCCAAATAGCTTGTTCATAAGCAATCAACTGGATTGAGCCATCACCACTTTTACCCATAGCCATGTTGACTGCAACAGGTGCCAACGCTAAACCAATCACCATAATCACTGGGCCTACAACCACAGGAGGCAATATTTTATGTAATGTAGCAACGCCTTTTAGTTTCACTAAAATGCTTAATAGCATATATGCGCCACCTGCGGCCATTAATCCCCCCATGGTGGCAGGCACGCCCCACATTTGTACACACGCAATAATTGGTGCAATAAAGGCAAATGAAGATGCTAAGAAGATAGGCACTTGCCCTTTCGTCACAACATGAAATAGTAAAGTACCTACCCCTGCTGTAAATAGCGCCACATTCGGATCAAGACCCGTTAACAGCGGCACTAAGACAAGCGCGCCAAAGGCGACAAATAACATTTGCGCCCCAGTTAAAATCGTTTTTAATGAAAAGGCTGATTCTTGATTCACAATATTTTTAGTCACACTAATAGCCTAAACTGTACCAAAGATTTTATCACCCGCATCACCTAAGCCCGGAATAATGTAGCCTTTATCATTTAAGTGAGAATCTAGCGATGCGGTGAAAATTTCTATATCTGGATGTGCTGCTAATGTTTTTTCAACCCCTTCAGGAGCAGCCACTAACACAATCACTTTAATTTCTTTACAGCCTGCTTTTTTAAGCATATCAATGGTGGCTATCATAGAGCCGCCAGTTGCAAGCATTGGGTCAATCACTAGACTTAAACGTTCATCAATTTTACCAACCAGCTTTTCAAAATATGGGATTGGCTCAAGTGTTTCTTCGTTACGCTGCAGGCCAACAACGCTAACTTTAGCCGCTGGCAGTAACTGCATAACGCCATCCATCATACCAAGGCCTGCTCGTAAAATTGGCACAACCGTAATTTTTTTACCTTTGATATGTTCTACTTCAAGCTTATTACCATCCCAACTTTGAATTTCTACTTTTTCAAGTGGCAGGTTTTTAGTCGCTTCATATGTTAGCAAAGTACCTACTTCAGACGAGAGTTCTCGAAAGCTTTTCGTGCTAATACCGTATTCACGCATTAAACCTAATTTATGTTGAACAAGGGGATGATTAATTACATGGATTGTCATTTTTGTGCCCGATAGAAAATAAACTTGCCTTATTTTAGCGTAAAAATACTAAAGTGACTTTTAAAAAATGCGCACTCATACAAATTTAATTAAGAATGGTATAGATAGTTGTCTTAAATACGCAATTTATATCATTATACGCAACAATCTATTATCAAATAGAGCTTAAACAGGTATAGTTTATTATCTTTTATTAAATGTGGCGCATGGTATGAAAAGCTCTTTATTTTTCGCTTTGAGTTTCTGTGTATTATTTGCTTCTTCGATTAGTGCTGAGCAAAAACAGTTAACTAAGATACAAATAGTGAGTGATTTCATTCCTGAAAATAATAAAGCAGATAGAAATATTGCAAATAAAATTATGCTAGCTATTGGCGAACAATTATCACCCTCTACGTTATTAGAGTTTATACCTGCAAGCCGATTACGCGAATGGAAGCAGATACAAACAATGCCTGATGTGTGTTTATTTAATAAAGTTAAAAATGGTGAACGCCTACAAAGTGCCTTTTTCAATCAATACCCAATCATGGCCTTTCCGGCTAATAGATTAGTAATTTACAATCATCCAGAATTATCTCAAGATATAACGTTAGAGGAAGTTATTCAAAAACATAAATTTTTAATCGGTATTTCTGCTGGTCGCTCTTATGGCAAGCACATCGACCAATTTATTGCCTCTCACCCGGATAACTTTGTAGACATCGCCGGTGACAAAAGCTCACGACGTTTACATGAAATGTTATTTCAAAATAAGCTAGACGCCATATTAGAGTACACTACGGTACTTAAAGATCGTTTTAAAAACGACCCTCGAATCAAAAAAACTCGTTTTTTATCAATAGATGAAGAAAGCCACGCGGTATTTGGTTATCTTGCCTGCTCTCGCTCAGAGCAAGGCAAATTAAACATTGCAACGTTTGATAAAGTTCTAAGCCAAAATAAAATGCAAGATCAAATCATAAAACTCCATCAACAAGTTTTCAGTGACCCCGAAAGAAGCTTATTAATTTCTGCATTAAAGGCAAAGTTTAATTTGCCACTAAATTAATCTCATTTACTTATTAATATTTGCTCCATCACCCAGCTAGTATGCGTGGCAGAATGGCCTGTAGATGGGTGAGTTGTATTATCAAGTAATGCCGATGCCATATTTTCAACATGATACTGCTGAACATGTATTGGGTTCTCTATAGTGAATGCTTGTTGTCCTTGAGCATTGACAACTTTAATTGCTTGCTCATCGAACACACTAAAAGTTATTTCGCCTTTTTCACCATACACAGTAACAATATCAAAACGTGAAAAGCCGCCAAAATTCCAACTGCCTGAGCCGGTAATGCCACTTTTATGTTGCCAGCAGGCACTAATGGCATCAAACGCGCCATATAGATTTTGTTGGTTTGTAGCAAGTCCTTTGACTGACTGATATTCACCAAATAAATAACCGAATAGATCAAGCCCATGACTTGCTAAATCGTCAAAATAGCCACCTGGCGCAATGGTTTCATCCGTGCGCCAATTATAATCACCTGATTTATCACGTTCGCTGGCAGCCTTGCTCAAGTGCCAATTAATATGACGAATCTGACCAATTTCACCGTCATCAATTAAGCTTTTTACTTTATTAAAACGCGGCAAAGAGCGACGATAATAAGCTACAAATAAAGGAATGTTTTTAACAGTAAAAGCAGCAAGAATTGCCTCACTTTGCGCTAAAGTTGGCGCTAGTGGTTTTTCAATACAGCAAGGCTTACCTGCTGCAGCTACTTTTAATGCTAACTCAAGGTGACTATCAGGTGGGGTGGCAATATATACTGCATCTATTTCACTGCTGGTGATCAACTCATCCACAGTTTTAAAAACCAAAGGCACGTTATGACGTTTTGCATAATCTTCAGCAAGAGCGGTATCTCTGCGGGTAACCCCTTTAACTGCAAAGCCCTCGGTGTGCTGATAAGCAGGGCCACTTTTCACCTCAGTCACCGCACCACAACCAATCATGCCCCAACGAATCTGTTTTGTCATGCTACCTTGCTCCAAAGTTTATTTTTGTAATTTGATATTGTTTACGCATATAGGCATTTATCTTTGTATGTTCTGGGCTCCACCCCGCTAAAAACCGATAAAAATCAGCCCACGCAACTGCCCAGAGTGCTTTCCAAGCATTAATAACATCGGGAGTATATTTAGTATAACCGAACGTTTGCATAGCATTGCTAAAGTGCTGAAAGTAATTGGCTAAATAATCATCGGCTGTATCATTTAACTGCTTTTCATTCAAACAACTACCCAAAAAGTACATGACATCAACAACACCAACGCCGCCACCCACATATTGAAAGTCATAACCTAAAACTTCCATCGTAGAACAATTAACAGCAAAGTTTGCAAGCTTTGCGTCACCATGAATAAGCGTTTTATATTCGCATTCACGCAATATTTTATCTATATTTTTTGCCTGTCGTTTAAGTGCACTATCAGGCATTGTTTCATATTCGTCTGGTCGAGTTGCTAAGTGCCAGTAACTACCTTGCTGCCAAAGCCCTGTGGGGGTAACTTCAAAATGAAACGCATGAAAGTAAGCTAACCACTTGAGAATAGCCTCTATATGCTGGTGGTGTGGTTGTGCATTAGTAAACCCACCTGCTTCAAAATCAGCAAATATCATCACTTTTATCTGCTGTTGCTCTAAATTTTCATAACAACTTAGCGCGCGGGCTTGAGTTGGTAGATTGATGGCGTACTGCTGATACCAGTGAAATTCTACTTCATAGGAACGGCGTTTACGGTTTCTTGAAAATTCAGTTTGAGTAATACGAGGATGATTAATCTGATCAGGCACACTAACCGCTTTGATCACACACGCTTTATTATCTAAACGACAACGTACGATTTCACCACAACCACTCCATAGTGCCGTGATTGATTCTGTGATTTCAACGTTTTTATAATGAAGACTAATTAAAGGTAGATAAAAAGACATACACACCAACATTTACATAATTAACCCTAGTATGGCATAACTAACTGTAGATTAAAGACTTTAGTATACAAGCCGGTTAATTATAACCGTAACAACAAAAAGCCCACACTAATTTGTATGGGCTTTTGAATATAAAAGCGCCCTTACTGCTGGGCGCTTACATTGTTGAATTAAGTTAACTCAATATATTACTGATTAACAACACTCTTCAGTGGATTTACTGGCTGTGCGTTTTCGTCAAGTAAGTTCATATCAAAATCGAACTCATCAACGCGAATAGCGCGTTCACGCTTGATATTGTAATCAATTAGTTTTGCGTACTCTTCTTCTGTGATAACACTTGCTACAAGTGCGTTATCTAACGTAAGTGCAAAACGTACACCTGGTTTTATAGTTTTACTGCGTAGTGCTTTTTTCACCTTGGCAAGTAAGTCAAGGCAACCCATTTTTGCTTTATATGCTTGTTCATTAATATAATGGCCATCACCTTCAATTGGTTTAACCAAATGCGTGATTTGCTTTTTAAACGCAGTATCTAATTGCGCTTGCTTCGCTAATTCACGAATTAAATCATCACTAATTTTTGGCATTTTAGTTGAGTAGTTCATGGTAATAAAACGCATAAACTTACGTGTGCCACTTGCTGGGAAGTTGTCTAAAAACTTATGCAATGCTTCTTCTGCGCTTTGTAGAGCAAAACGTGTAGCATAATGGAAGTAAGGGGCTGCTTGCTCACGCTCACTGCTTGATACTTTTTGCTCGTAGTACTTGATAGATGCCATAGCCGCATATAAGAAGCTCATTACATCGCCTAAACGAGCTGATAACATTTCCGCTTGCTTAAGCTTACCGCCAAGCACCAATAATGAAAAATCTGCGTATACAGCCAGTTTAGCTGATAGCTTTTGTGCTGCTTTTTCATACTCACGTACTTCAGGCAATTCAGACTCGGCACCTGCAGTGAATGGTAATACACCTAAACGAAATGCACGTAAGCTGTTTGCAACGCTGTAGCCGACTGTTTTACGTAAAATGCTATTAAATTCTTTATCTGCATTTTTATCTTCGCTGTGGATAGACTCAACCATAGATTGTAAATATGGGTGACAGCGCATTACACCCTGACCAAAGATCATCAGGTTCCGAGTAAGAATGTTCGCACCTTCTACCGTGATGGCAATTGGTTGTGCCACATAACCACTTGCTAGTGTATTTTGCGGACCGTTTTGAATCGCTTTACCCGCTTGAATATCCATTGCTGAATCAAGTACGTCGCGGCCAATTTCAGTCATGTGATATTTAGCTATCGCAGTAACCACTGATGGTTTTAAGCCCATGCCTAAACCTTCGGTCGTTAGTACACGCATTGCTTCTTGCAGGTATGTTTTACCCGCAATATCAGCCAGTTTTTCTTGAATACCTTCGAATTGACCAATTGATAAGCCAAATTGCTCACGTACAGCAGCGTATTCAGACGCGCCTTTAAATGCCACTTGTGATGAACTTACACCCAATGCAGGTAATGATATACCACGGCCAGCACCTAAACAGCTAACCAGCATCTGCCAACCGCGCCCGATGTTCTTTTGTCCACCAATAATGAAGTCCATTGGTACAAATACTTTATTACCACGCGTTGTGCCGTTGTAAAAACGAATACCCATAGGGTCGTGACGATTGCCAAGCTCAACACCTGGATGCTCTTTAGGAATTAGCGCACACGTAATACCTAGGTTTTCTTTACCACCAAGTAAACCATTTGGATCAACAACTTTGAATGCTAAACCAAGTACTGTCGCAATCGGTGCTAACGTGATGTAACGTTTATCCCAAGTGATCTCAAGACCAAGTACTTCTTCACCATTGTGCATGCCTTTAGTTACTACACCGATATCAGGGATACCGCCAGCATCAGAGCCAGCCTCAGGACTTGTAAGTGCAAAACAAGGAATATCACGACCGTTTGCTAAACGTGGTAAATAATGTGCTTGCTGCTCTTGTGTGCCAAAGTGTAACAACAACTCACCTGGACCTAATGAATTAGGTACCATAACTGTTACAGCAACAGCTGAGCTCTTAGTCGCAATGGTTGCTACAATAGTTGAGTTTGCATAAGGGCTAAACTCTAAACCACCAAATGACTTAGGAATAATTAACGAGAAAAAACGTTCTTTTTTTAGAAACTCTAAAATGTAGTCAGGTAAATGAACACCACTTTGTATCTCGGTGTCATCAATCATGCCTAGTAGTTCTTGTAGTGGGCCGTCAATAAAGGCTTGTTCATCAGCACTCAACGTTGCCGCAGGCACTGCTCGTAATGCACTGAAATCAGGTTTACCTTGATAAATAGACCCCTCTAACCATACATCACCCGCATCAAGTGCTTCTTGCTCTGTAATTGAAATACTTGGTAAAACTTTTTTTAATTTTGTACGTAAGCTCATTTTGGACTCATCCGACCAGATAGTAATACCTACATTACGTCATAAATTGAGCTAGAGATCAATTGGTCCAACCAGTTTTTTTAACATTTTTTTCAATTAAATTTTAATAGCACACCTAAGCCATTGAATAAAAACAGCTTACACATGTACGCTGAACTTTTGATATTTCGGTTTTTTGTAGCCTGACTGATAGATAAAAAGTTGAATGAGTGATTTAAAGATTAAAAATCAGCAAGCTGAGCATTACACTGTGAAATTAGATCATGTGGGCTGAGTGCAATTTCCAGTCCCCGCTTGCCAGCACTGACATAGATTACATCAAATTGTATTGCACTTGTATTTACAAAAGTAGGCAAACGTTTTTTTTGTGCCAGCGGACTTACGCCACCCAAGATATAACCTGTGCTGTTTTTTACTTTATGCGGCTCAGCCATGTGTATTTTTTTAGTGCGGCACACTTGAGCTAATTGTTTTAAATTAACTTGTTGCCCCACAGGGGTAATTGCCACTACAAGTGCGTTGTCTGCAGTTTCTAGCACGAGTGTTTTGAACACTTGGGCTGAATTTAAATCAAGTTTTTCAACCGCTTCATTACCAAACTGGGTGTTTGTTGTATCATGCTCATAACTTAAAACAGTAAATGGAATGTTTAATTTTTCGAGCAATAAAATAGCTGGCGTCATACTCTGTTCCTTTTGGTTACTCATTTAATACAAACTTCGACTAAAATTACATATCAATACACTGATTAAGGAGTGAACAATGAAGAATATCTCTTTCACAACTTTATTTAAATACGCAAGTATTGCTGTGTGTGGTTTTATTGTCATTAATTTTATGTGTCAAGAATATAGTCATTGGGTAAAGAGTTTATCCTGCCAGCAAAAATGCCAAACTCTTGGTTTTCAAAGTAATCGCACTCAGGAGAGTGTTTTTTTAAGGGAATCAACTCTATGTCAGTGCTTGGATTATCTTGTTGTGTTAGATAATTAACCATTCGCACCATTATAAAACAGGGCACTGAACGTACTCAGAACAATAAATCTTACTTAGTAAAAAATGGCGCCAATTGGCGCCATTTTTATTTAATCCGTTGATAACTATTTAGTTAAATCATCGAAGAATTTTTTCACACCATCAAAGAAGCCTTTCTCTTTAGGGCGATTTTTAGAACCATCTTTACCCATGCTTTGCTCTAACTCTTCAAGCAATTCACGTTGACGTTCATTTAAATTAACTGGAGTTTCGATGACAACTTTACAAATTAAATCACCAACCGCACCACTGCGTACAGATTTTACACCTTTACCACGCATACGGAACATTTTTCCAGTTTGGCTCTCTGGAGGTATTTTTAGCTTTGCACGACCATCAAGTGTGGGTACTTCAATCTCGCCACCTAGGGCGGCAGTTGTAAAGCCGATTGGCACTTCACAGTATAAGTTATTCGCTTCACGAACAAAGATTGGATGTTCACGTACAGATACTTGCACATATAAATCACCAGCTGGTGCTCCATGAGCCCCCGCTTCACCTTCGCCAGATAAACGAATACGGTCACCTGTATCAACACCGGCTGGTATTTTTACAGATAACGTTTTTGTTTTCTCAACCCGGCCTTGGCCATGACAGCTATTACATGGATCAGAAATAATCTGGCCTGTACCATGACAAGTAGGACAAGTTTGTTGCACTGCAAAGAAACCTTGGCGCATTTGTACTTGGCCTGCACCGTGACAGGTTGTACATGTTTTAGGCTTAGAACCCGCTTTAGCACCGCTACCATCGCATGGCGAACAACTAACCCATGTAGGCACTTTAATTTCAACTTCTTTACCACGGACAGCTTCTTCTAAGCTTAAGTCCATGTTGTAACGTAGATCGGAGCCTCGTTGTTGGCGAGATTGACGACGTCCACCGCCACCTCCACCAAAGATGTCGCCGAACACATCACCAAAAATATCACCGAAGTCACCCTGACCACCGCCGCCAAAGCCACCGTGTCCACTACCGCCACCTTGTTCAAATGCCGCATGACCATATTGATCATACATTTGGCGCTTTTGATCATCGGTTAAAATTTCATAAGCTTCTTTTACTTCTTTAAATTTGCTCTCAAGCTCTTTATCACCGGCGGTACGATCGGGATGATATTTCATCGCTAAGCGTTTATACGCTTTTTTGATGTCTCTTTCGCTGGCATCTTTAGCCACACCAAGAACTTCATAATAATCGCGTTTTGACATATCTATCACACTACTCTTTTGCTACTGCAGCTATGCTGCTGATAAATCGATAAATCATATCGATTTACCATTGAATTATTTTAATTTTTTATGCACGTTTTAACATGCAAAAGGCGCGTTAAGCTTTAGCCTACGCGCCTCAATCGTTCATCCTAACTTAAACACTGCATTTAGTCATGGTGTTTTAAGCCAGTGAGAAGCGTTAGCAACAATTACTTGTCGTCTTTAACTTCTTCGAACTCTGCATCTACAACATCGTCATCTTGCTTAGCTGACTGTTGTGGTTGCTCACCAGCGTCACCGCCAGCTTGTTGTGCTTTAGCTTGAGCGATCTCCATCAATTTTTGTGACTTTTCAGCAAGAGCTTGAGTTTTAGCTTCAATCTCTTCTTTGTTATCACTCTTGATTGCTGCTTCTAGGTCAACAACAGCGGCTTCAATCGCCTCTTTGTCTTCACTAGGTAGTGCATCACCAGCTTCTTCAACTTGCTTACGCGTGCCGTGAACCATTGCATCAGCTTGGTTACGAGTCGCTACAAGTTCTTCGAACTTTTTATCTTCTTCAGCGTTAGCTTCAGCGTCACGAACCATTTTTTCAACTTCTTCATCACTTAGACCTGAAGATGCTTGAATCGTGATTTTTTGCTCTTTACCTGTATCCTTATCTTTTGCAGATACATGTAAGATACCATCCGCATCTACGTCGAAAGTAACTTCGATTTGTGGTGTACCACGTTGTGCAGGACGAATACCTTCTAGATTAAATTGACCTAGAGATTTATTGTCGCTTGCACGTTTACGCTCACCTTGTAGTACGTGAATCGTAACCGCTGATTGGTTATCTTCTGCTGTAGAGAATGTTTGCGATTTCTTAGTAGGAATCGTCGTGTTTTTCTCGATTAACGCCGTCATTACAGAACCCATTGTCTCAATACCAAGAGATAAAGGAGAAACATCTAGTAATAATACGTCTTTTACGTCACCAGCTAAAACACCACCTTGAATCGCTGCGCCTACGGCTACTGCTTCATCAGGGTTAACATCTTTACGTGGCTCTTTACCGAAAAACTCTGATACAGTTTTCTGTACAAGTGGCATACGTGTTTGACCACCAACCAGAATAATATCGTTGATATCACTTACAGATAAATCAGCATCAGCTAGTGCACGCTTAAGCGGTTCAATTGACTTAATAACTAAGTCTTCAACAAGTGATTCAAGCTTAGCACGTGTCAATTTCACGTTCATGTGCTTAGGACCTGATGCATCAGCAGTTACGTACGGAAGATTAACTTCTGTAGATTGTGCAGATGACAGTTCAATTTTCGCTTTTTCAGCTGCTTCTTTAACACGTTGCATAGCAAGTGGATCATTTTGTAAATCTATGCCTTGGTCTTTCTTGAATTCAGCTACAAGGTAGTTGATAACGCGGTTATCGAAATCTTCACCACCTAGATGAGTGTCACCGTTAGTAGCAAGTACTTCAAATGTGTGCTCGCCTTCAACTTCATCAATCTCAATGATTGATAAATCGAAAGTACCACCACCTAAGTCATATACTGCAACAACGTTCTCACCTTTGTTTTTGTCCATGCCGTATGCAAGTGCAGCGGCTGTTGGCTCATTGATGATACGCTTAACTTCAAGACCCGCAATACGACCTGCATCTTTTGTGGCTTGGCGTTGTGAATCGTTAAAATATGCTGGTACTGTGATAACGGCTTCAGTTACTTCTTCACCTAAGAAGTCTTCAGCTGTTTTCTTCATTTTTTTCAGTACTTCAGCTGAAATTTGTGGTGCAGCACGTTTTTCACCGCCCGCTTCAACCCATGCATCACCATTATCAGCTTTGATAATTTGAAAAGGCATGATGCCGATATCACGTTGCACTTCTTCGTCTTCAAAACGACGACCGATTAAACGCTTAATCGCAAATAATGTGTTAGTTGGGTTTGTCACTGCTTGACGTTTTGCAGGCTGACCAACTAAAGTTTCACCATCTTGCGTGTACGCAATAATCGATGGTGTTGTGCGATCGCCTTCCGCATTTTCAATTACGCGTGCTTTATCGCCATCTAGTACTGCAACACAAGAGTTAGTAGTACCTAAATCGATTCCAATAATTTTACCCATGAATCATCTCCAACTTCAAAAATTCGTTAATACGTTCGATGACTAGTTAATAGGGATGCCCCAAACTGAATTCAACTGTAAAAATAAAAAAAAAGTGATTTTTTGTCATTTATTTTGCAAATAACCCTATTAAAAGTGTGGATTGGTGTTTTTTAAAACAAAAACGTTGTTTTCCGCAAGTGGTCTGATGAGTGTTAGTGTGCTATAAATCTACAAAACACATATATATTTACAAAAGGAATGACAATGCATTTTGATGAATTACTAAATAGCGCTGCTGCAATTGGAAAAATGTCGTCCGAACAGCAAAAAACGGCAACCATGCAGTTTCCTGCAAATTGGTGCCAAGGTCGTACTGCATTTGGTGGGTTATCCGCCTCTTTACTGTATCAGGCCATGCGACAACAAATTGAACCTTCACGTCGCTTACTTTCATTAAGCACGAACTTTGTTGGCCCGTTATTAGCTGATACCGATTTTTCTTTGCACATTGAAATACTCCGTGAAGGTAAAAACAGTACTCAAGTATTGGCAAAAGCAGTACAAAATGGACAAGTAAGCGTCATTGTACAAGCCTGCTTTGCTAAGTCTCGTGATTCAGGTATTCATGTTCCAGTCAGTAAAGAAATGACCTTAAAACCCGTTGACCCTCGTTATACATTGCCTTTTCAATCTGGTGCGATGCCTGAATTTTTCCAGCATGTAGATTTGTGCCCGCAACAAGGAGAGATGCCATTTGTTGGTGCCGATACATCACATTTGGGTGGTTGGATGAAATTAAAACAAGTACCCCGTGAGTTTAACGAAGCTCTGATTATTGCGTTAACGGATGCATGGCCGCCTACGCTTTTACAAATGTTCAAACAACCTGCTCCAGCTAGCAGCATGTCTTGGTATTTGGAATTTGTACAACAGCCGCAAGTCTCACCTGAGCAATGGCTGGGCTTTGAAGCAATTACTCATCACTGTAAAGACGGTTATGGTTTGGAAGATGGTTGTATTTGGTCACAATCTGGTGAATTAATTGCCCTTACGCGACAAACCGTTGCTTTATTCGATTAAACTTGGCTTGGTTATTTTAGCGTAATCACTACCGTCAAACGCCATAATCGCATTATATTCCCCGCTTTGAATGATATGGGTCAGGCCCATATCAAACTTTTCCTGCAACACTTTATTATTAAAATAAGCTGGTCGAGGAGATTTGGCGAACACTGGATGAATCGTCACTTTTTTAACTTTATGAGATTTCTGATATTGCTGCAAATAATATAAGAAGATCCGTTTTTCTAATACAACAACGTCAACCCACTCTTTCATTAAGTGATCAACTTGTGCTTCTTGATTAGCGACTTCTTCATAATGATTTAGTTTCGCAGTTATAGTCTCATAGGGAGGTGATATGAATGCAGTAGCGTTTTGAAAAGCGAGCACACTTTTTCCTAATAAATCATAAACCGAGTTAATTTTGAAATCACTAGCCGCTAAACTAACCGCAACATTTTGATAAAATAGCAGGTTCTGGCTAGGGTAAATACCATTTACTCGCGAGCCAGCATAATTCACTGCTACATCCACTTCTAGTTGCTCTAGTGAGTATTCTGCACGTTTGTTCGTCATATATATAATATCCAAGTCAGTGATACCTTGGCTTTTAAACGCAGACTTGATTATTTCCAACTGTAGCCCCGTATCATCATGGCTGAAAACATAAGGTGGTAAAGATGGGCTAACTGCCACTGTTATACGGTTATCAGGTTGCGGTGTAGACAAACCAAAAGCGTTTAGACTTATTACTGTTATAAAAATAAAAATTAAGTACTTCAAAATGAGCCCTTGGATTATATGATGTTATCTATATAGCGCCTGTACAATTATTTTATATCTTAACTTAGAAAAGTAATAAAAAATCATATAATTGTATTTCGCCATTAATTGATGCAAACTTTGATAACTTTATTACTTTATTAGGTTATTGATTTGCAAACAGCTTGCCCTAACTGTGATCTAATTATCGACATCCCTGAAATTGGTGCAAAGCAAATGGCCGTGTGTCCACATTGCCATAGTAAGCTCGGTGCCGCAAATGTGAACTACGATGCACGAATTGTTGCACTAAGCCTAAGTGCTCTATTAATGCTTTTAAGTAGCATGTTCTATCCCTTTATTTCATTTAGCAGCAGCGGCATAACTCAAACAATTACTTTACCTGATGCTGCCAGGATTTTATTCAATTACGATAGCGATTTACTTGGCCTATTTATAGATATCAGTATCATCGGGTTACCTATGACACTACTCGCTCTGCTAATACCATTGCATTTAGGTATTTTAAAGGTCTTACCTTATAGTATAGCAAAACGATTACTTAAATTTACGTTAGCGCTTGAGCCTTGGATCATGTCAGAGATATTTTTAATTGGTGTGCTCGTGAGTATGGTCAAAATAATGTCTATGGCAGATATAAATTTTGGTGTTAGCTTTTGGGCTTATATTGCCTTCGTAATTTTTTATATTGCTGCTCTTGCCCATTTAAATCGTGCCCGTTTATGGGATCAAGTAAAGCCAGTGTCACCTATCGAAGAAGCAGAGCATAGCCATAGGGCTATCGATAATAACATCAGCGCCTGCCATGTTTGCCACCAGCTATGTAACGATAAGTATTGCTCGCGTTGCCATACTAAAACCCATGTACGTAACCCCCATAGCATTCAAAAAGCTACGGCATGGCTTATCACTTCTGTCGTTTGTTATATACCCGCCAATTTATTTCCAATTATGTATACAACGAGCTTAGGCGACCAATCTCCATCTACTCTTATTGGCGGCGTCATTGTGCTATGGAAAGCTGGTTCATACCCTATTGCTATGATTATATTTCTAGCAAGTGTCGTCGTACCTTTAGCAAAAGCATTAGTGTTGAGCTTTCTGTGCTATATAGTCAGGCACCCGGTAAATAGTCAAACTAAAAGGTATACTAAGGTTTACCAATTAACTGAATTTATTGGTAAATGGTCTATGATTGATGTATTTGTTGTTGCTATTTTAGTAGCCTTAGTACAACTTGGTAATCTGATGTCAGTGACCCCTGGTGTAGGCACCATATTTTTTACCGCTATGGTACTTAGCCAAATGATGGCTGCCCATGCGTTTGACCCACGACTTTTGTGGGACTCACCTAACAACGAACAAAATAGTAATTAGAGATTACCCATGAGTGAAACTGCAACAGTAGAAAAAGAACCTACAATATCCGCTATCTGGATAATACCTGTGATCGCGTTACTTGTTGGTGCTTGGATGCTTTATCAATATCAAGCAAATAAAGGGGCAACCATTTTTATTTCAATGCCCCATGCCGAGGGCATTATTGCGGGTAAGACCGAAATTAAAGTACGCAGTGTGAAAATTGGTCAGGTTGATCATGTTCGTCTTTCTGATGATAAAAACAGTGTTATTGCACGCGCACAAATTGATAAGCACTACGATAATTTACTAACCGAAGATGCTAATATTTGGGTTGTTAAACCGCGGATTGACGAAACAGGTATTAGTGGCATGAGTACACTTCTATCCGGAGTCTATTTAGAATTTTCCCCAGGCGAAAGTAAGCAAACCAAACAACGCTTTACGCTCCAAGATGAGCCTGCACTGATAGGTAAAGACGTCAAAGGTGGACGCTTTACTTTACTTAGTTATAACGCTGAAGTACTTGATGTAAGTACCAGTATCTACTTTAAAAACTACAAGATAGGTCAAGTTGAGACTGCAACGTTTGATTGGAAAAATCAAGCTATGAAATACGGGGTTTTCATCAATGAGCCATATCAAAACCTTATCACAGTCAACTCTATTTTTTGGGTCAATGCAGGTGTTGAAATAGACTTATCTGCCGATGGTATTAACGTTAATACAGGGTCTTTGAGTAAATTGCTTAAAGGAGGGATTTCTGTTGGTTTACCAGAACAACAAGCACCGGGTGATGTTGCCGAAGATGGTCATGGTTTCTCTTTAAGTAAAAGCTATAAACATGCTTTAGAAGAACGATTTTATGATTTTGATTATTATTTAATAGAATTTGAACAATCTATTCGCGGTTTACGCCCAGGCGCGCCAGTAGAGTACAGAGGCATGCGAGTCGGAACAGTTGTTGAAGCACCCTCAAATGTAATGATTGACGGCGTTCCTGCTCATTTTAAAACAGATAATACCGCGGTTCCTGTACTGGTTAAAATAGAATATGGCAGGATTTACCATAACAGTGATCAAGCTCGTGAATTTTGGCAAAAAAGCGTTGATGGTTGGATAAAAAACGGATTACGCGCATCACTTAAGCCTGGTAATTTACTAACTGGTGCTGTGTACGTAGATTTTGATATCTATCAGGATGCGCCTGAAGCGCAACTCACAATGGTGTCGCAATACCAAGTATTCCCGAGTATTTCCAGTGGTATTACGGTCCTTGCAGATCAGGTTTCAGATGTACTGAATAAGGTTAACAATTTAAAAATTGAGGATAGTCTTGCTCAAATAGAATCAACTTTCAATGATTATCAAGCGCTAGCGAATGAAATGCGTGAATTATTGAATAAAAAAGATACACAAGATTTACCAGGCGATATAAACCGTAATTTTGCTGAAATGACTAAAAGTATGCAGCAGTTTGATGTCACCATGAAACAGTTTGAAAAAACCATGGCAAGCTATCAACAAGGTTCTCAATTTCATCATCAGTTACAACAAACGTTATCTGAATTTAAACGCTTAAGCGAAGAGTTACAGCCTCTTACTCGTGGCCTTAACGAGCAGCCTAATATGTTTATTTTTGATAAATCATTACCTGCTGATCCAACACCGAGGAAACAATAATGCAAATTTCATTTTTAGCAAAAGCACTTAGTATTGCAGGGTTTGCATTAGTAACAGGTTGTAGCCAATCGTTAAATGCGCCCGTTGAGTACTATCAATTTGAACAAACTATTCAACCAATGGCACGTACCAGCACAAATACTCAAGCACAGCTACGTATAAATACTGTCACTTTGCGTGGTGCACTTAATAACCGTGGTATAGCAATGAAGCTAGACAATAACCAAATCTCTGCGGCTAATTATCATTTGTGGAGTGAGGCACCAGATATCATGTTAACGGCCAGCGCACATCAAACCTTATTTACTGAGCTGACAAACTGGATGGTAGTAAAGGGCTTACCCGTGATCACCGATACAGATCAACAAAGTTTTTATGAAATCGAATATGAAATTCATCACTTTAATGGCGATGAATATGGTAATGCTGATATCTCAGGGCTATGGCGTTTGTACCACACTGAGTTTGAGACAGGTAGGGCTTTAAAAGAAATACATTATTTTAGTGAAATCACACCGTTAATTGATGATGATTATGAAGGGCTTGTAGCTACCCTTGAGCAAGCGTGGCAAACCGTTAACTCTCAAGTAGCTAAAAAATTAAGGGCTATGTAGCCCCCTTAATTGTTAAAATAGATGCAAACTGGTTGTTTATTTTGGCTAGTGAGTACATCGCCTCGTTTAATAAATGCCAGTTTGTTTAATACTTGTTGAGATGCTTTATTATCATGGGTTGTGATTGCCGCAAGAGACGGGAAACGGTTACTCATTAGTTTTATTAAATTTGAACAGGCCTCAGTAGCATAACCATTACCAGTGAATTGTGCTAAAAATGCATAACCTATATCTGGAACTTGTAAGTAGTCACGTTGGAATAAACCGACCATACCAATGGCAGTACCATCTGCAAGCATTACCACATAAGGCCCGAACCCTTGTTTTTGTTGAGCATCAATGAATTCAGTTTGAATGTAGTTCGCAGCTTGAGGATGTGTTTTTATACCTTTATTACCGATATTTTCGTAAAAGCTAGGCTGATTAAGAAGCGTTAAAATAAATTCAGCATCCGTTCGCTGCCCTGAGCCAATTATTAAACGTTGAGATTTCGTAATAATCATAATGTCACTTTTTAGAACAAAAAAAACCTCGACGTTGCGAGGTTTATTTAAGCACTTGGAGGGTTAGCTAATTTGTACTATTTGCTTACCTGTAAAGCCACCTTGAAGTTGCTTATTAAGTGCCGCCGAAACACTCTTCGCATCAAAATCAACAGCAATAATCTCTGGAATAACCAAAGAATTATTAGCCAAGTTTTCAAGCAATAAATTACCCATAAAGCTCATTCTTTGTTGTGCACATAAACTATTAGCCAACCATGCACCGCCAAGTGAGACAATGCCAATATTAGGTGCGCGACGATACATTAACTCTTGCTCAAACTTTGGTAGTGGATTTAAACAGGCAATGCGACCACAAAAACGCATTAATTCGACGTTGCGAATAGTGGTATCACCACCAATTGAATCAAGCACCGCATCAAAGCCTTGCGGCCCCAGCTCTCGACGTATTTTATCAACCAGCTTTTTATCGCTGTAATCAAAGACCATGTCTGCGCCAAGCTGCTTAACCAGTTTGTGATTACGCTTGCTTGCTGTTGTAAACACAGTAGCCCCTCGCTGCTTTGCAAATTGGATGGCGAACTGTCCAACTGCACCGCCGCCCGCTTCAATTAAAATCGAATCACCTTCACTAAGCTGTAACTTATCAAGTGCCACTAACGCAGACATACCAGCACAAGGGAGTGTGGCTGCATGACTGGATTTAACATCATCAGGAATAACCGACACTGCAAAGTTAGGGACTTTCACATACTCTGATAAAACCCCCTGCTCTCCCACGTTGCCATGAAACATGACCCGAGCACCCACACAGGGAAATACACCTTTTTCAGCTTTTACGACTACACCCACTGCATCTAAACCTAAAGTATGTGGATATTGCCATTTGCAAAAGCCTTGTTTTGCAAACTGTGCATCAACAGGGTTTAACCCCACATACTCTACTTTTATAAGCAGCTCATTTCCCATAACCTCAGGCACTGGTAATTCAAGCTCAGACAAGGTGATCTGCTCATTAGGTTCTGGTAGTACAATTGCCCGCATAAAAGCTGGGATTGTTGATAAAATATCAGTATGTGGCATTAAAAACTCAACTTAACTTAACTTAATTAACTAACGCATAGCTCCAACGACCATTAAAGACTTGATAAGTATCAACCTTAGCAAGTAATGATGAAATTGTTGAATCCACCGCGTTTTCTTGCGCTATTAAAACATCCTGCCGCGCATCTAACAACTCTAAGTAAGGTATTTGCCCTTCTTGATACATAGCTTGCGCTTGTAAAAATGCATTATTTGCATAGCTAAAGCGTTCTTTCGCATAGCTGCTTTGCTCATTTTGTTTGACCAAAAGTTGCAGTGATAGTTCACTTTCACTCATCGCATTTAATACCACTTGTTGGTATTGACTATAAGCCGCTTGCGTTAAATATTGCTGGGCATCACGCTGGGCTAATAATGCTGGATAGCTCAATAATGACCACTGTATTTGGGGTGAAATCTGCCATTGCTGCTGTGTATTAGAGAGCTGATTATTACCCAAGCTTATGACGCCAGCAAAAGCCGTGAGGCTTATATCAGGCAGTAACGCTTTACTGGCCGCAACACTAAATGAGTTCGCTTGACTAAATTCAAACAGAGCACGGCTAATATCTGGGCGTAACGCAATTGCATCGCTTGGGCTTGTTAAACTCACCGTAAAATCGCGCGAAAATAAACCGCTCTCATCATCTAGCAATAAATCACCGGGTAATTCGCCTGTTAATAACGCCAATGTAGCTAAATCGCGAAACCGAGCATATTCAATCTCAGGGATCAAAGATTGTTGTTGCTTTAATTGAGCTAAAGTACGATTCAAATCAAGTTCACTCGCAACTCCCTCTTCAACTCTCGCCTTAAGTACATCAATACTTTGCGTTAGCGCCTCTATTTGCAAATTAATGATTTGCTGCTTTTGTAAATTGCCTTGGTAACTGACAAAGCCTTTAACAACAGATGACACAACTTCAATTTGTAATGCTCTAACTTGTTCAGCTTGGCTCATAGCGCCTGCATTAGCGCCATCAACCAATGCAGTCACTTTACCAAATAAGTCAAGCTGCCAGTCAAGGTTAACACCGGCCTGTGATTGACGTGATTGCACGTTGCCTAGGCTCGTACGTGATGCATCAATACTCACATCTCCTTGGGGTAAATACGCAGCCCGTTGCGCCCCCAAACGCTCTAACGCACTTTGTAACTGTAGTTTGCTAGTTTTTAAGTTATGATTGCTAGCACGCGCTTTAACAACTAATTCATTTAATTGCGCTGACTCTAATTGCTGCCACCACGTAAGCTCATCAGTGCCTTGTAATTGCGTTGCAATTTGCGTTTGCGCTACAAATGATTGCAAGTCTGCTTGGTATTGTTGCTCATCAATCTTACTGGCGCAACCGCTTAACAAACCCGCGATTACAACAGCGGTTAACGTTAATTTACTCATTAATTTGCTCCTGTGGTTGAGCTTTACGGGTTTTAGTCACCAAAATATAAAATACAGGTGTAAATAATAAGCCAAATACCGTCACCCCTATCATTCCTGAGAAAACAGCATTACCCATAGCATGGCGCATTTCAGCTCCCGCTCCTGTGGCTAACACTAATGGGATAACCCCAGCGGTAAAAGCAATTGAAGTCATTAATATTGGGCGCAACCGCATACGGCATGCCTCTAATATGGCATCAAAATGACTCATATTTTGCTTTGTTTTGTCTCTTGCGAACTCAACCATTAAGATAGCGTTTTTCGATGCAAGAGCGACCAATACAATCAATGCTATTTGAGTGAAAATATTATTATCATCACCCACTAACCACACTCCCATTAATGCTGAAAAAATCGTCATTGGCACTATTAAAATAATTGCTAGCGGTAAACGTAAACTCTCATAAGTTGCAGCAAGAACCATAAATACTAATAATACGACTAGAGGAAAAACATACACCATAGTATTACCCGCTAAAATCTGCTGGAATGTTACCTCAGTCCATTCATATTCTATTCCTGTCGGTAAGGTGTCGGCTAAAATAGCTTCAATAGCGTATTGTGCTTGATCAGAGCTATAGCCTGGTGCAGGACTGCCGTTAAGTTCGGCGCTTGGGTAACCATTGTAATGCATTACTCTGTCTGGCCCAGTTGTAGGTGTAGCAGTTAATACAGAGCCAAGCGGTACCATTTTCCCTAAGTTATTACGTACTTTAAGGTTTAAAATCTGTTCAGGGTCTAATCTATAATCAGCATCGGCTTGTGCATTTACCTGATAAGTTCGACCAAATAGATTAAAATCATTTACATACATAGAACCTAAATAAACTTGTAGTGCGTTAAATACCTCGTCTAATGGAATACCTTGTATAAGCGCTTGCTCACGGTCGATATCAATATCCATTTGTGGTACTTGAATTCTAAAACTTGAGTACAAACCCATTAACGCAGGATCTTGTTGCGCTTTTGAAATTACAGCTTGCAGGCTATTAAATAATGCTTCAAACCCTTTATTTCCACGATCCTCTATTTGCAGCTTAAACCCACCGGTAGTGCCGAGTCCTTGAATGGGTGGCGGCGGGAATACAGCAACAAAAGCTTCATCTATAGCTGTAAATCGCTGGTTTAGCTGCGCTGCTATAGCCATCGCTGATTGACTTGGATCAGTACGTTCACTAAATGCTTCAAGGGGTGTGAATACAATTGCGCTATTCGGGCTGTTAGTAAAACCATTAACCGAAAGCCCCGGAAATGCAACAGTGTTCGCAACGCCTGGTACTTGCAATGCAATTTCTTGCATTTGCTTTACTACCTCTTGAGTACGATCAAGACTCGCTGCATCAGGTAGCTGAGCAATCGCCACAAGGTACTGTTTGTCTTGCGCTGGTATGAAACCACCTGGTACGGCATCAAACAACTTAACCGTCCCGCCTAATAGGGCAACATATGCAACCATGACGATAATGCTCATACGCATTAACTTTTGTACTAATTTTTGATAGCCATTAGCACCTTTATCAAATACGCGGTTAAATGGCTTAAATAACCAGCGACCAAATAAACGGTTTAATAAACGCGTTAATGCATCAGGCTTTGCATCATGACTTTTTAGAAGTAATGCCGATAAAGCCGGAGACAGCGTTAATGAGTTAAAAGCTGATATCACGGTTGAAATAGTTATCGTTAACGCAAACTGTTTATAAAATTGACCCGATAAGCCACTAATAAACGCAGTTGGAATAAACACAGCACATAATACCAATGCAATAGCAATAATTGGCCCGGTTACTTCTGTCATTGCAACACGTGTCGCCTCGAGCGGAGATAAGCCTTGCTCAATGTTACGCTCAACATTTTCAACCACAACTATGGCATCATCAACCACAATACCTATAGCCAATACCAAACCAAATAAAGACAAGGTATTGATAGACACGCCAAGCCATTGCATCACCGCAAACGTACCAATTAAAGACACTGGCACCGCAATTAACGGGATTATTGAAGCACGCCAAGTTTGTAAAAACAGCACCACGACAATAACAACTAACGCAACCGCTTCAAGTAAAGTCGTAATAACTGCATCAATGGAACCACGCACAAACACGGTAGGATCGTAAACGATGTCGTATTCTACCCCTGATGGAAAATCTTTAGACAAGCGAGCCATGGTCTCACGCACTTGGTCTGAAAGCTCAATCGCGTTCGAACCAGGACGTTGAAATATTGGCATAGCTAATGCCGGTTGGTTATCAAGCTCTGCACGCAATGAATAGGTGTTTTGGCCTAAATCCAAGCGCGCGACATCACTTAAACGGGTTAACTGCCCCTGCTCACCCACTTTAATAATGACTTGTTCAAACTCTTCAATACTATTTAAACGGCCTTTAACGTTCAGCAATACTTGAAATTGGCTATCTGTAGATGCAGGTTGTGCGCCTAAACTCCCCGCTGCGACCTGCTGGTTTTGTGAGCGCAGTGCTGTAACTACATCCATTGCAGTCAATTCTCGTGCGGCTAATGCATCAGGGTTTAACCACACACGCATAGAGTATTGACCACCCCCAAACAGTTTAACATCACCAACGCCTGCTAGACGGGCAATTTGGTCTTTAATATATAGATCAGCATAGTTAGATAAATACGCTGTGTCGTGTGTTTTCTCAGGTGAATATAAGTGAACAACCATGGTCAGATCGGGCGATGATTTTTCAGCCACCACACCTAAACGTTGTACTTCTTCCGGTAAACGAGGCAGTGCACTGTTTACACGGTTTTGTACTTGTACTTGCGCGCGGTCTAAATCTGTACCCAGTGCAAAAGTAACCGTAAGCGTCATTCGGCCATCACTGGTGGCTTGAGAAAACATATACAACATGTTTTCTGTCCCATTGATCTCTTGCTCAAGCGGCGTTGCGACAGTTTGTGCAATTACCGTTGGATTTGCCCCAGGGTAATTCGCCGTTACTACGACAGTCGGTGGCACTACCTCTGGGTACTCGCTGACCGGTAATTGGAATAAAGAAATTGCCCCTGCAATTAAAATCACAAGCGACAACATGGCTGCAAATATAGGCCGCTGAATAAAAAAATGTGAAAATTTCATTGTTTACCCTACTTCTTAGCCATAAATAGATGCGAAGGAACTGGTTTTAATGTAAACGCAATACCTGATGTATCCAGTTCGACATTATTTGGGGCAATTGGCATGCCAGGGCCTACTCGAGCAGGTCCATTCACAGCGATGACATCAGCGCCAGATAATCCTGAGGTGATAACTCTAAAGCGACCATAACGCTCACCAACAGTGACTAGCTTATACTCTAAAATATCATTCTCGCCGACAGTTAATACAAAACGATTTTTCAAATCAGTACCAATTGCTCTATCTGGAACAATGATTTGTTCTTTGACTTCATTTGCAGCCAATTTAATACGTGCAAACGAGCCTGCACGAAGTGGTAATTTCTGCTCATCAAAACGCGCTCTAACACGAAGTGTGCCGGTCGCAACATTGATTTGGTTATCAATAAAATCAATGTATCCCGTGTGTTCAAATGCCTTTTGACCAACCCTTTGCATTACAACCTGCTGCTTATCAGAGCTCGTTACATCACTGAATGAGCTATTCCATGTACGTTCATCTACATCAAAATACGCGTACATTGTTTTATTCGATACGATTGAGGTTAAGATTGATTGGCCTGCAAGTACGTTATTCCCTTTGGTAATATTGGCACGAGAAACAATACCGTCAATAGGTGAGCGTATTTGGGTAAACTCTAAATCTAATTTAGCGGACGTTAATTGTGCTTCATAAGCCGCGAGCTGTGCTTCACGCTGATGCAAAGTCGAAGTACGTGACTCAGCTTGCTCTGTAGAAATCGCTTTACGCTGTGTTAATCGCTCAGCTCTTTTTGCTTCACTCTGCGCTTGCTCTAAGGCAGCCTGAGCACTGGCCACTTGCGCCTCTAAGCTTGCAACTACCGCTGCAAACGGGCGTGCGTCCAATTCAAATAATAAATCACCCTGCTTTACTGTATCCCCTTCATTGAAAGTGATTTTTTCGATAACACCAGCAACCCGAGGCATTAATGAGACCTCTTCAGGGGCTTCTAGACGAGTGGTATATGTGTGCCAATTCTGCACAGGCTTAGTAATAACATTGGCTACATCAATAGGTTGTAGGTGTTGTTGCGATGCTTGCTGAGCAGGCTCCTCTGCACAACCAACCAGAGTGGCTGATGCTGCTAAAATTGCAGTGGCGATTAAGTGTTTGTTCATGTCGACGCTCCTTTTGTATATATTCTTAATACTACGGAAGTAACATGCGGACAAAAACCATAGATTTTTAAATTCATTAATGCCAATATGGCATCAATTGAATTTAATTGAGCAAATTATGGATACCACGAGTCGTTTATTAATGTTGTTAGAGGTTGTCGAGCGAGGCTCGTTTGCCAAAGCGGCAGAAACCCGCAATATAGACCGTTCAGTTATTTCAAAACAAATAAGCCGTTTAGAAGATGATTTGGGAGTACGATTACTGAACCGAACAACACGTTCATTCTCGTTAACGGCAGCGGGTGCCGAAATGATAAAAAAAGCAGCCGATCTCAGAGAACTGTTAGCAGAGACAATACGCTTGGCAGAAAACTACCACCAAGAGCCACGTGGTGTGCTTAAAGTAACCTCATCAACTATTATTGGTCGGCGGTATTTACAGCCAGTAATTAATGATTTTCAAAAGCGCTTCCCACAAGTCGAAGTAGAGCTCAGACTCGATGACAAATTAGTTGATTTAGTTTCCGAAGGGTTTGACTTGGCTTTTCGTGTTGGCGAGCCAAAAGACTCATCGCTCATAGCACGTAAAATTGCTCGTAACAGGCTCTTACTATTAGCTGCACCGGAGTTTATCAATACCTACGGCATGCCAAAAACTATTGAAGATTTAGCCGATTTGCCTGCTGCAAGCTATTATAGTTCATCATTGCGAGTAGATGGAATACGCTATATTGACCATAAAGGTGAAACCCAAGAGCAAAAAATAAAAAGTGTCTTTAGAGCAAACGATGCTGAAGTGTTAGTTGAAAAAACGCTGTCAGGCACAGCATATGTACTTGCCCCCGCGTTTATTATTGGTGATGAGATCAAGTCTGGCCGTTTAATACCTATGCTAACAGATGTAAATCTCGCTCATTACAGTGCTATGTATGCGGTTTATCCGCACCGTGATTTACCAGTAAGAACGCGGCTTTTTTTTGATGCTATAAAAGAATATATTGGTAAGGATACGCCTCTTTGGGAAAAAAACATTCCAAACTTTGATAAAATGTATTCAGGCCGTTAGCACACACTTTCTAATTGTGTTTCACCGTCTAGGGTATCCACCATAACTTGATTTCTGCCATTGTGCTTTGCTTGATATAGCTGTTTATCCGCGGCTTTTATTGTCTGCTTTAGCGAATCACCCGGTTGATATTTTACTACACCAATACTGACTGTGATAGAAATAGAATACCCTTCGATTATAAATTCGTGAGCTTCTAAGCTACGACGTATTTGCTGTGCGTAGTTTTGTGCATACTCCCTCGTTGTCGATGGAGAAAAAATAGCAAATTCTTCTCCACCAATTCGAAACACTTTTCCCTGCGGCAAATTATCATTAAGCAGTTGTGTAACGGCAACTAATACTCTATCACCCACTGCATGACCGTATTTATCATTAACTTGTTTAAAAAAATCCAGATCAAGGATCATTGTAAATAAGCCAAGTTTATTTTGTAATTCGATTTCAAAATATTGGTTCATTGCAAGGCGATTACCAACACCCGTTAAGGGATCTAGTAATGCTAAATTCTGTAATCGTTTGTAAGAGCTTTCTCGGCTATTTTCAAATACATGTGCAACAACCCAAATAGCAACATAACTGAAAGAAAGGTTTAAAAATAAATTGAGTGTTAAAAAAGGCGAAATATCATTTTTAGCCCAAAGGGCGATACCTTCTGATAACAATAAAGAGGCAGATAAAACAACCCCCCAGAAAGTGCCTAGTAATAAATAATATAAAACAGGCAATGCAAGCATCCAAACAAATAATGCATGGTTCATCTTCGAAAGATAACTGCCTAGCACCACAAGTATACTAACGCATGCGCAAATACTGAGTGGTTGCCATAATTTAAGTTTAGTTCTTGAAATAAGCACAAACACACTAAAACAATACACAGAAAATGCGGCTTCAAGTACGCCTAGTACAATGAAATCATTAATAAATATATTAAAATAGGTAAATACAGCAGACAAACTAGCTAAACACAAGCACATCCACTTTAAAACTTTTGTTCTAAGTACCTGAGTACTGTTTAAAGCTGTAATATCCATCAAAAAGCTTAATATTCTAATCTCTAACCTTAAGTGTAAACTGAATTAACCATATCTCAAGGGTAAATTTCTGCATAGACCAATAAAAATAAGGATCTAACAATACTTTTCAGCTCACTCTGTTAGCGCAAACCCAATTAACATTTAATAGGTGTTGCAGTTAACCCGCAATTAAGTCATCCATTTGTTCTATCATTTCATTAAACTTCTTATTTGCCTTTTCAATTTGCTTTGCGGTTAACGTAGCTCTCAAGTCAACCAGTAATGTGGCATAAAGTGCTAAATTTTGTTTATCGGCTTGCTTCAACGCATCGCTCATAAAAGCGTGACGCTGAGTAATAATATGCCTCATATTTTCGACAAACTGTTTATCTGAAAATGAAGGATCAGAAAATGTGTCTGCTAATACATTTAGACGCGTTTTTTTATATTCTTGCCAAAGTTCAAAGGTAGATAAATGTTGCTCATTAGCTGCTGTAATTAAACTAACTTGCCTAGATGATAACTTACCTAACCAGTCGTTATATCTTTGTAGTTGCTCCTCTAATCGTTCGGTTTTTCTTTCTTTAACACTTTGCTTAGCAAACTCGTGTTGCTCTTCATGCATTTGCTCTTTAATAGCCTCAATAAAGTACTGGCGTTGCTCGGAATTGAGTGTCATTGCCACATCAATCAGTGGTTGTGCAATTTTGTTAACTAATGTCTGCCAATGAGTTTTTGAGTTGGTAAAATGCGTGATTAGCTCAGCTTGTGAGGGTGACTCAGCTAATAATTGCTGCAAGTGAACAAGGTCAGTCTTATACAAAGGTAATTGCGTTTTTCGGTGCCAGTCACGAGTCTGCTTTACTAATTGCTTTACCGTTTTAGCTTGTTGTTTATCTAGGTCGACATAGTCGTCAATCCAAAACCCTGACAGCCAGCCTATATTGTTATAAGTAAAATTTGCCGAACAACCACCCAGTAATAGGATGAAAGCTAACAATAGCCCTGTTTTTAAATTTACTATTTTTTTCAACATGTATAATCAGCCTAAAGTATCTTTTACCTTACGTTAATCAACTTATTATGAACTGTAAACGATTGATTTCGACCCTACTGCAAATAATTATCATTTAAGTGTTGACCAGTCAATTAAACTAAGTAATAATCGTTCGCATTAACACAGAATGACCCAACACATTAAGTATAAAGCTTGATGTAATTAATGGGCAGTACCGACCTCAGTGCCTAGGGAAGAATAACCAGTAAGGATGCTGGACCTTTATTAACGTGTTGATGAAGATCGTGCCTCTTCAATAAAGCGGTTTACTCGACCCAAACCGCTGCATTAAAAACACACTTACTTGCTACATTGCTCATATCGGTGACGGTTGATATGAATCCAAAAAGCCCCTCAGGGGCTTTTTTTATTACTTTAAATTTTCTGTAAAATCTGTATCTTATCTGCATAATTCTGATTATCAGCCATAGTTTGGGGTTTTCCCTCACTTAGAGCTAAAATTAAATAGTTAAAATTGATTGGAGGTCTTGTCATGTGGCAGCCTAAATTAAAAGTATGGTTAATGGTTGGAGCTTTGAGTTTATCGTGTGTAACTCATGCAGGCTTAGATGAAGGTATTAAAGCAGCTAATGAAGGTCAATTCGAAGAAGCGTTAAAAGAGTTTAATTATTTAGCTGATAAAGGCTACGCTCCGGGCATGTATGAACTTGGCAAACTTTATGAAGGCGGACACGGCGTCACTAAAAACTATCGCAAAGCCGCTGACTTATATCAGCAAGCTGTAAAGAAACGTCACGTAGATTCTATGTTTGCCCTTGCAGTGCTTTATGATGAAGGCAAAGGTGTTAAGCTCGATAAACAAATGGCTGTGTCATTATTTAAACAAGCAGCAGAAAAAAATATGCCCGCTGCCCAATTTAACCTAGGTGTTATGTACTCAAACGGTGATGGTGTAGAGCAAGATTACAAACAAGCTATGAGATGGTACGAAAAAGCAGCTGGCAACAACTACTCTTTAGCACAATTTAATATGGCACTTATGTATTTTGAAGGGTTAGGTGTTGATAAAAGTGTTGAAAAGTCTTACATCTGGAACACAGTGGCAGAATTCAATGGTAATTTAAATGCCAGTCACAGTAGGAAGTTAGACGAGAGAAAGATGCTACCCGCAGAAATAATTGAAGCAAAAGAAAAAGCCAATGAGCTATACGAGCGCATACAAGCTGGCCTATACGCAGGTGAAGGCCGGATGTACTAACTTTCCTTTTGGGTATTGTTATACCAATTATATTTAATTGCTGATCTAATTAAATATAATTGGTAACTTGCATAACACTCGGGTTTAAATACAAAAAAAACGGGCGGATTGCAGATCCTCTATTCTCATTGCCACCAATATAAATTTAAAAACAGTATGGCGTATAGCTCTTTAAGCAAAGCGCCTCTTATCCTCTTTGTGAAATTCCTATTATTTTCTTAAGCGCGTAAATACATCCATTTAAGTAGTTTAGTTAAAAAGCTACTTTGCGACACCAATAAGTTTAAGCGAGGGTTAAATTTACCTGTTTGTAACTTATTTCTCGCGTGACTAAAAGTAATGAACCCCTCTTTGCCATGATAATTCCCCATCCCCGACTCGCCAAGACCGCCAAAGGGTGCATCATCAGCGGTCACTTGCAATAAAGCATCATTAACTGCAAACGTACCACTTTGCGTTTGTAGTTCAATTGCTTGAATTAGCTGTGTGTCAAAGCCCATCACATACAAAGCTAATGGGTGTGGACGTGAATTAATGAAAGACAGAGCATCTGATAAATTTTCATATTCTATAATAGGTAAAATAGGACCGAAAATTTCTTCTTGCATCACCGCCATGCCATCATTTACATGCGTAACAATATGAAGACCCATACGGTGTTTTTGCTCATCAGCCATATTTTCATCAAGTGGCTTAATTACTTGGGCCCCATTACTCTTAGCGCCTTCAAGTAATCCACTTAATCTTTTAAAATGTTGATGACTGAGCACTGAGGTTAAGTTTTTTCCTTCAACCCCTTGTGGGTAATAGTTCTTATATAAAGTACATAAACGATGTACTAATTGGTGCTGTAATTTTTTTGGAACAAGCACATAATCGGGAGCTACGCATATCTGCCCAGCATTTGCCATCTTGGCAAACAAAATCGTTTTTGCTGCTTTGGTAATGTCTGCATCACTGGTGATAATAACTGGTGATTTACCACCTAGCTCTAAGGTTACCGGCGTTAGGTTTTTACTCGCTGCGGCCATAATATGGCGTCCAACATTCGTCGAGCCAGTAAAAAATAAATGCGCAAATGGCAAATTTGAAAACTCTTGGCTTAACTGGGCATCCCCTTCAATTAGCAGACAATGCTCATCTAACCCTTCAATGAATAATCGTTTTAATATTTGATTAGTATGCGGGGTAAACTCACTGACTTTTAATAAAACTCGATTACCAGCAGCCAATGCTGTGATCACAGGCACTAAAGCTAATTGAATTGGGTAATTCCAAGGAGAAATAACGCCTATCACGCCTTTGGGCTGATAGCTAACCGATACCTTAGACGGAGCCAAACTCAACCCTGCATGACGTGGTGAATCCTTAACCCATTTTGGTAAGTGTTTAATAGTATGGGTTATAGCCTTAACACTGGGGAGTAAATCCCCCATGACGGTATCAAAGGTAGTACGGTAACCAAAGTCTTTTGAAATAGCAGCAACCAATTCGTTCTCAAGTGATATGAGTTGACGCTTTAACTGTTTAAGTAAACGTATTCGTTCTGCAATTGCTAAATATGGAGCTTCATTAAAACGATGCTGCATCTGTTCAAAATGCGGCATTAAATCACCCGTTAGTGACGTATCCGTTGCAGTTTCAGTCAAGCGTGTACCTATCTATAAGATCAATATACATTTACTATAACTGTGTTTAAAGGCAGGAGCAATAAAGAGTGCTTGGCATAAGCTAGGCACTCTTGGTTGGGTAACTATCTGATTTAGAATTTAAATACCGACGCGGCGAGCGTCATTGTAACTAGGGTAATAAGTACAATAGCAATAATATTCAAAACAAAACCAGAGCGAATCATATCACGTATCTGTATTTGCCCTGAGCCAAATACAATCGCATTGGGAGGGGTTGCAACCGGCATCATAAACGCGCAACTACAGGCAATAGCCGCTGGTATAACCCACACCAATGGAGTCCCTGTTACAGACTCAGCGACAGGGCCAAGTAAAGGTAAAAAACCTGCGGCAGTGGCTGTGTTGCTGGTTATTTCGGTTAGAAAAGTGATCAGTGTAGCAATAACCAATATACTCATGACCAGCGGAACTGTACTCACCCCTTCAATCATGTGTGCGATGTATTCTGCCAAACCAGAGGATTTTATTTGCGAAGCCAAAGTGAGGCCGCCACCAAATAAAAGTAAAACGCCCCACGGCACACCCGCAGCACTTTGCCAATCTAAAATTCGTTCATCACTGCCTTTATTGGCTGGCAACACAAATAGCAATAATGCTGCGGCAATAGCGATACCTGTATCTGATATCTTTAAGCCTGTAAAATCAGCCAATAAAGGTCTAAAAATCCAAAATAGTGCAGCCAGCGTAAATACACATAGCACACCTTTCTCAGCACGTTGAATTCGACCAAGTTCTACTAACTGCTTGCTAAATAAAAATTTAGTATCAACTTTACCTGCACCAAGTTTGGTCTTATCCACTTTATAAGCAAATTTGGTTAACCAAACCCAGCAAATTAATAACATGGTGATTGATAACGGTACGCCTATTTTCATCCACTGAGCAAAACCAATCTCTATTTGATAACTGTCGGATAAATATGCTGCCATTAAAGCATTCGGTGGAGTGCCTATTAGCGTTGCAATTCCTCCGATACTCGCACCATAGGCAATCGACAATAGTAACGCTTTGCCAAAGCCATTATTATTAGGGTTTGATTTTTGTACTAAATGCGTAATTGATAACGCTATAGGTAGCATCATCACTGCCGTGGCCGTATTAGACATCCACATCGATAAAAATGCAGTTACAAGCATCATGGCAAGAATTTGTAAACTGGGTTTACTGCCTGCATACATCATTGTCTTAAGCGCAATACGCTTATGAAGACCCCACCGTTCCATCGCAATGGAAATTAAAAAACCACCTAAAAATAAAAATATTAATGGGTGAGCATAGGGTGCAGCGACACTTTTAATTGCTGCTATGTCAGCAAGCGGCGAGAACACGAGTGGTAACAATGCTGTTGCAGGTATTGGCACAACCTCACTGACCCACCATGAAGCCATCCAAAAAGCCAATCCTGCGACTCTAAAAGCAGCAACACTTAATCCTGCTGGAGGATCTACCAAACAGGTAATTAACATAACACACGGTCCTAGCAATAGCATAAAGTATTGCATGAGGGGTGATTTCTTTTGATTATTACTGGTTAATACACTCATCACTTATCCTCTAAAATTTATACTTAAGGCCTAATGCAAGGCTGCTATCACTTTGTTGATCGAGGTCTAAATTTGTATAAAGCAAGTAAGCGGTTGTTTGCTTATCAAATACATAATCTACACCGCCAGTCCACTGACTACCATCAGTAGCATGGCGCAACTGCGAGTCATCACTAGCAAACTGTACTTTTGGTGCCCATTGACCCATTTTGTAACTAGCACTGAGTACATAGCCATTACCCGACTTACTGCCATCCAGTGATTCACTGCGCTGATAGATTGCGCCAAACTGCCACTGCACTTGTTTGATGACACCCGCTATACGCGTAGCATTAATATTATTGAGCGAATCAACATGACTGATAGCCACATAGTAATTTTTATTTTTTAAACCACGATCACCATAAATTAATGTAGCTGCATACCCAGCTTCGTTATTTGTACTGTCATCTTTAGGTGCATAAGTGAAGGATAGTTGTGCACCCGAAAAAGATTTAGATGTGTAAGTTAGCGTGTCACCTAGTCTATCTTGCCCTGGTAAGAGCTGGGCAATATCAGCTTGAGTCTCATTAAAGTTATCTACTTTACCTTCAGAATACTTAAATCGCGTATCATTACGGCCAAAAACCACTTGACCAAAACTCCCCTTCAAACCCAAGTATGTATTACGCGCGCTGAAAGGTTCGCTAGTATTATCGTGTTCAAACCCCTTTACCTGCACCTCGTATTTAAAAATTGCACTGAGTGATTCACTCAGCTTGTGACTTCCTTTAACACCAATACGAGAAAAAGGTGCATCAATCTGTGTGCCTTCTTGCGCATAGCGCATAGTACCTGTATCTGTTTTAGCTATTTGCACTTCAGCTTTGCCATAGATATCGTAGTCTGCGCCGTACGCTTGATAAGTAGCTGTTGCAGTAGTCAGCGCTGTAAAAATAGTCAGCGCTGTTTTATGGGGTTTATATTTTGTTATCATTGTGTGCCCTATTGTTAGGAGAATATGTTGTTCCTAATCAATAAAAGCAACTTTACTGCCAATGTGCACCAATTAAAATAACCAGCTAATTATCAATAACTTAATAATGAAAACAAAATAAAAGATAAATTAACGGGTGGATTTATACCTATTTTTTTATAGCGTCTGTCACTAAAACCACCCATTTATAAGCTTATTAATCTTTAAACATTTCTTTATTGAGTCCGTATTTATTCATCTTGTCATAGAGGGTTTTTCTCGCGAGCTGTAATGTTTGCATTGTATCTTTTATGCTGCCTTGGTGGCGTTCAAGGGCTTCTTCTACTAAAGATTGCTCATAAAAACTAACTTTTTCAGCCAAACTCAGATCAGTAGGCAAGGCATTGTGATGTCTATTGGTTTTTGCAAATGCAAGCTCGGCACCAAGTAATACTGCTCGCTCGGCTTGGTTTCTCAGCTCACGAACATTCCCAGGCCAATCATATTGCATTAAGTATTGTTGTGCTTCGCTATTAAGAGGTGCTGGCGCTTTATGAAAACGCGTCGCAGCGATTGAGCTAAAATGTTTAAATAATAATGGAATGTCGGCTTTTCTATCTCGAAGGGCTGGAATACTCACTTTAACGAGATTCAAACGATAATATAAATCAGCCCTAAACTCGCCTTGCTCAACCAAATGTAATAGGTCAACCTTAGTAGCAGCGACTATTCTCACATCTAAATTAATCGGTTTGTTTTCTCCTACAGGCGTTACTTTACGTTCCTCCAGAACCCTTAGTAACTTAATTTGCAAGGGCATTGGTGTACTTTCTATTTCGTCTAAAAATACGGTGCCACCTTGGGCAAATTCAAATTTACCTTGACGACTTTGGGTAGCGCCTGTGTAAGCGCCACTAACTGCACCAAACAACTCACTCTCAATAAGTTGCTCAGGCACAGCCCCACAGTTTATTGCAACAAAATTACAATTAGAGCGTGTGCTCTGATCGTGTAGATACCGCGCTACAAGTTCTTTACCAGTCCCGGTTTCACCTTCGATCATTACATCTGCTGGGGTATCAATAACAGTGTTAAGTAAGTGCATCATATGCTGCATTTGCGGGGTGTCACCTAAAATTCTCACCCCGGGCGCAGATGTTTTCTCAACAGCTAGCTTTAATGCTCTATTTTCCATTACTAACGCGCGCTTATCACATGCTCGGGTTAGACAATCTAATAACTGCTCAGTAAGCGGTTTCTCAAATAAATCATATGCGCCTAACTGCATTGCTTTAACAGCAATTGAGACATCAGCAAAACCGGTTAAAAAAATGACGGGAAGTTCACTATCAAAAGCTTTTATTTGTTCAAGCAATTCCAAGCCGTCCATTTTTGGCATATTTATATCACTCAAAACAATACCGTGAAAACGGCGATTTAATTTACTAAACGCACTAATCGGATCACTAAAACATTGAACTTTATAGCCTTCAAGCGAGAGTAATTGTGATAATGAATCTCGAATTATCAATTCATCATCAATTACAATGATATGGTTACAATCTTGATTTAATTCGCTCATAAAGCTCCCTTATCTGAGGCCAACGTTATAATAAACTGAGCGCCACCATTAGGCCTATTATGCGCAGTTAAGCAGCCATCAAATGACTGAATAATTTGTTTTGAAATAGATAAACCTAGCCCTAACCCATTACTTGATTTAGTGCTATAAAACGGCTCAAAAATGGAGCTCAAAGCATGCTGTTCAATACCTGGGCCGGTATCCAATATTGATAATTTCACTCGGTCATCAAAAAGTTCAAGTTCAAAACTTAGCTCTTTAACCACTTGCGTATCCATCGCTTGACTTGCGTTTGTGATCACATTCACTAACACCTGTTCAAACTTAATCCCATCAACCCATACACAAACTGCATCATCAATTTGGATAGGTTTTACCTTTACGTGATTTTGCTTTAATTGTGCGCTTGCAATCAACATGGCATTTTTTAATAACTGAGCGAGACTTATCGAGCGCAATTGAGTTTGTGCCGGTTTACTAAAATGCTTTAGTTGTCCAACTATCTGGTGAACGCGGTCAATTAAACCTTGTACTATGACGATGGTCTCCTGTGCAGCAGTTATATCACCCTTAGCAATCAACCTTTTAACACTTACTAAATAGGTATTCATTGCACTTAATGGCTGATTAATTTCATGGTTAATACCGGCACTTAGTTGGCCAATGGTTGCCAGCTTTGCAGTTTGTATAAGTGCAAGCTGCGCCTTTTCAAGTGCTTGGGTACGCTCAATCACTTCTTGCTCAAGGCTATGGCGAGAATATAGAAGCTTTTTATACCCGGCAAAACGTGCCATTAAGCTGTAACTTAAAACTAATGCTAAAACATAAAACAAACTCAGCCATATTAATCGCGGTATTTGCTCTAAGCTGACCGATGTTACATCAACTAATACTGATATTTTTCCATTCAATTGACCAATTTTCGCATCAGCAAACACATACTGTTTCGTTGTAGTATTTTGTTTTATGTTTAATAAATTTATACCTTGAACGTTAATTATTGTTGAGCTTACATTACTTGGCTTATGCTCAAGATACCTTCGTGATTTAATCAGCTTTTGCAGGACTGTGTCGCTTAACTCCTGAAATGTATTTAAACGCCAACTAGGCTGGTTCGACATAGCAACCACACCATCATCAAGCATCAAATAGAAATCACTTGCCTGAGAAGTGTTTAACAATTGTCTATCATTTTCAAATTTAGACACATTGATTTTCAACACGACTACGCCAATCACTTGATTAGCATTGTAAATAGGCTCTGAAAAATAAATCCCGCGCTCTTTTGAGCGCTGTCCAAGGGCAAAATATGCCAAAGGTTGTCCCGCTAAGGCTTGATAAAAATAAGGGCGAAACGCGAAATTACTGCCAACATAAGTGTAGTCCAACAACCAATTACTCGATGCAATAACATCTCCTTTAGTATCGAGTACATAAGCATCAGAAGCACCACTAGCTTGCTGAATATCTATTAAGTAACTATTGATTGCATTGTTTGATAGATCATTATTCTCAATAAATTGGCTAAGCAGTTTATTATCACTTATTAAATGTGGAATTGAAGCAAAGCGCGTTAGTTCTGCTTTTAAGTAATGACTAAGTTGCTGGACTTGTTGCTCAGCTTGACTCTGACTTTTAGACAGGTCGTAATGCCGACCATAGAAATACACACCAAGTAATAATACCAATAGTACAGCAAAGCAAACTGTATTTCGTTTTAATAGAGCTTGCATTTATTACCTAGCTTGCAAGAGGACAACTTAAAATTTTAATCGGTAGTGTAACGATATTTCTCTCGATACTCCAGCAACCGCACCATTCCCTACTCTGGGATCAAAACTATTATATTGTTTATCAAAAAGGTTATCGGCTTTTAAGGCTATATTACTGCGTTCTGTTAATTCATAAGATATCGTTGCGCCAAACAATAAGTAACTTGGCTGTGAAAATTTAGATAAATCATGCCCTGTAACGTTAACCTCATCACGCCATATTGTATTCACGCTGTACATCATTGGTGTCATCTCGAAGCTTGCCAGAAAACTCGCAAAACGTTTAAAGGTTGGATTCATTGGTTGATCAAAATACTGTGTATAAGTGCCAGTTAATGAAAAATCAGGTGCTATGTGCCATTGAGTATCTACTTCAATCCCACGGTTGGTATCATTTAACTGATTTTCAAAGGTAAACATATTTGTGTTAGATGCATGAGGAACTGTGATAATAAAATCATTAAGTTGGTTATGAAAAAATACTGTATTAAAATGCCATTGCTCCGCCTGATAACGCCAAACTAACTCAGTTGTTTTTACATATTCTGATTTTAAGTTTGTATTACCTATTGTTACATCGTCATTGGAATACAACTCGTTCGTTACCGGCGTTCTAAATGATTCCCCATATTGTAATTTAACTGTATTAGCTAAACTTGGTTGGTAAATAGCGGCTATTCTGGGAGAAAGTTTACTATCGATGTGTTTAACGTCATCATATCGCCCCCCCACAAATAATGTGAATTGATGTGATAAAGGTAGTTTTAATTGGGAATATAAACTGTGTGTTTCAAACGTAGCTTTGAGGTTTTTAAATGCTGCATAGCCTTTAATCGTCGTTATCGCCCCTAAATAATAGGGTTGTTCAACGATTATTTCACCGCTCACTTGGTCATAATAATTAGAGCGGACATCTGCTGATATTTGTTTTGAATTTGCATATTCATAGCCCGCATTTATCACCCAATCATTATTAAAGTGATGGCTATAATCAATGTCTATATTCAAGTCAGTGGTTTGCCAATCAGGCCCTAATAAAAAGTCTTCACTTGCCTTAGGGTTATCCGCACCCGCTAAGATCAATCCTGCACTGGCTATTTTGTGATCTGAATAAGCTATTTTAGTGGCAAGTTCTGTCGTCGCGTTTTTTATCACGCTATAAGCAAGTGACACAAAACTATTTTCGCTGTTG
The DNA here is from genome assembly GCF_049257175.1 of Pseudoalteromonas mucoides. Lineage (NCBI taxonomy): Bacteria > Pseudomonadati > Pseudomonadota > Gammaproteobacteria > Alteromonadales > Pseudoalteromonadaceae > Pseudoalteromonas > Pseudoalteromonas mucoides. The sequence continues at coordinate 61,137 of NZ_JBMMUC010000016.1, forward strand.
TGCTGGTTTTGTTTCGAGTAGCCAGCTAAGTTAATAAACTCATCGAGTTCAACCTGATTATAGCGACCTCTTAACTCTAATTCAGCTATATCGAGACCAAATTCAAAATACACTGATTGCAGCGGATCTTTTACACCTTGTGGGTAATTTTCTCCCTCTTTTTGGTTTATCGCAATTGACACAAAACCCATTAGATCATCGGTAAGTTGCTTAGAAACGCTGGCCGAAACCCCATACTTACCGTGTGTACCAGTCATAGCGGCTAAAGTATTATCAGTATGCTTAGTAATTATATTCATTACACCGAGAAATGCATTACTGCCATACAAAGCAGAACCAGGGCCACGAATAAACTCGACCTTATCGATGACTTCAATTGGAATAAACGGCATATACACAGATGCTTTACCAAAGGATGACTCGTTAATTCGCTCACCGTTAATCATCACTAAGATATTACCACTATCTAAATAAACACCTCGGGCATGATCTTTTGGGACAGCACCAACCCAATCGCCTCGGGTAGAGTGCATACCAGGCACAAAATTCATTAATTCGTAGGCACTTTCAACCCCTAATAATTGAATGGATTTTTCATTAAATATTGTGATTGTTGAAGGAGCTGATGCAATTGTTTCTGGTGTTTTTGATGCAATATCGACCTGTACTTCCAGTAAATCTTCAAGTTGCATAGTGAATAAATCATCAGATTCAATTGCAAATAAGGAAGCCATGTGGAAACACAAAAAGATACAAAAAGAATGCTTTAGAGTCATTACGCCGCATTACACCTAGGATATATTGAATTTATTAGCTTGTTTACACAAACTACTATTAACAATAATAATACAAATGCACGGCGGCGTGAGGTTTTTTTCTAACTATTTACATTTACTTAGGCAGTAACTGCAGTGCGTTTCGCTTTAATATACTTATACAAGCCTATTAGCGAAGCCGCTATCCAAAATATTTCAATAACAAAACTTGCTAAATTAAAGTTATAACAAAGACTTATAAGCAATAAAATAGCACCTGAAAGGTTCATCATATTATAAAGCAAGCCAGTAGGTGTAGCCTTACCAAGTTGTAGCATAAAAAATGCGCCAACCACTAAAAAAGTACCTGTCATACCAATAATATCAAATAAAAGTGCAATCACGAGGGGTTCCCTTGTCCATTACGATAATCACCCACACTACTGGCCCATTCCATGGGGAGGGTTGTTTTCATTCATTGAAACAGCAAACCGAATAATTCTAACAAACTAATAATAACAACACAGGATAAATGTCCGCTATCAGTACCCAGTTGTTGCGTTGAGGTATCGCCATCGATAAGCTATGGCCTTTATTTATAAACGTGAAGATTTTATGAGCGAAAAAATATACCCAATTGGCACCAGCGGCACTCCTTGGTCAGATCAAGAAAAACAACTATGGTTTAATAATCAAACGATTAAGCGCAGCTATAAGCAGCAAGTAGTGTCTGTGATTAATGAATTAAATGAGCAGTTTGATGTACAGCAGTACGGCGCACTGAAGTACAACATTGAACGCTACCCACTTTATGTCATCAAAACTAAAAACTGGCAAGCTGATAAACCATGCGTATTAGTTACAGGTGGTGTTCATGGTTATGAAACCAGTGGTGTACATGGAGCACTGCGATTTGTAAAAACAAAGGCTGCGCAATACAGCGAACATTTCAATTTACTTATTGCCCCTTGCATTAGTCCGTGGGGTTACGAAACGATTAATCGCTGGAACCCTGCAGCCGTAGACCCTAACCGCTCGTTTTATGCTGATAGTCCAGCCCCTGAGTCGGCAGCAATAATGGCCTATATGCAAAACAACAATATCTCGCCAATTGCACATATTGATTTACATGAAACCACAGACACTGATAACAGTGAGTTTAGGCCAGCCCTTGCGGCCCGCGAAGGTACGGTAAATACAAATTGGAATATACCTGATGGGTTTTACCTCGTTGCAGATTCAGTAAAACCAGAGCCTGCATTTCAAACAGCGATTATTAAGACGGTTGCACAAGTTACTCATATTGCGCCAAGTGATGAGAACAATGAATTGATTGGTGTACCTCAAGAGCAGTTGGGTGTAATTAATTATAGTGCTCGTAAATTAGGTTTATGCATGGGTTTTACTGACGCACGATATGTAACGACAACAGAGGTATACCCTGATAGCCCAACGGCGACAGAGGAAGAATGTATCCTTGCCCAAGTTGCCGCTATTACTGGCGGATTAGATTACATTTTAGCAAAATAATTAACAGTTTGGACCAAAGTGTGTATACCTTTCACTTACAGTTTTAAGGAAAAAATATCCACTTTGGTTTATTTTTATAGTTGTCACTTCTATAAAAAATAAAGGCACTAGTTAATTTATGCAAATAACGCAAAGTAGTAATAAAGAACTAGACTTAAGTCTGTATTTGTTTAAAATTCGCGCTCTTTAATTTTAGCAAGGACAGAAATTGGAATTTAAAAATAAGTATGGGCACGTCACTTTGCAACATAAAAACAACATTATTACAGCTAGCTTTGCAGGCAATATTAATGATCGTTTAGTGAATGATGTTAGCAATGCGTTATTAAACCGCGTTAAAACATTCGCAGGCGCCCCCTGGGGTTATATAAGTAATTCTTTTTCTGCTCAAGCTGCTACTCCCGAAGCAGAAAAAAGCTTTGTAAAATTAACAACCCATATGTTCAATGAAGGCTGTATCGCCAGTGCTTATATATTAGGTTCAACCCTTGCTATAAACCAAATGCAACGCGTACTGAATAATGCAGGCCTTAATCACTTAAACATTCATGACTACTTATTTAATAGCTTAGATGATGCAAAGTTATATATTGAAAAGATGATAACAGAGCCTGCACTCTAAACTTTAAAAACCTTCTCGAATCTTTAATTTCGATAAAATAAACTTGGCTGCGTTTGTGTAATACTAGCATCTTCATTTGCTGTAACAACAAACTCAAGCTTTGTCATTTTTTTAGCTAAATCATAGCCGTCAGCAACAATAGTGACTGGTATTTGCTTCATAACACCTGGCTCGACTCGTGTGTTTTGCGGGCTCTTAAGTGTTGCAACATCAAACCCCTTTAATGAAATACGGTAATGCATGGGCTGCTGAGTTTTATTAATAATAGTTAAAGTATAAGGGTTTTCTACCAGGCCTTCATAGTTCATTCTGTAGAGGGCGTTTCTATCACGTAAAACTGAGACTTCGATTGGTGTTCGTGCGCCTAGCCACGCAACCATCGCAATCGATAACAGCAATGTTAGTCCACCATACCCAATAAGCTTTAATCTAAATGGATTGGTCGTCCCACCGGACATTTGTTTTTCACTGGCATATTTTATTAGCCCTTTATCGTAACCAAACTTGTTCATCGTATCATCGCATGCGTCTATACATAAACCACAATTAATACACTCATACTGTAAACCATTACGAATATCTATACCCGCTGGGCATACCTCTACACACAAATTACAATCGACACAATCACCTAAGCCTAACTGTTTAGGATCTGCTTTACGTTTACGTGGGCCACGGTTTTCTCCTCTTTCACTATCATAAGTAACCAGTAACGTATCTTTATCAAACATAACTGATTGGAAGCGTGAGTAAGGGCATGCAACCGTGCACATTTTCTCCCGTAAAAACCCTGCATTGCCATAAGTACAAAAAGCAAAGAAAAACACCCAAAAACTGGTGATATCTGTCAATTGTAATGTAAGCATGTCGCTATATAGTGACTTTGCAGGTATGAAATACGCCATAAATGAAGTCGCTGTAAAAATTGAGATCATTAGCCAAACACTGTGTTTGGTGATTTTTTTACGCCATTTAGTAAAGCTCCATGGTGATTTATCAAGTTTAATACGTTGATTACGAGTCCCTTCAACACGTTGTTCCACCCACGAAAATAGTAACATCCAAATAGTTTGCGGGCAGGTGTATCCGCACCATACCCGGCCAAGCCAGTTTGTAACAAAAAAAAGTGCAAAAGCACTTAACATAAACAGCAGCGCAAGTATCATAAAGTCTTGCGGTAGCAGGGTTAAGCCAAAAATGCTGAATTTCTGCGTTGCAACATCAAGTAAAACTGCTTGCTGACCTTTGTAGGAGATCCATGGAATGGCAATAAAAGTGAGCATAAGCAACCACCCGAGGGTTTGTCGGATGCGTTGGAAAAAGCCCTTTTGCTCACGAATGTATATTGGCCCTTCATGCTTGTAGGGCTTAATGATCATATCTTCTTCTTTAATATCAAACTTCATAATACTTACTTCATAGAGACGGTGATATGTAAGTATTTGCAACTTTCAGACCAAACTAAAAGATAATATAAAGCCTTAAAATACAACACCTTAATAAATTTAATAAAAATAACATTCGTGATATAAAGCGAATTTCGTGATATATCACGAGAACTTAACTAACCCTAACTTTTTCATTTTAGATCTAAGTGTACTTTCAGGGACACCTAATAAACTTGCAGCACCATCAGCACCTGATACTTTATTGTTTGTCAGAACAAGAACACTACTTATATGCTGCCGCAATAAATCATCAAGTGACAGTGAGGTATTAACAGGTGCTTTCGAATGAAAATTCAGCGGTTGAGTTAGATTCAGAATCGGTTGCTTCGATAAAATGGCTTCACGCTCTAACACGTTTTGTAATTCACGAATATTACCTGGCCAATCATAAGCTTGTAATTGACTTAGCGCCTTATTACTAAGCCCTTTTAACTGTTTCCCTAAACGCTTATTTAGCTGTTGCACCAAGTTAATGCATAAAAGTGGGATATCTTCTTTACGCTCTTTAAGTGCGGGGACTCTGATCGGAAACACATTTAGTCGATAATATAGATCAATTCTAAACGTCCCCTCTTCGACCATTTTCCATAAATCGCTGTTTGTTGCTGCAATAACGCGTATATTTACCTTGATTGTGTGGCTGCCACCAACTCGTTCAAACTCTTGTTCTTGTAAAACTCGTAGTAATTTGCTCTGTGCTTCAAGTGGTAATTCGGCTATTTCATCTAAAAACAGTGTGCCGTTATGTGCCAACTCAAAACGCCCTTTACGTCTTTCATTTGCGCCTGTAAAAGCCCCTTTTTCATGACCAAATAATTCAGACTCGAGCAAACTTGCAGTAAATGCTGCGCAATTAACTTTAATAAATGATTGAGTGCTGCGATTGCTCAAACGATGTAAGTTACGCGCAACTAACTCTTTACCCGTGCCATTTTCCCCTAATATTAATACAGTACTGTTGGTTGGACTTACTAATTTTATTTGTTCTAGCATAGCGTGAAAAATATGGCTTTTACCGACTAACCCTGATTCTTGCCAATCTTCGTTTAACTGTGCTGTAAGGTAGCTATTTTCATCTTTCAGTTGTTCACTTAAGTCCTGAACTTGCGCGAGGGCTTGACGTAAAGCTAACTCAGTTTCGTGTTGCTTTGATACATCGCGAAACACAGCGACTGCACCAATTAGTTGACCATTTTTATATATCGGAGTCGATGTATATTCCACAGGAAAGCTTGTACCGTCTTTTCGCCAAAACACTTCATCTTTAACTTGCCGATGAATGCCATCAAACATAGTACAATAAATTTGGCATTCATCAGCCGGATACGGACTGCCGTCTGTATGGCTATGGTGATGGTACTTGTGAATGTTTTTTCCTAAGAGTTCAGTTGCACTCCAACCTGTCATTTGTTCGGCTGCCGGATTCACAAAAACCGCATTACCCGACAAATCAAAACCATAAATTCCCTCTCCTACGGCATTTAATAACAAACTTGGGTCATTTAAAAACTGCTTAATCATTAACAACACATCCACTCGCGAAATATCACGAACAGTATGACACTGTTCCTTGATTCTTTACACTTTTTCTTACAATTTTTTTAGTTACACCATGTTCACCAATTAGTTACAATTAATAAAACAATACCGTAAGGCTCCTATGTCATTAACCATCTCAAATCTTGAAAAACACTACGATAAAGTCTCCGCAGTCAACAAGCTGTCATTTGACGTACAAACGGGTGAAATTTTTGCGCTATTAGGCCCAAATGGAGCGGGTAAATCGTCTCTTGTGAAGATGCTGGTTGGATTTACTTATCCCGATGCGGGCTCTATTAAGCTAACCGATGCAAATGCACAGTATTGTAATATCCCAACTCATTTATTAGGCTATTTGCCTGAAGATAGAGGGCTGTATCCTGAGAAAACGGTTAAGCAAAATTTACATTTTTTTGCTCAGTTGCATGGCGTTAAAGATGCTGACTTTGATATCCGCTGCCAACATTGGTTAGATAAATTCAACTTAGTTGAGCGCATAAACGACCCTCTTAAGTCCCTTTCAAAAGGAAACCAACAAAAAGTTCAGTTGATTACGGCCATTTTACATAAGCCAAAATGGGTTATTCTTGATGAACCATTTTCCGGGCTTGATCCAATCAATCAGGAGTTAGTTGTAGAGTTTTTAGCTGAATTAAAACAACAAGGTATGACCGTGATACTCAGTGCACATCAAATGGCCATGGTTGAAAAGCTGGCCGATAGAGTACTGTTATTAAATAAAGGCCAAAGCGTACTGTATGGTCAGCTTCATGATATTTTTGAGCAATTTAATAATAACGTGATTGATGTCATTTTTGAACAGCCTATCGAGCCGGAACAATACGCTCTTTTAGATACTTACCTAAGTAAACAACTTAGTGCCAATCACGTCTCTATAACACTAAATGAACAGCAATCACTCAGTCAATTACTGCCAGTTTTGATCAGAGTTGGCGACATCAGTGAACTAAAAAACCAATCTCAATCCTTACATTCAATTTATTTACAAGCTGTAGCTGAACATAATAAACAAGTTCATCAAGGAGCGGTATCATGAACAAGCAAAGTTCACTGACACACAAACAAATTTGGACAGTAGCAAAATGGGAGTTCTTGCATTTTTTTAAACTAAAGCAAGAAATTATTTCTAAGCTTGTTATGTTGATAATCGCAGGAATTATTTACTTTTTCGCTACTAATAGCACCCAACTCACCCAACAATATAATATTGCAGTTAATAAAGCCTTTGAGTTAGCAATACCAACTGACACTGCATTTAAATTTATTAAGGTTGATGATGTTAGTGCTGTCGAGCCTAAATTAAATGAGGTCAATGACTATGATGGCATACTGAAATATGATTCCATTACTAAAAAGTACACACTCATAACTGCTGAAAAAGACAGCTGGCAAACTACATTAAAAAGCCAACTTAATTCAGCGCTCAAGCAGGAACAACTCGATGCAATTAACCTAACCCAAGCGCAACGTGTTGGTCTAGCTAAAAATACAGACGTTGAACATTATATTTTAAATGAAGAGCTAAAAAATCAAGCTGATAAAAGCCAAACATACACCGCTTTTGGTGTATTGATTTTACTTTTTGTTGCAATGTTTGGTGTATTTGGTCAGTTATTTGTGAGTATTACTGGTGAAAAACAAAATCGAGTAACCGAGCAATTAATGGCCACTATGACGCCACAAACCTGGATTGATGGCAAACTAAGCGGACAGATTTTATTAGCACTTAAAACCATGTTTGGCACATTACTCTCAATTATACTCTCTATGTTATTTTTCACCGTTGTTATAAATCAACAAACATTGAGTTTAGATTTTATAAACTGGGCAATGCTACCTTGGTTTGCTGTATTTGCAATTGCTGGATTGGGTATATGTGCTGCATTTATGGCAGCAATTGCAGCAGGTATTGATGACCCAAACCACAGCAGTAAAAGCGCGTTAATGATGCTACCCATAGCCCCTATTGCTATTGCTTATTTTATAATAGATACACCTAATAGTGTTCTAAGTACAGTACTGAGTTACTTGCCTATTACTGCATTTGCAGTAATGCCTGTGCGTTTGTCATTAGTTGAATTACCATTTTGGCAGCCATTGCTTTCACTCTTACTGAGTATTGCCTGTTTTTATTATTTACGCATTTGTGCCGCACGGATTTTTAAAATGGGTATGAATATGTATGGAAAAGAACCTACTTTAAAGGCAATGTGGTTAGCAATTTTTAAATAATAAAGTATGGTAGGCTGCTAGAACCAGCCTACCGAGTTTAATGGCTTTGTGTTTTACTGTTTATATAATCTGTTAATGCGAACAATACACCTGAGATTACAAACGTGACGTGGATCACTACTTTTAAAATAAGCTCTTCACTTGTATAGGATGACGAGCTGATAAATACTTTTAATAGTTCAACCGCTGAAATAGCAACGATCGCGCTAATCAACTTCATTTTTAAACCTGAGAACCCCACTTTTCCCATCCACGCAGGACGATCTTCATGATTATCAATATTGAGCTTGGAAACAAAATTTTCATAACCACTAAAAATGATGATTAGTAATAACCCCGCCAACAATGCAGTGTCTACTAACGTTAAAATACCCACTAACAGTTCTTGGCTTGTTGCAGTAAAGGTCGCTACACCCATCAAATATAGCTGTTTGAAAAACTTGAACAGTAATAAAATAACCGCAAACAATAAACCAACAAAAAATGGAGCCAATAGCCAGCGTCCGCGAAAAATCAATGATTCAAGAGCAAGTTCTGCTTTACCTGCTTGTCTTGGGGCTTTATTGCTTGGTTGCTGATCCATAACACTCTTAATTTACTAAAAAACAGACTTTAAACGAGTTTATATTATGATACAAACACTTAAACAGTGTTTATCGTATATTTATTTTATCTTAACGATAAAAATTTTTCGTTATCTTTTATTTTCATTTCGATTAAGAATCTCTATACCAACTGAGCATTTCTCTATTGGTTAACTGTTACTTTTTTATAAGTAATCGTCATACCAGTGACATTATTTAAAACCTGCTATTTAGCAGCGAGTAACTTAGTAAAATTGGTATAAATACTTTATTTAGGAATGAACAAATGAAAAAACCATTGCTAGCACTAATCGTAGCGCCCTTTTTTAGCCTTGCTACGACTTATGCTGTCGCTCAAAACGCTGTTGAAGCCTCTGCTGAAACTATCCAAGAATACACTGAAATGTGTTTAGATTGGGCTAAGGACGACGATATAAGCAATGAAGCGCTTAAACCATACGTTTTGAAGTGCGTAAATGACGAGCTTGAGACTGAAGGCTACAAAAAAGTAACTGACGTTAATATTTAAAAAATCGCTTGATCATACTAAAACCGGGATGACACAAGGTTGTGCATCCCGGTTTTATTACTGGTGTATTAATAGTTGAGCACTTTACGTGCTCAACTACTAATCATCAGTTTTTTTAGCTTTTGTAGCGGCCTTTTTTGGCGCTGCTTTTTTGGCTGGTGTTTTTTTAGCGGCTGCTTTCTTTTTAGGCGCGGCTTTTTTCTTTGCCTCTTCAACCCACTTTCCAGCATTATAATGTGCTGTCCAGCCCGTTGCTTTACCTTCAACCTCGGTCATTACGTACTGCTCTTTATTCTTACGGCTGTAGCGTACAATTGCTAAGTTACCGTCAGGATCTTTTGCAGGTGCATCAGCTAAGTAATAAAACTTAGGTGATATACGGTCTCTAAAACGCTGGAGTTCTTCAACTTTAGGTGCCCGTGTTTCACGTGATTTAGGGAATGTATTAGCAGCTAAGAAAATGCCTGCGGCACCATCACGCAATACAAAATAAGCATCCGACTTTTCGCATTCTAGTTCAGGTAATTGTACTGGATCCTCTTTTGGTGGCGCAGCTTCGCCGTTACGTAATAACTTACGTGTGTTTTTACATTCATCATTACTGCAACCAAAATACTTACCAAAACGACCCGATTTGAGCTGCATGTCTGAGCCACATTTATCACATTCAATAATAGGCCCATCATAGCCTTTTATCTTAAAGGTGCCTTGCTCAACCACATAACCTTTACACCCTGGGTTATTACCACAGACATGCAATTTACGTGTTTCATCAATCAGGTATGAATCCATTGCCGTTTCACATATTGGGCAACGCTTCATTTGCATCAAGGTCTCTGTTTCAACATCTTCGACATCCGCTGCCACTGCCTCATCACCAGAAACTAAGTTCATGGTTTGAGTACAACGCTCTTTTGGCGGAAGATTGTAACCTGTACAACCGAGGAAAACTCCGGTAGAAGCGGTACGTATACCCATTTTACGATTACAAGTTGGGCAATCAATATCCGTCTCGACCATTTCATTTTTACGCATACCACCGTCATCTTCTTCGCCACTGGCAATAGAAAGTTGGGTAGAAAAATCAGCGTAAAATTTATCTAACACTTGGGTCCAAATGCGTTCACCTTCTGCGATATCATCTAAACGCCCTTCCATTTTTGCAGTAAAATCGAAGTTCATTAAATCGGTAAAGTTTTCAACTAACCGATCTGTCACTATCTCACCCATTTTCTCTGCAAAGAAACGGCGATTTTCTACACGTACATAACCACGATCTTGTATTGTTGAAATGATAGATGCATAAGTAGATGGACGGCCAATACCACGTTTTTCAAGCTCTTTAACTAAACTTGCTTCACTAAAGCGCGCAGGCGGCTTAGTAAAGTGTTGCTTAGGATCAAGCTCAATCAAGGTCAATATTTCACCTTCTTTTACTGCAGGTAATGATTGATCTTCTTCATTCTTTTTACGTACAGCTGGTTGCACACGTGTCCAACCATCAAAGCGTAATACACGGCCTTTGGCTTTAAGGTGGAAATCATTCGCTGCAACAGTGAGCGTCGTTAAGTCATATTCAGCAGGCACCATTTGGCACGCCACAAACTGGCGCCAAATTAGCTCGTATAGCTTTTTCGCATCAGGGTCAACACCATCAAGGTGGCCTGATAGAACAGAGACACTCGATGGACGAATTGCCTCATGCGCTTCTTGTGCGTTACCCTTTGAACTGTAGTTAATTGGGTTTGCTGGTAAATATTTCTCACCATATTGCTCAACCACATAATCACGACACATGCCTACAGCGTCTTTTGACAAGTTAGTCGAGTCAGTACGCATATAAGTAATATAACCGGCTTCATACAAGCGCTGAGCTAGCATCATGGTCTTCTTAACACCATAGCCTAAACGCGTACTGGCAGCTTGTTGCATTGTCGAGGTTATAAATGGTGCACTTGGTCTACTTTTACTTGGCTTTTCTTCAACACTAATTACTTTATATTCAGCGTTTTCTAATGAGGCCACAGCGGCCATTGCTTGCGATTCATTAACCGGTTTGAATGGTTTGTCTGCTTGCTTTGCAACTTCTAAGCGTAAGTTTGACTCAGCATTTTTAACATCCGCATGAATATCCCAAAACTCTTCTGGGATAAATGCTTTAATTTCACGTTCACGCTCAACGAGTAAGCGTACGGCAACTGACTGTACGCGCCCTGCCGATAACCCGCGGGCGACTTTTGCCCACAATAATGGTGACACCATAAAACCAACAACACGGTCTAAAAAGCGACGTGCTTGTTGAGCATAAACCATATCAGTGTTTAGCTCGCCTGGTGTTTCAAATGCTTGTTGAATCGCATTTTTAGTGATTTCGTTAAAAACCACGCGTTTATATTTCTCAGGCTCGCCACCAATAATCTGTTCGAGGTGCCAAGCTATGGCTTCCCCTTCTCTATCCAAATCCGTTGCGAGATAGATTTGGTCAGCGTTTTCAGCAAGTTTCTTAAGTTCTTGAACTACTTTTTCTTTACCTGGTAGAACTTCATAATGTGGCTCCCAGCCTTTTTCTGGATCGATCCCCATCCGAGCAACTAGGTTGGTGTAATCACGCTGCTTTTTATAAGCCGCTTTATCTTCAGGAGACATTTTGCGCACTTCAGCTGGCGTTTTAGTCGGCGCTGTTTTGGTTTTGCCAGAACCTGAGGTAGGAAGATCTCGTACATGCCCAATAGAGGACTTAACGATAAAATCGTTTCCTAAATATTTATTAATTGTTTTAGCCTTAGCAGGGGACTCTACAATTACTAGCGATTTGCCCATAGTTGCCTATTTCTAACCAAATATTTTAAATGTGTTTAGCCCACTTCGGGCACGAATATTTATAGGTATATCTACAAACACCAATTGTTACAAGCTTTTAATCGAAACTTTTCTACTTTTAATGATTAATTAAACAATTATTGCCGTTAATTTAGGCAAAACGGTGTTTTTACATATTTGCAGTGGAATATATAAGAATAGATACAAAAATGCCAACCTAATGGTTGGCATTTATTTTATCTAAGTGCTCGAAAGCATCTAACCATCATCACTAATTTGTAATCGTGCTGTTGTGTTATTGCCTTTTGGCGTCGTAAATGAAATAGATAAATCACCAACCGATTTTTTATTCGGCTCAGCTTCGCGACTAATTGCAAGTCCTATAACGGCGGCGTTTGTTGCTGTAGAGTTACCAATCACAAAATCATCTACACCACTATAATCGCCATTTTCACTGCCAACAACTACACTTGTATTTGCTGCAAGAGGGTTATTATAAATATCGGAGTAATAAAAATTAAAAGATAATGCATCCAACTCCACACCAGAGTCATAAGTCTTAATATTTATTTCTGTAATATCACACAGTTCATCATCTTCACTTTCTTCAAGGCCGAGCACTACAATAGATGAATTATCATACTGATTTAGAATATCTGAACAAGTATTAATACTATTAGTAACACCTAACGCATTTGCTGAAAGATTACCGGTTGGATTGCCATCTGCATCTAACTCAGGTTCCGCCATTGCTGCAGCAAACTTACGACGTAATGAATCTTTATCAATTGCAAAGCGATAATAAACGGTACTACCCGACATAATAACTTCAAAAGAACGACGTACATCTACAAGTTCCTTATTACATATATTGGCTGTTTGTGCAGCTTCTGTACATAATAAACCATTATACTTGCCATCCCGTAATGTATGCATGCCATTAGAGTCTATATCACCAATTGGTTCCTCAAAATGGGCACCGTTTGTTGCAAATTCACTACATAGATCAGTGTCTGAACCATCAGTACAAAGTTGAGCATCTTTGACTATAGAAGCTGTTACTGGATCATAAATAGCTGATAAACCATCGTAAGTACCACTTTCATTATGATCAACAAACGCTTCACTCAAATCATAGCCAGAATAATACTCATTACTATCAAATAATCCATTGCCATTAATATCAATAAATGACTCTTGCCCTTTTGCTGTAACTAAAACTGTTGCTCGGGCTCCAAGAGGCACTCCTAACTCATTACTATTCGCATTTAAAATTCCGTTCAAACAGGGCGCTGGTGCATTTCTATATAAATCACAGTTGCGCGTTTCTTCTAGTAATCCAGCAAAATTTGTATCTGCGTTTAATTGTGTCAATGATACTGCATTACTTTGTTCAAAGGTTGGAGCAACAATACCTTCGATATCTTCTAAGTACTTTGCTTTAACAAGTAATAATTTTTTGGGGTTATAATCTGATACTTTATTCCCCCACTTACTTTCCGTAAATGGTCTAGGATTTTGGCTACGCCATTGCACCGTACAGGCACCATCAATAGATCGGCATTCTAGTTGGGGGTTACCCTCCTCACCATCTAAAGTACCAATAGCCCCTCCCTCTGTTGTTAAATAGACAGCGGTTCCATCTGGCACTGGGTTATTAAAATGATCTGCTATAAGTACAGTAATATCAAAGGTTTCGTTGTCATATTGCAGCGTTTCTGTTGAAAAATCAGTTATGGATGCTGTAAAACTATTGTTATCAGGAAGACCAGTACTAATAGAAAGTAAGTCTGATACGCTGATAATTTGTTGATCTAACGACACGAGCGATAAATTTCCAATTGGACAGCTCACACCTTCAGTTCGGTCTGCTTCTGGTTGTTGGCATTGAGCATACACATCTTGCCAACACGTTACATCATCATTTTGATCAGCAGGAATTTGATCATCTGGAATAAAGCACGCTTGCACTCTTACTGCCATTGGCACGAAACCTGAATTAACTTGAACTCGTGCTAATCCATCTGCATCAGTGTCAACACTATGATGCGATAAACTGATCCCACCATTAGTCGATGTAAGACGAAAATCTAAGCGTTTGCTTGTTACATCTTGACCAATTTTATCAATTAATTTAAATGTTAGTTCACTGTTTTCTTGACGGTCAACGCCTCCAGTGCCCTTTAAAGCAATCACATTTGGCTCCGCTGAAATAAATTCAATTGATGCCACATCAGCTTCAGAAACTGGAATATTAACAGATGCAATTTCAGGTGTTCCGCCAGTTAATACCGTTGCGATAACGGTATCACCTTGCGCACTTTTACAGCCATTTGTTCTATAGGTTGAAGTCGCAATCCCGCCAATGCTGATCACGTTTTCATCAATAATCGATTTGCCACTTTCTACACAACTTGATGTAAACTGAACATCAAAAGGAGTAACTATTAAATCATCATTATTGTCTCTAATTTCAACAGTAATAACAGTTGTTGCGCCCGCCGCTAATGGTTGATATTGTCCTTCGATTGGATTGCCCGAGCCATCTAATAAATTGGGTAAACCATTATCAATAGATACATTTAATTCTGCCGTACTAATTGAGAAAGCTTTATCTAAACTGCTATCTTTTGCTGTTGCAGTTAATGTTCCAGCACCACTACTTGCTCCAGGTTGTAATTTTAATAATGCAAAACCAAAATTATCTGTTAATGCTTTTCCTGAATCAGGCAGTAGCTGCCCTAAATCAGTGGACAATTCAGCGATAATACCAGCAATGCCGTCACCACTACTCGTATCAACCACTTTAATAAGAACATCAATCAATACATCTGATGAAAATGTATTAGTCACTGCACAACCAGTCGAAGGATCGAGTGGATTTAATGCCTCAAAATTTCGATTCGCATCCCAATTAGCATTACACCCTTGTAAAAGTTTTATATCTAACTCGGCTTGTGCATTTTCTACCGGGGCGTCATCGCCATTTGAAACAAAACCAGCTGTTTTAGTTATTACTTCGTCACTTTCAGACCCGTAACTTGCTATAACCTGGCCTGCACCTTTGAAATTACCGCTACTTAATGTCACAGTAGCTACACCACTTTCATCGGTTAATGCCGTCCCTAATTCTGGGGTTATTTTACCTGTATATTTAGACGTAAAACTAATTAATTGTGACGCTAATGGAAGTCCATCATCTTTTAATGTTGCAGTGACGATACCTTTATTATCTTTACTGACCGGGTTTAACTCTGAAAATACAGCACCACTTTGGTCTAAAATATTTAAATCGAGAGTAATTGTACCTGATACCCCTGTATCAGTTCCTTGCCCACCGGTTGATTGAAAGTCAAATGTACCTGAGTAAGAATCTCCATCTATACTGTACGTAGCTGTAACCATACCTGCACCAGCATCTTTACCTGCGGTAAGCTGAACTGTTGCTACGCCGTCATTTTGTGTTAAAGCAGAGCCTGTCGTTGGCTGTAACAAACCGATACTATCAGTTAAGGAGAAAACAATGCGCTTACCGGCTACAACTGAATCATTGTATTTTAATGTGGCCCTTAAATCGAGTGGCGCAGCATTTGTCACTGTATTAGATGCAGTTCCAGTGTCCTGCGTATACCCTTGTACAGTAATTGTGTAGTTATCTTGTACAGTGCCATCAGCATCTCCAGTTGATGTAAATGCAAACGACTGTGCGCTACTAATCGTTTCGCCCTCAATCGTGACAAAAGCATCAACAGTGCCAGCTCCTGCGTTACTACCCACCGCTAGAAGAATTTTTGCAGAACCATCATCATCAGTGATCGCAGTGCCTGATGTTGGTTCAAAAACTCCGTACTCACCGTCTGTGCTAAAAGTAACTCTGACATCTGAAACTGCAGCGCCATCTTTCAACAATTTTGCCGTTAGCTGTAAACGTTGTTCTGAGGAGACCTCATTAGCGGCTTCACCTGTTGTTTCAGATACACCACTTACAGTTAATGTATACGTTGCAGAATCTGTACTGTCATCAAGTGATCCCCCGTCCTTTTCAATTGAACCACCGCCACCACAGGCTGCGAGTAGAAAACTGAACATCACAACACTGAGCCATCGAATTAAAGGCATTGATCTCTCCCTAGCGTTTGTTATTAATATTAAAATATATATTTACTCAATATTAACCTATAACTGGCACTAAAATCACAACTTTTTATGAGTTTATTAGTTGTTTTTTTGATCCGACTTTTTTTTACATATTTATCGATTTTTTCTGTATAAAAATCTGCAGGCTGGTAGGCTATGGCAAATTTATAAAAATAGATTGTTACTATGTCGAAAATCCGTTCAATGAGTTTAACAACCCGTATTATGATTGGCATGGCCCTAGGTGTGGCTGTAGGCTTTATTTTCCAAGCTATTTTAGCTGGCGAAGACGATTATCTAATCCCGCTTGGGTTATTCTCTTTGCCAATTAAGAGCTTCTTTGTAGATGGTTTATTTCATATTGGTGGGCAAATATTTATCGCCAGCTTAAAAATGCTGGTTGTGCCATTAGTATTTGTGTCTCTCGTATGTGGAACCTGTAGCTTAAGCGACCCTAAAAAACTGGGTCGTTTAGGTGGTAAATCTATTGGTTTATATTTAATCACCACAGCAGTTGCAATAACAGTTGCGATGACACTTGCTCTTCTTGTCAATCCTGGTGAAGGTATAAACCTTCCGACTGAAGCAGCATACAGTGCCAAACAAGCACCAACACTCGCTCAAGTTATTATTGATATGTTTCCAACTAATCCCATTGATGCTATGGCCAGTGGCAATATGTTGCAAGTCATCGTGTTCTCACTTTTATTTGGTATCGCGATGGCCCTCAGTGGTAAAGCGGGTAAACGTGTCGCTTTAGTATTTGAAGATTTAAATGCTGTTATTCTTAAGTTAGTTACACTGTTGATGAATGTCGCTCCGTATGGTGTGTTTTGTTTGATGGCAAAATTATTTACCACTATAGAGCTTGATTTAATTGTTAGCTTAGCAAAATACTTTGGTGTTGTGATGGCTGCACTCGCTATACACGCATTCATCAATTATTCAATTCTTCTAAAAGTCCTTACCGGACTAAATCCTGTGACCTTTTTAAAGAAAATGAAGCATGCTTGCCTATTTGGTTTTAGCACCTCAAGCTCAAGTGCTACGATGCCAATTACCTTAGAAACTGCGACAAAAAAATTAGGTGCTCATAATTCTGTTGCCTCATTCACTGTTCCTCTAGGTGCCACTATCAACATGGATGGTACTGCCATCATGCAAGGTGTTGCGACCGTATTTATAGCCCAGGTATTCAGTGTTGATTTAACCCTGTCCGATTATTTAATGGTTGTTTTAACAGCAACTTTAGCTTCAGTAGGTACTGCGGGCGTCCCTGGTGTAGGATTAATAATGTTAGCAATGGTACTAAACCAAGTAGGTTTACCGATTGAGGGAATTGCAATTATTATTGGTGTTGACCGCTTACTTGATATGACTCGCACAGCTGTCAACGTTACAGGTGATTGTATGGTAACCTGTGTTGTTGCTAAATCAGAGGGCCAATTAGATGAAGCTGTATTTAATGATCCTAATGCCGCAAAAGAGCTAGAAGACTACCACCAAAAAGAAAACTAAGTTCTCGTAATACCTAAAAAGCCAGCTACTGCTGGCTTTTTAGGTTAGGATCTTATATTGTTTTTTTAACCACATCAGCAGCTGGTTTTCTTAATTTTACGCGTTTAAGTAATATCCTTTTAAGCGAATCTAATACAGGTTTAGAGCATATTGCCCAAATTGAGTTATAGCCTGCATCATATTTACCAACACCAATTGAAATTTTCCCGACTTGGTGAGCACGAACTAATGTACCAAATAACCTAACCCAAATAGCTAAAGCAGAGCCTAAATTTGTATCAAAGTGTTTTGGATTATCACTGTAGTGAATTTAATGTAGCGCAAGACTAATAAACCAATTCTCAGTACGTTTTCCCCAGCTGAGCCATACATGTGAGTGACGAGGGTTTGAGCCCATCGTGTTAAATGCAAATACGGACACGTAGCTCCTAGTACATAAAACATAGAGAGCTGTGTACCAAATAGATAAAAACAAAGACCAATCACTTGTGTGAAGGCCATACGTATAAATAGTAATAAGGTAAATATAAGTACCGTAGTTAAAACGATAGGCCCATATTATATACTTACAGCTATCCCTATTTCCCCGCAACTGGGTATGGGATGAATTCATCTGCATCATTTACTATTTCTGGAAACTGCCTGTCGTCCCATAACTGTTTGGCCTGCTCTATTCGCTGCTTATTACTAGAAACAAAATTCCAATCAACATATCGCTTTCCTAAACTTTCGCCTCCTATGAGTGCAATTTGGCTATCTTTATATGCTGTGACTGTGACATGTTCGTTTGCATCTAGTACAACCATTGAATGTTCAGTTATTTGAGTGTTTTTTAACTTTAACTCACCAGAAACAACATACAAACCTCTTTGTGCCGCATTAGGCAGCTGCAATGATTGCCCCGCTTTTAAATAAGATTCAATATAAAGCGTCGAGCTGTAAGTTTTTACTGGTGATGTAGCTCCGAATGCTGTTCCTATCATTATTCTTACACTAACACCATCGATTTCCAATTGGGGTAAGTCTTGTGCGCGGTAATGATAAAATGCAGGATCCGTTTCTTCATCTTGTTCTGGTAAAGCTAGCCAAAGTTGTAAGCCATGTATCGAGTGCACTTGATTTTTAACCCTTGCAGGCTCTCTTTCAGAGTGAACCATACCTGAGCCTGTTACCATAAGATTTAAATCTCCTGGTCGAATAACTTGCTCACTTCCGATTGAATCTCGGTGTAAAATTTCTCCCTCAAATAAATAAGTTACCGTTGCGATATTAATGTGTGGGTGCGGCCTAACATTAATTCCTTCACCTGCTGCAAAGGTTGCAGGTCCCATGTGATCGAAAAAAATAAAAGGCCCAATATTCTTTATGGCTTGATTAGGTAACGTACGGCGCACACAAAAACCGCCAAGGTTTTTTTCTTTTGGATGAACTATTTTTGTAATTGCACCACAACCGGCCTCAATATCACATGACATTTCAGTTATTTGGCTTTGACTACTCATTTTTATCCCCACTATAATGTATTGAAACAATAAGGCGTGTTTTTTCACGCCTTATTTTATCTACTACTGTGATTTAAATGTTGTATAGCTATTAATCAAATTGCGGTAATCAGGTATATGGTTTGAGAAAAGCTCCCCTAACCCTTCTACATCATTTCGCCAATCACGGTGCAGTTCGCATGCTAAACCAAACCACGACATCATTTGTGCGCCTGCTGCCGACATTCGATCCCATGCGGCATCTCTTGTCATTGGATTAAATGTACCAGATGCATCAGTGACTACAAATACATCAAAACCTTCTTCAATTGCTGATAAAACAGGAAATGCCACGCATACTTCTGTTACGACTCCAGCAATTATTAATTGCTTTTTACCTGTTGCTTTAATTGCCTTAACAAAATCTTCGTTATCCCATGCATTGATCTGACCAGGTCGAGCTATATAAGGCGAATCAGGAAACATTTCTTTTAGTTCCGGTACTAGGGGACCATTTGGCCCTTCCTCAAAACTTGTAGTGAGTATAGTTGGTAATTCAAAATAGTTAGCACAATCTGCCAACGCTAACACATTATTTTTGAATTTATCGGGGTCAATATCTCTTACTAATGATAATAAGCCAGTTTGATGATCGACTAGAAGAACTGCTGCATCTTCTTTATCTAAACGAATATAAGGTTTAGTCATCTTCATTTCTCCTATATAAAGTGCGCAATGCACCATATGCATTTAGGAAACCTAAATGCGCGTTAAACGACCAAACTTTCCAGTTTGATAGTCTGTAATCGCTTGTTTTATCTCAGCTTCGCTATTCATTACGAAAGGGCCATAACCAATAATAGGTTCATCAATTGGCTTTCCTGAAAGTATTAACAATTTACTATCACTAAGTGCTTCTATAGAAAGCCCATGATCTGATCCTGAAATAGCGAGTGTTTGATTTTTAGATAAAATTTTTCCATTTAGTTTTAACTGTCCATCACGAACAACAACAATCGTTGTCCAACCATTTTGTAACGGTAGGTGGTAGTGACCTGAAGTTTTGATTTCACCATCCGCCACTAAAATAGGACTGTGAGTTGATGCCGGTCCTTTTTTGTTAGCTAACTGGCCTGCAATGACACGTAGAAAACCAGTTTTATCAGGCAAAGCCACACTAGGGATTTGCTTTGCTTTAATTTCTTGATATTTAGGTGCAGACATCTTGTCGACCTTGGGTAAGTTGACCCATAACTGCATCATTTCTAATACGCCACCTGTTTCAGCAAAGGCGTTTGAATGAAACTCTTCGTGTACAATTCCACTTGCCGCCGTCATCCATTGCACATCACCTTCACCAATTACACCTTGCTCACCAGTGGAATCTTTATGTGCAACTTCTCCTTGATACACAATAGTGACTGTTTCAAAACCTCGATGCGGATGTTCACCAACACCGCGTTGATGCTCAGAGGGATAAAATTGCATTGGTCCAGCATGATCAAGTAATAAAAACGGGCTAATAGATTGTCCCTGTTGCTGATATGAGAATAATGTTTTTACCGGGAAGCCATCTCCCACCCAATGCAAATCGGGAGCAGAAAAAACACTTTCAACTTCTTTCATTACTGACTCCTATTGTTTAACGTGCTTATTAGTTTAGTTTTTAAATATAAGTTTGAGTAGATAGCAAAAATGAGTATCATAGTTCTAATAATAGAACGATGGTGTTGGAGCTATGCAAGATCTTAATGATTTATATTATTTTGCAAAAACAGTTGAGTATGGTGGGTTTGCACCCGCTGGACGAGCGCTGGGTATTCCAAAATCAAAACTAAGTAGGCGAATTTCAGCCTTAGAAAATAAGCTAGATGTTAGATTGATTTATCGTTCAACTCGTCAATTTAAAGTAACTGAAATCGGTATGACGTTTCTTTCTCATTGCCAAGCAATGCTTGTAGAAGCTGAGGCAGCGAAAGAAGCTGTAGAATTTAGTCATGCAGAGCCCTGCGGCACCATAAAACTATCATGCCCAGTTGCATTACTTCATGTTCATATTGGCCAAGTACTCGCTGATTTTATGGCACAATATCCAAAAGTAAACGTTCAACTCGAAGCAACTAACCGCCGAGTCGATGTAATTGCTGAAGGAATTGATGTAGCTATTAGAGTCAGGCCAGCCCCGATTGAAGATAGTGAACTCGTGTTAAGAGTATTATCACAAAGAGGAAAATGCTTAGTAGCAAGCCCTGCGCTTGTTGATAAATATGGTTTGCCTAAAAGGCCTGAAGAATTATCAACATGGCCAAGTTTAGGCTTAGGCCAACCGCAGCATCATTACCATTGGCTGCTTTATGGTCCTGATGATCAAGAAGCTAAAGTAAGTCATGTACCACGTTACGTAACCACCGATATGATTGCATTACGTAACGCAGCTTTAAAAGCGATTGGCATCGTTGAATTACCAGTACTTATGGTTATGGAGCAATTAAAAGATGGCTCATTGGTTCATTTACTACCTCAGTGGCAACCTAAAACTGATATTATTCATCTTGTATACCCTTCTAGGCGCGGCCTATTGCCAGCTGTTAAGGCGTTAGTTGATTTTCTTACTAATTATTATCAATCATTCGAGGAAGTGTAAAACTTCCCGTGCCTCTTTTAAGTTTATTATCAATCCGATAGGCAACGCCATTAGTCTACTTAATTTCTAAAACACTATCATTTGATAAGTTAATCTATGGAGTTTATTGCTGCTGATGAGTTGAAATTAGGCTGTTAATTTCTTCGGCTTGCTTTAGTTAAAGACCCAAAAATAAAGCCACCTACTGCACCTGCAACTAATTGCAAATAAAACCCCCACCCTCTAGCACCAGCAATGATGGTAATATTCATAATAGATTCAATCGCGATTAAAGTAACAGCAAAAGCGACCACTCCTGATAAAACAAATAGTTGAATAGCATATTTATGATATTTTTTATAAATAAACCCTGCGACCGAAAATGCGATAGCTAGTGCAACGGCTATTATCGCACCGTAGGTCGGCAGTAAGCCGAGCCAGTCATCGAGCGTTAAATTAATGCGATCGCTAAAACCAACCACAACGCCCACATTCACTAATTGATTGACAACGTATTGACTATGAAACAAGCTAGCAAGGGTGAATGTTAGTAACCAAGAGGTTAAAAATGAAGGCAATAAACGTGTTAAAAAGTGCATGGTTATCTCAAATCAAAATAAAACCTTTTACCTACACTAGCAAAGGCTTGCGCCGTAGACAATGTATCTGTTGCTTTACCGCGTTATGGTTTTTGTCACTTCCTGTGAATGCAAATTTTCCTCTACCAGCAGAACAATATAATACCAACACACTTGCCACGCAATTGCAGTCACCGTGGAGTATGGTTGAGCTGCCAAACGGCACATGGTTAATCACCGAACGTGATGGTCATGTAGTCATTGTGAAAGATAACGCACAAACCCGAGTTAAACTAGCGCTCGATGGTTTATACGTTGCAGGCCAAGGCGGATTGCTCGATATCGTGTTATCTCCTGACTATAGCCAGTCCAACGAAATAATTTTCACATATGCTCAAGGTAAAGCTGATGCCAACCGAGTCGTAATTGCTAAAGCCATCTTTGATGGTACAGACTTTTCAAAGCCAGAGATAATTTATCAAGTAGCAATAGATAAAGACACTCCACAGCATTATGCTGGTCGCGCCTTAGTTCTGCCCGACAACACTTTATTATTTTCAAGTGGTGATGGCTTTGATCACCGAGAGCAAGCACAAGTAATCACCAGCCAGCTAGGTAAAGTATTACGCATTAATTTAGATGGTAGCTTGCCAAGCGATAATCCATATATTGAACACGAAAACCTTGCTGCGCGGGCAATTTATTCAATTGGCCACCGTAACACCCAAGGTTTAGTATATGATTACGACACGCAGCAAATAGTCAGTCACGAGCATGGTCCTGCTGGCGGCGACGAACTAAACTACTTAACTGCTGGCACCAATTACGGCTGGCCAGTAATTACCAATGGTAAAGATTATTCTCAAGCCCGTATTTCACCTTTTAGGGAATATGCGGGTATGAAAAAGCCAATAGTTGACTGGACGCCCTCTATCGCGCCATCTGGTATGGCGTATTATGGCTCTAAGCAAAGTGCCTTTCCTGCACTGCAAAAGCATGTACTTATCACTACATTAGTGGATAAAAAACTTTATGCAGTAGATTTAGAATATGGCGAATTTACCCAAACTCATCTATTCCCAGAAGCAGCCGGACGATTAAGAGATGTACTTGTTACAGCAAAAGGAAATGTCGCGGTGCTAACCGATGGTAAAGAGGCAAAGTTATTGCTCGTTACTCCAAAGTGATTAACTACATTAAGACGGTAGCGATTTAACTATTGGTATTTTTAATCACAGTAAATCAGTGGGATCAAGGTTTGAAAGCGGGCAAAACAAGATCTGTATATCCAACCTAAAAAGGATATTCCTACAGCCTCAACGCCGCTGTATATTCTTGTAATATTGCGCTTTATCCTACCCCTGATTTATTTTATGTTGCATATACATCACATGAAAAATTGATGTAAAAAACGGGTTCAACCAAAGTTTGTCACCTTTATGAGATCCTGCAATTGAATTAATACGATTACGTACCATAATTATCCACGTTACATCGAAAGCACTTGATATAGCATGAATAACAATTGAGCTTTTTAAAATTGATAAATCGTGAATATTAGCTAAACCATAAATCAAACTGCCTAATGAAATGATAAATAAAATTATTGTAGTAAGAATAAAATAATTAGGTATTTTAAGCTCTGTATGCTCATTAATTTGGCTTGAAAAACGGTAAAGTTTATATATCAAATATGAGCCAATAGTCAGTACACATAAAACTAGAGTCTTTAGCACAGAGTCAACTTCGAATATATCTGTAAGTCCTTTTTTCATTTATCCTCCAATGCTTTACATAGGCTATAGTCAACACCTTTAGCTACTTGATGCGGCATCTTATCAACTTGGAAATACCCCCAAATAGACAATAAAATTAATAACGTTGGTATTAATAAATGCAATACCGACTTTAAATGCCCCTTCCAGCCTCTAAGAATTTTCGTGGGTTTGTAAACTTTCATTCCCTTGGGAGGAAACTGTTTTTGAATAATACCTCTGTAGCCAACTGGAACAGTCACAACACCAATTATGAAAGCACATAAAAGCGGCAGGCCTACAAATAACGAATACCACAGAACTGAAATTCCAGAATAACCCAGCGAAGTATGGCAATGGGCTGTGTCAGCATACCAAGAGATAAAAGGGAAAACCCATTTATTATGAGTGATCATAATAAATAACCCTAGCAACATTGCTAAAAGTATTCTTCTTAATTTATCTCCTTTAGTGAATTCTTCTGCATATTCGATAACACTCACTCCTTGAGTAAAAACTAACGGCGTATTGAACACAACTTTAGGGGTTATGAGACCCCAAAACGGCGTTTATTACATGCTTTAATAATTCCACTAAACAAATCCAATGTAAACACACAATTACGTATGTTACGAAACTAGCGCTACTACAATACATCAAAGCTACTTTTGCTACTTTTAAAAAGTAATACGACAAAATAAAGGCTTTAAATGCGCTATAAGCCTCTTATTAAATTTAACGCACTAAAGCATGCCTTACAAATGAGTAGAAGCTTTAATATCAAAAGCTTAATCTTTATGTGGGCATAGGCAAATCATAGCTAAAGTCTATTCCTACGTGATAAAATTAACACCGAGTTAATCTCAAAATCAGCTACTTTTACTTTCGCGGTATTGAAAGACAAGCCGATACTTATTAATAATTAAACGCGTTAATGCACGCTCTACAAATGAGCAGAAGCTCTAATGTCAAAAGTTAACTTTTATGTGAACATAAGCACATCATGACTAAAGCCTATTCCTACGTAATAAATTTAATACCGAGTTAATCTCACAACTCGCTAACTAACCCTAGTTAACAAAAAAGCCGCTGTTCGTTACAAACAGCGGCTTCTCATATTAAAGCTCTAAAAGCTTATTTAATCACTTCAAGCCCACCCATGTACGGGCGTAATACTTCTGGCACAATAACTGAGCCGTCGGCTTGTTGGTAGTTTTCAAGTATTGCTACTAGCGTACGGCCAACGGCTAAACCTGAGCCGTTTAATGTGTGCAATAACTCTGGCTTTTTCTCACCATTGCGGCGAAAGCGTGCTTGCATACGGCGTGCTTGAAAATCAACCATGTTAGAGCAAGATGAAATTTCACGGTACGTGTCTTGTGCAGGTAACCATACTTCTAAATCGTATGTTTTGGCAGAGCCAAAGCCCATGTCACCCATACATAAAATCACTTTACGGTACGGTAATTCTAATGCTTGTAAGATTTGCTCAGCATGGCCTGTTAACTCTTCAAGTGCTTGCATTGAATCTTCAGGTTTTACTAATTGTACAAGCTCTACTTTATCAAACTGGTGTTGACGGATAAGACCACGCGTATCACGGCCATAACTACCCGCTTCACTTCTAAAGCACGGCGTGTGCGCAGTTAAACGAATAGGTAAGTCTTTTTCGTCGTAAATTTCATCACGGGCGCTATTAGTAAGCGGGACTTCTGCTGTTGGGATTAAGCTAAAGCCTTCTTGTTCTTCGCCGTCATCATTTACTAGCCCTTTAGTGTGGAATAAGTCTTCAGCGAATTTAGGTAACTGACCTGTGCCGTATAGGCTGTCGCGATTAACTAAGTACGGCACGTACATTTCTGTATAGCCGTTTTTATCCGTGTGGGTGTCTAGCATAAATTGTACTAGCGCACGGTGCATACGTGCAGTTGCGCCGCGCATAACAGTAAAGCGAGAACCAGTAATTTTAACACCCATTTCAAAATCTAGGCCGTTTAGGTCTTGGCCTAAATCAACGTGATCTTTAACTTCAAAATCATATTTCTTTGGCTCACCCCATGTTGAAATTTCAACATTTTCAGACTCGTCCGCACCAGCTGGTACTGATTCATCAGGTAAATTAGGAATCGCTAAAGAGATTTTCTTAAGCTGCTCTAGTATTTCATCTTGCTCAGCTTTAACACTTTCAAGCTCAGCTCCTAGGCTGCTTACTGCATCAAGTAGTGGTTGTGCGTCTTCGCCTTTTGCTTTTGCTTGGCCAATCGCTTTGGAGCGGCTGTTACGCTCACTTTGTAGTTCTTGTGTTTTTACTTGCAGTGTTTTGCGTTTTTCTTCAAGTGCGCTGACAGTCGCTGTATCAAGCTCGTAGCCACGTGCTGCTAGGCGCGCTGCTGTTTGTTCGATATCTTGACGTAATAATTTAGAATCTAACATGTTAGTTTTTTAACCTTTTTGCATTACCAGCTGAAGGCCCAGCCAAGCCATAAAAATACACACCGTCACGTTTAAGACGATATTGAGGGCCATTTTTAAAAAGTGGCCTTGTTGCAATAGCAACAACGAATCCATTGAGAATGTCGAAAAGGTGGTCAAAGCACCTAAAAAGCCAATTCCGATAAGGGATTTAGCGGGGCTGACGGTGATAATTTCGCGCTCTATCAAACCGTATAATACGCCCATCAACAATGAACCCAGAATATTAACCGTCAACGTGCCAAAAGGGAATCCCCTACCCAGCAGTTTTAGCATGGTTTCGCTAATAAAAAAGCGTAAACAAGCTCCAGATGCCCCACCCGCTGCAATCATGAGATAGAGTTTAAGTGTTGTCATAGCGTTTTATGTCACTTTGCTGATCACGCTCTTTGAGGTAATCAAGCTTTTGCTTAATTTTTTGCTCAAGCCCGCGCTCTGTTGGAAAATAATATTGGGTGTCGGCAATTTGCTCAGGAAAGTAATTTTCTCCGGCTGCAAAAGCGCCGTCTTCATTATGCGCATAACGATATTCTGCGCCATAACCTAAATCTTTCATTAAATTTGTAGGTGCATTACGTAAATGCTCGGGCACAGGGTAACTGGGTGCATTTTGCGCATCCGCTTTGGCTTGATTAAAGGCAGCATAAACGGCATTACTTTTTGGTGCGCTGGCTAAATACAAAGTAGCTTGAGCAATCGCCCGTTCGCCTTCGCTTGGCCCTACGCGCTGAAAAATATCCCATGCATTAAGCGCAACTTCCATTGCGCGTGGATCTGCGTTACCGATGTCTTCTGTGGCAATGGCTAATAATCGTCTTGCCACATAAAGCGGATCGCCGCCACCAGCCAGTATTCTACAATACCAATATAAAGCACCATCTGGAGAACTACCGCGCACTGACTTATGAAACGCGGAGATCAAATCGTAAAACTCATCACCGCCTTTGTCATATTTGGCTAAATGTGTTGGCAGTACTTGGCTCAATACGTGTTCATCCACTAAGTATTGACCGTTGCTCTGTGTGGTTAAATCAATAGCTTGTTCGAGTAAATTAAGCACTTTACGGGCGTCACCATCGCTTGCTTGGCACAGTGCTTTTTTTGCGTTATCAGCAAGGGTAATGGTTTTTGTGCTGAGTTCATCATCGCTTTTAAGGGCGCGCTCAATAACTAAATGTAAATCAGCTTCTTGTAATGACTTAAGCACATATACTCGGGCACGGGATAAAATCGCGTTATTTAACGCAAAAGATGGGTTCTCGGTGGTGGCGCCAACAAATATAAAAGTGCCATCTTCAATATGCGGTAAAAAAGCATCTTGCTGAGATTTGTTAAAGCGATGTACTTCATCAACGAATAATAAAGTACGTTGCCCACGGCCCTCAAGGTTATTGCGTGCCTCACTCACTGCATCACGAATATCTTTAATACCTGCCGTTACCGCCGACATTTGAATCAAGGCGGCGTCTGCGTGATTCGCTATAATTTGCGCAAGGGTGGTTTTACCCACTCCCGGTGGGCCCCACAAAATAAGGCTATGACAACGCCCCGCTAATATCGCCTGGTACAGTGGTTTATCTTGGCTTAATAGGTGTTGCTGCCCTATATACTGCTCAAGGTTTGTCGGACGCATGCGCGCAGCTAAAGGGCGCACATCAGGACCAAAATTAAAGCCTAAATTACTCACTTTAATTATTCGCCTTGGCTTTGGTCGTCTATTTCAACGTTTTCGGGAATAGTAAATTCAAACGTTGCGTTAGCTAGTTGCTCATTCACTTTGGTATCACTAAAGGTGAAGGTAGATGATTGACCTGAACTGTCTTTAACCAGTAGTTTTTCAAGCCCTGTTTGGCCTTGTGAAAATACAATATCAAGCTGTTCAACTTGGCTTTCAACGCCTTTATTTGGTGTTACGCTAAAGCCTGTGTCAGTAGCTTTAACTTGGTACTTTTGCCACTGCGCTGGGTCTTTTGAGGTTAATAATACAAACGGCGTTGAATCAATCAAGCTATGCGTATTCATGATAGTCACTTGCTCAGCAAAGCTGTCAAAATAATACGTTTTATCACCATTTGATATAAACAAGGTATCGTCTGGGCTGGCTTGTTGCCAACGGATCATCATAGGTTGTTGTAAGGCAATATTGCCCTTCCCTTGCATGATTGACTCACCTTGGTCGTCATTAACTTGCTGTACAAACTGCGCTTGAAAACTTTTTAGCTCGGCAAGTTTATCTTGTAGTGCTTGGCTGTCACTGGCAATTGCTGTTGTAGATAAAACACAACTTATTGCTAGTGCTAAATATTTAAGTTTTTTCATTTAATTTGCTCCACTGTTGGGCACTAAAACATCGCGAGCACCATTATGTCCTGGTGCGCTCACAATACCCGACGTCTCCATTTGTTCTACTAAACGCGCTGCGCGGTTATACCCTACACGCAACTTACGTTGTACACTTGAAACCGACACTTTGCCGGTTTCAATCACAAATGATACGGCTTCATCATAAAGCGGATCTGATTCTTCATCCGCGTTTTCGCTGGCTTCGCCTGGCAGTAATATCTCTTCTGTGGCATCGCCGTTAAGTATTTCATCTACGTAGTTTGGTTTACCACGTTTTTTCCAATCATCAACGACCGCATGTACTTCGTGGTCATCTACAAATGCGCCGTGTACACGTACAGGTACGCTGGTCCCTGGTGGTAAGTACAACATATCACCCATACCCAGTAGATTCTCAGCGCCTTGCTGATCCAAAATTGTACGTGAGTCAATTTTGCTTGATACCTGAAACGCCATACGCGTTGGTATATTCGCTTTGATTAAACCGGTGATAACATCAACCGATGGGCGTTGTGTTGCCAATACTAAGTGAATCCCCGCAGCACGGGCTTTTTGGGCAATACGTGCAATCAGCTCTTCAACTTTTTTACCAACAATCATCATCATGTCGGCAAATTCATCAATCACTACAACGATACTAGGCAGTTTATCAAGCTCATCTGGGCCTTCTTTCATGCCGTCGGTGTCTTTAAATAATGGGTCTAAAATTGGATAACCCGCTTCTTTGGCTTCCAGTACCTTTTGGTTATAACCTTTTAAGTTACGTACACCTAACGCTGACATTAACTTATAACGACGCTCCATCTCGCCCACACACCAACGTAGCGCATTTGCGGCCTCTTTCATGTCGGTGACAACTTCACACAATAAATGTGGGATACCTTCGTAAACCGAAAGTTCCAACATTTTCGGATCTATCATGATCATGCGTACATCATCTGGGCCTGATTTATACAGTAAGCTTAATATCATCACATTAACGCCCACTGACTTACCTGAGCCCGTTGTACCGGCTACTAGTAAATGCGGCATTTTGCCTAAGTCGGCACAAATTGGCTCACCGGCGATGTCTTTACCTAGCACCATAGTAAGCGGTGATGGATTTTGCTCAAACTTAGGCGCGTCAATGACTTCAGATAAACGCACTATTTCACGGTGTTTATTTGGCAGCTCAATCCCTACGTAGGTTTTACCTGGGATGACTTCAACAACACGTACGCTCACCGCTGATAATGAACGGGCTAAATCTTTTGCAAGGCCAGTAATTTTAGAGACCTTTATGCCCGGAGCTAAATCTAATTCAAAACGAGTAACTACAGGGCCTGGGTATACGCCTACAACCGCTGCTTGTACGTTAAAATCAAGTAATTTGGTTTCAACTAAACGAGATACAGCTTCAAGCTCTTCAGGTGAAATTGGGTTTTTCGCTTTGTCTGGCCTGTCAAGTAAATCAAGGGTTGGCAGCGGCGCACTTGGCGGCTTTTCATCTAATAACTGCTCAAACTTTTCTTTCGCTGTAGGTGGCGGCTGATAGGTGCTTTTTGGCTTAGGCATAGGTCTCGCTGGTGAAACAACCGTTGTTACTGGTTTTTCAGGCTCAGCCACATGGCTTTGATCCAGTGCATTTAATGCAGCAGCGGTATCCATTGGCTCATCATCTATGGCGCTAAAGTTGATTTCTTGATCAAGAATATCATCGAGTTCATCAAAGGCATTATGCTGTGGTTGCGACTGCATTTGATCTGCGGTAAATCTTTTTGGTGGTTGTTCGTTAGTTGATTCATCATTAAAACTAATTGCGTCTGCTGCAACTAAAGGTTCGTCTAAATTGCTCTGTTTTTCTGGGCGTGTTGCTTCGCGTTCACGGTGTAACCAACTGTTAAATTGTGCCGCAATGTATTTGTAAATACGTACGACCCAATCACCCAAGAAGTCAACAAACTGCACCCAAGACACACCCGTAAGTAATGTAAGACCAGCGAAGAAAAAGCACAGTAATAAGATTGATGTACCGGTGAAATTAAACGCTGGCATCATGGCCCCAGCAATCACATCCCCTACTACCCCACCCGATGAAAAGTTATAAATGTCATCAAAATTTATGCTGCTAATTGCTGTGGCCGAGGTAATAAATAGCGCAAATCCAATTACTCTTAAGGCAAGTGTGGTGTAATCAAGCTGAAAAATTTTATGGGGTTGTTTAAATAATAAATAACCGAATACTTGGATCGCGGCGGGCACTAAATAAGCTAACCAACCAAAAGTAAGAAGTAAAATATCAGCTATCCAAGCCCCTGCGGCGCCGGTAATATTATTGACGTTTCTAAATTCACCTGTTTGCGACCATGCAGGATCGGCAGGATCGAAACTAATTAACGCACACAAAATAAATATTGCCGCGAAGCTACTAATGATTAGTCCGGTTTCTAATAGTCTTTGTACACCGTTTAGGCGCATAATTCCCTATTCCTCATTTTTCTTTATTCTCACACTTAGCAGTGGAATACCTTAGCAGGAAATACTTTTTGTTGCACTTTATCTTAACCTTGATGGCCTGATTATGAACGGCTTTTTAAGATTTACGCGATATAAGGACGAATGATCACGCCTTGTTCGCCTTTTACTTCTTCCATCACCACATAAGTACGGCTTTCACTGACATTAGGTAGCTTTAATAAAATATCACCTAATACCCCTCGATACTCGGACATATCATTAACCCGGGTTTTTAGTAAAAAATCGAAATTACCCGACACCAAATGACATTCTATAATTTCATCGTGCTTTTTCACCGCTGCGCTAAACTCATCAAATACATCCGGGGATGTTTTAGTAATCGTCACTTCAACGTATACAGATAAACCCTGTCCTAACTTGGCTGGGTCAACTACTGCTTTATAACCTACAATGTAACCTTCTCGTTCAAGCTTTTTTACGCGCTCTAGGCAGGGCGTGGCGCTGAGGCCAACTCGTCGGGCCAGTTCAACATTAGAAATACGGCCATCATGCTGTAATTCCATCAATATTTTACGGTCAATTCGGTCTAATAACTCATGCATTTGGCCAACTAGTTTTTTACACTGTTTATTTTCTATATTTAGATTATATCACTAGATAGCAACTTAAAAAAGGTGAGACACACTGGCCAATGATGAATATAATAGTGAAAAATTTCATCCCGTTCCAACAAGGCAAAGATTATGATTATTGGTGTACCTAAAGAAATTAAAAACCATGAATACCGTGTAGGTATGGTTCCTGCGAGTGTTCGTGAATTAGTAAATCACGGCCACCAAGTGATTGTTGAAACTGATGCAGGTATGGGCATTGGTTTTACTAACGAAGATTACACCCTTGCAGGTGCTGAAATCTTACCTACAGCTGCTGATGTATTTGCAAAAGCAGAAATGATTGTAAAAGTAAAAGAACCACAAGCTGTTGAGCGTGCAATGCTACGTGAAGACCAAATTCTTTTCACTTACCTGCACCTTGCACCGGATCTTCCACAAACTGAAGACCTTGTTAAGAGCAAATCAATCTGTATCGCTTATGAAACAGTCACTGATTCACGCGGTGGTTTACCACTTCTTGCTCCTATGAGTGAAGTAGCTGGTCGTATGTCTATTCAAGCTGGCGCACAAGCACTTGAAAAATCAAACCACGGCCGTGGCATGCTATTAGGTGGCGTACCAGGAGTTGAGGCAGCTAAAGTCGTTGTAATTGGCGGTGGCATGGTTGGTCGTAGCGCTGCACAAATGGCTGTAGGCCTAGGTGCTGACGTTGTTGTACTTGACCGTAATATCGATGTACTACGTGCACTAGACGCACAGTTTGGTAACAAAGTTAAAGCGATTTACTCAACGGCTGATGCACTTGAAAAGCACGTGTTAGAAGCTGACTTAGTAATCGGTGGCGTGCTTATCCCAGGTGCAGCTGCACCTAAGCTTGTAACAGCAGAGCACATCAAAGCAATGAAGCCTGGCGCTGCAATTGTTGACGTTGCAATCGACCAAGGTGGTTGTATCGCAACTTCTAAAGCAACCACTCACGCTGATCCAACTTACATCGTTGATGACGTTGTGCACTACTGTGTTGCTAACATGCCAGGTGCTGTACCGCGTACTTCTACGTTTGCACTTAACAATGCAACACTGCCTTTCATCATTAACCTTGCAAACAAAGGTTATAAGAAAGCTTTATTAGATGACGCTAACTTCCTTAAAGGTCTAAACGTGATCAAAGGCCAAGTTACTTACAAAGAAGTTGCCGAAGCGTTCAACATGGAATACGTGGACCCACGTACTGCTGTTGAAAATGCATAATCTGCAACACGCATAAATGAAAAAAGCAGCTAAATTTAGCTGCTTTTTTTGTATCTAAACCTTAGAGTCTGCTGTCAACAAACCCTAGTGTTAGATAAAGCGTTTAATTATAAAGTCGACTTTAACGCGCTTAGCCTGCCCTAACAATTTCTTCACCGCTTGCGGATAGTTATCCATTGTTTCTAAATCTTCTGGCCCATCAAGGCGCCTACAGTGTTTTAGGATCTCTGCTTTTTCATTATCAATTGCAGGCATGAGCGATTGCTCAGGATCTTCCAGTAAGATGCCGTTTTCAATATCTAAGCCCCATGCACGTGGGTTTAAATTATGACCACTTAGTAAATGATACTTACGATCAGAGCAGATACCTTTTAAGTGAAACGAATTGCTGTCATGCTTCCACAAATAGACATTTAAGTTACCATTGGTAATGTGACGTTTTTGCGATTTTAAAAACTTAAGCAAAATCGTTTCATATAAATAAGGCAATGCACCAATTTTACTAAATGGCTCACTCGGCGGTAGATAGAAGTCATTGGCAGTTTTATCTCCGACCACGATGGTGACTTGCTTGCCTTGTTTAAGCAAACGTCTTAAAGAGCGCATTAACGGTGCAGGAAAATTAAAATAAGGTGTATATAACACCAACTCCTGCTCTGTGGTGTCAAACAGTGACTTTATCAATCGATTAAGCTCATTACTGCGACGACCTAGACCTAAAAACAGTCTGACCCCAAGCGGCTGTGTATTTTCATCGACTGCGTGAGCGTAACTAGCTTGTTTTAAAGAGCGCATCAATTGTTTTTGTGCGAGTTTAATGTCATTAAACTTAGTAAGCGGACGTGTATCAATGCGCGGAACCGCTTCAGAGCTTAATAATTGCCCTTCAATAAAATCAACAACCGCATTACACAATGATGCCTGCTTAACTAAAAAATAACGGTCCAGGCGATAGCGTTCATCATACTGTAAATACACATTATTTAAGCTTGCACCGCTATAAAGCAAGGTATCGTCTATTACGAAACCTTTTAAATGTAATACACCAAATAGCTCTTTTGCTTTTACTGGAACGCCATATACTTGAACATTCGATTGATAATTTTGTTGATACTCACAATATAAGCTGGCGTTACCATCTGATTTTGCAGCGCCAATCAACCCGCGTTGAGCACGGTGAAAATCAACCAGTACTTTTACTTCTAGTTCTGGTTTGGCTAATGATGCTTGATGCAATGCCTCAAGTATTTCTCGCCCTGCTTCATCGTCTTGTAAATAAAGCGCGGTAATATAAATACGTGTCTGTGCGCTTGCGATCAAAGCAAGTAATTGTGTGTGGTACTGTTTTGCATTGGTTAAGACGTTAACGTCTTTTGAAGTCAACCCAAATGCGGGTTTTTCCTGCCAAAATAACATAGTTGCCTATTCACTTAGGTCACCCTTTTACAGGGGGACAAATCAAAATTAATTAAAACATATCAAAAAAACTGAGCTTGGTCATGAATTAACGGTGTCAGTTAGATTAATAATGGTCTGATAGTTCATATATCATACAGAACGGTTATTTTGTGCATTCTAGTACACAATATTTGACAGCTTTGCGATTTGCTAAAAAAAATAATCGATAGTTTTATTTACTTCCCCCTTGTTTCTCTTAAAATCGAGCACATTAATACGCTATCAAAACGTTTAGGATAAAAAGCATGAGTGAAGCAAAACATTGTAAGTTACTAATTTTAGGTTCTGGCCCTGCAGGCTATACTGCAGCAGTATACGCAGCACGCGCAAATTTAAACCCTGTATTAATTACAGGTATGCAGCAAGGTGGCCAACTTACAACAACAACTGAAGTTGAAAACTGGCCTGGCGATGCTCATGGTTTAACTGGTCCTGCATTAATGGATCGTATGAAAGAACACGCAGAGCGTTTTGAAACTGAAATTGTGTTTGATCACATAAATAAAGTTGACGTATCAAAACGCCCATTTACCCTTACTGGCGATCAAGGCACATATACATGTGATGCTTTAATCATCGCAACCGGTGCGTCTGCTAAATACTTAGGTTTAGAGTCTGAGACAAACTTCCAAGGTCGTGGTGTTTCAGCATGTGCTACCTGTGATGGCTTTTTCTATAAAGGCCAAAAAGTAGCGGTCGTTGGCGGTGGTAATACAGCCGTTGAAGAAGCGCTTTATTTATCAAACATTGCGGATGAAGTACATGTTATCCATCGTCGTGATAGTTTCCGTAGTGAAAAAATCTTGGCTGACCGTTTAGCAGAAAAAGCAGCAAACGGTAACGTGGTGCTACATTATAACCGCACATTAGACGAAGTACTTGGCGACCAAATGGGTGTGACAGGTATTCGTATTAAAGATGCCAATTCAGATGCGACCGAAGAGCTTGATTTAGCCGGTGTATTCATCGCTATCGGCCATAAACCAAATACTGACATGTTTGTTGACCAACTTGAAATGAAAGACGGCT
Source organism: Pseudoalteromonas mucoides (assembly GCF_049257175.1). Taxonomy (NCBI): domain Bacteria; kingdom Pseudomonadati; phylum Pseudomonadota; class Gammaproteobacteria; order Alteromonadales; family Pseudoalteromonadaceae; genus Pseudoalteromonas; species Pseudoalteromonas mucoides. The sequence continues at coordinate 96,932 of NZ_JBMMUC010000016.1, forward strand.
ATTTAGTTGTTGAATCTGGCCTAAACGGTAACGCAACTCAAACTAGCGTACCGGGTGTCTTTGCAGCCGGTGATGTATCTGATCACATTTATCGCCAAGCAATTACGTCTGCAGGTACAGGTTGTATGGCTGCATTAGATGCAGAACGCTTTTTAGATAACCTGTAATTTATACACTTATACCAATTGCATGAAGGGCTGATTTTTTCAGCCCTTTTTTGTGCCTTGCTCTAAAGACTTTATTACCGAGTTATTTTGATAGTTTATTTATTGCCATTACCTTGTGATAATAAACAGCATTCACAAAATTTATAGTGAAGATTCATTTTATATATACAATTAATGGTGGAAGTACGGTAGGATCTGAACGGTGCAATGATTACCGTCAAAGTAACGCAAGTAAAATGAGCTATAATTATAGTTGGCCATAAACGCTTTATTCATTTGGGCATGACGAAAGACTGTAAAATAAGTTAAAATGTCCAGCTTCATATCAAGTAAAATACCGAGAGTTTTCTATGAGTTTGTATACAAAATATATGGAAGAAATCCAAACCCGTAAAACGGAACTTGGATTAAACCCAAAACCAATCGATAGTGCTGAGCTAGTATCTGAATTAATTTCTCAAATTAAAGATACTGATAACGAGCACCGTAAAGATTCACTGCATTTCTTTATCTTCAATACATTACCAGGAACAACCAGTGCTGCGGGCGTTAAAGCACAGTTTTTAAAAGAAATCATTCTTGGTGAAGAAACGGTAGCAGAAATCACTCCAGACTTTGCATTTGAGCTTCTTTCACACATGAAAGGCGGCCCGTCAATTGAAATGCTACTTGATTTAGCATTGGCCGAAGATGCTAAAATTGCTGCACAAGCTGCCGAAGTTCTTAAAACACAAGTATTCTTATACGATGCTGACATGGCGCGCATAAAAGCGGCATACGAAGCAGGCAACGCAATTGCTAAAGATTTACTAGAGAGCTTTGCAAAAGCTGAGTTCTTTACAAAATTACCTGACATCGAAGAAAAAATCGATGTAGTAACTTACATTGCTGGTGAAGGCGACATTTCAACTGATTTACTGTCTCCAGGTAACCAAGCGCACTCACGTGCCGACCGTGAATTACACGGCCAATGTATGATCACACCTGAAGCACAGCAAGAAATTGTTGAACTTCAAAAGAAACACCCAAATGCTAAAGTAATGTTGATTGCTGAAAAAGGCACAATGGGTGTTGGTTCATCACGTATGTCGGGTGTGAACAACGTAGCGCTCTGGGCAGGTAAACAAGCAAGTCCTTACGTTCCTTTCATCAACATTGCACCTGTTGTTGCAGGTACTAATGGTATCGCACCAATCTTTTTAACTACCGTTGATGTAACCGGTGGTATTGGTCTTGACCTTAAAAACTGGGTTAAAAAAGTCGATGCTGACGGTAATACAGTGACTGATGCAAATGGTGATGCTGTTCTTGAAGAAGCGTACTCTGTTGCCACTGGCACTGTTTTAACAATCGATACTAAAGAGAAAAAACTTTATAACGGTGATAAAGAACTTGTTGATGTTTCATCAGCATTCACACCGCAAAAAGTTGAATTCATGAGAGCTGGCGGTTCTTATGCTGTTGTATTCGGTAAAAAACTACAAACATTTGCTGCTGAAACACTCGGCATTGAAACACCGCTTGTTTATGCACCTTCAAAAGAAATTTCACATGAAGGTCAAGGTTTAACTGCGGTTGAAAAAATCTTTAACCGTAATGCGGTAGGTGTACTATCTGATACGCCACTTCACGCAGGTTCAAATGTTCGCGTTAAAGTGAACATCGTTGGTTCGCAAGATACAACCGGCCCAATGACTTCTCAAGAACTTGAAGCGATGGCTGCGTCAACGATTTCACCACTTGTTGATGGCGCATACCAGTCTGGTTGCCATACAGCGTCAGTATGGGATAGCAAAGCACAAGCTAATATTCCAAAGCTAATGGCGTTTATGAATAAGTTTGGTCTTATCACTGCACGTGACCCGAAAGGCGTTTACCATGCAATGACAGACGTTATCCATAAAGTATTGAACGACATTACAATTGACGACCGTGCAATCATCATCGGTGGTGATTCGCATACACGTATGTCAAAAGGTGTCGCGTTCGGTGCCGATTCAGGAACTGTTGCGGTTGCCCTAGCTACGGGTGAGTCAGCGATGCCAATTCCTGATTCAGTTAAAGTGACGTTTAAAGGCGCAATGGCTAAGCACATGGATTTCCGTGATGTGGTACATGCAACTCAAGCACAAATGCTGAAGCAATTTGGTGGAGAAAACGTATTCCAAGGCCGTATCATTGAAGTTCACATCGGTACTTTAATGGCTGACCAAGCGTTTACCTTCACTGACTGGACTGCAGAAATGAAAGCGAAAGCGTCAATCTGTATTTCAAACGATGAAACATTGATCAAGTCAATTGAACTGGCTAAATCACGCATTCAAATCATGATCAACAAAGGCATGGAAAACGAAGCGAAAACACTGCAAGGTCTTATCGACTTAGCTGACAAGCGTATCGCGGGCATCCAATCTGGTGAAGAGCCTGCTCTATCTCCAGATGACAACGCTAAATACCATGCAGAAGTTGTGGTTGATTTAGACCAAATCGTTGAGCCTATGATTGCTGATCCAGACGTAAATAACGATGATGTATCTAAGCGTTATACTCACGATGTGATCCGCCCTGTTTCATTCTACAATGACAAACCTGTTGATTTAGGCTTTGTTGGTTCGTGTATGGTTCACAAAGGCGATATGAAAATTATTGCTCACATGCTACGTAACCTAGAAAAGAAAAACGGTTCAATTGAATTTAAAGCGCCATTAGTTGTTGCGCCACCAACCTATAACATTGTTGATGAGCTTAAAGCTGAAGGCGATTGGGATATTCTAGCTAAGTATGCTGGTTTTGAGTTTGATGACTCTAAACCTAAAACAGCGGCACGTACTAAGTATGAGAACATCTTATACCTAGAGCGCCCAGGCTGTAACTTATGTATGGGTAACCAAGAAAAAGCTGAACCAGGCGATACCGTTATTGCTACATCAACACGTCTTTTCCAAGGCCGTGTTGTAGCTGATACATCTGAGAAGAAAGGTGAATCACTACTAGGTTCTACACCACTGGTAGTACTTTCTACTGTACTTGGTCGCTTCCCGACTATGGACGAGTATAAGTCTGCAGTTGAAGGCATTGATCTAACATCGTTTACACCGGTTGAAGAAGCAATGACAACTAAATATGACGCTACGCAAGCAGTGCCAGTGAAAGTTGTTAGCTAATTCGATTGAGTTAGTAGTTCAAATAAGCGCGTTTTTATAACGCGCTTTTTTTATGCCTAAAATTTGTTGTTTGTGATTTTAAAGCAACAAGTTACAATTTATCTGCTCGCGTAGTAACAAGAAACGGTGTTATGACAAAACAACTCTATCAATTATCCCAAGACCATTTTATTTTCCCTGATCCACAGTATGCGCTAGATGATCCTGATGGGTTACTAGCTGTAGGAGGCTGTTTATCTGTTGCGCGATTAAAAAACGCTTACAGTCAGGGAGTTTTTCCTTGGTTTAGTGAATACGAGCCTATTATGTGGTGGTCGCCGAGTGAGCGTGGCATTATCGAGTTTGCTGATTTTCATGTCAGTAAAAGTTTGCGTAAGCATTTACGTAAGAACCCCGTGACTGTTACGATTAATACCGCTTTTGATGAAGTGATTGAAGCATGTCAACAACAACGTATTGACGCCGAAGGGACTTGGATCACAGAAGAAATGCTCAATGCCTATAAACAAGCTCATTTAGACTCTCTGGCTCACAGTGTCGAAATATGGGATAACGATGTGCTGGTAGGCGGTTTGTACGGCATAATGCAAGCTGGAGTGTTCTGTGGCGAGTCTATGTTCCATTACCAAACCAACTGCTCAAAGCTTGCGATGTGGGCGTTGGTTAATTGGCTTAAACGCCACAATGCTCATTTTATTGATTGCCAACTAGAAAACCCTTACTTAGTTACTTTAGGTGAAAAAATTGTACCTAGAGCTGAATTTTTAACTAAACTTGAACAAGCAGCAAGTTACAAAATTCCAGCAACTATGTGGCAAGCGCAGGAGCTTAAAGCAATTTATGACTGATCATCTTCCAGCTCGCTTAGGTTTAAGCCAACAATTTGATTGCAGCTATTTGGGCGACCGCCAAGAGCAATTACTGGTTATCTTAGATCCCAGCTGTTACAACAGCAGTAAATTTGAAGCCTTACTTGGCTTAGGCTTTCGCCGAAGTGGCGATCAAATTTACCGACCACACTGCCCTGTGTGCAGTGCGTGTAAGTCGGTGCGTGTGTTAGCCAACAAATTTTTGCCGTCTAAATCTCAAAAACGTAAACTTAATAAAGCAAAAACGGTCTTTGAAGTTAAATATTCAGAGCAAGAGCGCGCTGAATATTACCCACTCTATAATAAGTACATCACCGAGCGTCACCAGGATGGCTCTATGTACCCTCCAGAGCAATCGCAATATAAAAGTTTTCTATTTTGCCATTGGTTGCCTATTACATTCATTGAACTATGGCACGCTGACACCTTGGTCGGCGTTGCTGTAACTGATTGTATGGACAATGCAATTTCTGCTATTTATACATTTTTTGATCCTGATTTTGAGCATTACAGTGTGGGCACTTTAATGATTTTAGAGCAAATAAAGTTCGCGCAAGCGTATAATAAAGAACATGTCTACTTAGGCTATCAAATAGACGAATGCGCTAAAATGCGTTATAAAACTCAGTTTTTGCCTGCCGAAAATAGGGTTGGTGATGATTGGCTGGCTATTTAATTTACAAAAATAGCCGCTGTGGCTTTACTTATTGGTGTATTTTGGGCAAAATCTGCATCGTTTAACTATTAAAGAGGTGTTACGCTAAACATGGCGAAAGAAGACGTAATCGAAATGCAAGGGACGGTCCTTGATACTTTACCAAATACAATGTTCCGAGTTGAGCTTGAAAATGGTCACGTTGTTGTGGCTCACATTTCAGGTAAAATGCGTAAAAACTATATCCGTATTTTAACCGGCGATAAAGTTACCGTAGAAATGACCCCATACGATTTATCAAAAGGTCGCATCGTATTCCGTGCTCGCTAAGTTAGTGCGTTAACGAAATATCAAGTTTTTAGCTAAGTTGATTAAGTAACTTAGTTACTTTCTACACAGCTTGAAGCGTTTATTAAATGTAATTGAAAGCACCTGCAGACCATTACATTTAATAAACAAAAAGCCCAGCATTTGCTGGGCTTTTTGTTGTCTACATGATTGCAACGATTATGCAGGCGTTAAATCGGTTTCAAAATCAAAACGCAATTTTTTATCTTTCAGTGACACTTTTACTGTGCCCCCTTCGATTAACTCGCCAAACAAAATCTCATTCGCCAATGGCTTTTTAAGTTGCTCTTGAATAACACGTCCCATAGGGCGTGCTCCCATTGCCTTGTCATAACCTTGGTCCGCTAACCATTCACGTGCTTTTGAAGTCAGTTCAAGGTTAACTGATTTTTTGTCAAGCTGGGCTTGAAGCTCGACAATAAACTTATCGACCACTAATAAGATCACATCACGCTCTAGGTGGTTAAACCAAATAATGTTATCTAAACGGTTTCTAAACTCAGGTGAGAACACCTTGTTTATCTCGCTCATCGCATCATGAGAATGATCTTGCTCAGTGAAGCCAATTGACTTACGCACAGTCTCTTGTACACCGGCGTTAGTTGTCATTACCACAACTACGTTTCTAAAGTCAGCTTTACGGCCATTATTATCAGTTAGGGTACCGTGGTCCATTACCTGTAATAAAATATTGTAGATATCTGAATGCGCTTTTTCTATTTCATCAAGCAACACCACTGAATGTGGGTTTTTAATAACCGCTTCAGTGAGCAGGCCACCTTGTTCAAAGCCAACATAGCCTGGCGGCGCACCAATTAAACGACTTACAGCATGACGTTCAACGTATTCAGACATATCAAAACGAATAAACTCAACGCCCATACATTTTGCTAGCTGTTTAGTGACCTCAGTTTTACCAACACCCGTTGGCCCTGCAAACAAGAACGAGCCGACTGGTTTATCCTCGTTTGATAAACCTGAGCGAGACAAGCGTATCGCCGAGGTTAACGCGTCAATTGATTGGTCTTGACCAAACACTAACATTTTCAAATTACGATCAAGATTTTTGAGTGTTTCTTTATCACTCGATGACACGCTTTGCTGTGGAATACGAGCCATTTTCGCGACAATTGATTCTATATCTGCTACACCAATTGTCTTTTTACGTTTTGAGCTTGGTTGTAAGCGTTGACTCGCACCTGCTTCATCAATCACATCGATAGCTTTATCTGGTAAATGACGCTCATTAATGTATTTGGCACTGAGCTCCGCAGCTGCTTTAAGTGCTTTTTGCGTATAACGAATACCGTGGTGCTCTTCGTAACGCTCTTTTAGACCATTAAGAATCTTGGTGGTATCAGCCACACTTGGCTCAAGCACATCAATTTTTTGAAAACGGCGCACTAAAGCACGGTCTTTTTCAAAGATGTTTTTGTACTCGTTGTAAGTTGTAGAACCCATACAACGTAGTTTGCCACTTGATAATAGCGGCTTAAGTAGATTAGAAGCGTCCATAACACCGCCTGACGCTGCTCCCGCACCAATAATGGTGTGAATCTCATCTATAAATAAAATCGCGCCAGGTTGCGCCTGAAGCTCTTTAAGCAAGGCTTTAAAACGTTTTTCAAAATCACCGCGGTATTTAGTGCCTGCTAATAGCGCGCCCATATCTAACGAGTAAACGACTGCATCAGCTATTACATCCGGTACTTGTTCATTTACAATGCGATACGCAAGGCCTTCAGCAATAGCGGTTTTACCAACCCCAGCCTCCCCCACTAAAAGTGGGTTGTTCTTTTTACGGCGACATAAAACCTGAACGGTACGCTCGACTTCGTTATCACGACCTACCAGTGGGTCAATATTACCCTCAATCGCTTGCGCATTTAGATTAGTGGTAAAGTTGTCAAGCTTAGTGGGTTCTTCACCTTGCACTTCTTGAACTTCTTCATGGATATCATCAGCGTCTTCACCGCCTAAATCATCATCAGATTTTGCAATCCCATGGGAGATGAAATTAACGATATCAAGGCGTGAAATATCACTCTTTTTGAGTAAGTAAACCGCTTGGCTTTCTTGCTCAGAAAAAATAGCAACCAATACATTAACGCCTGTTACTTCGTTTTTGCCCGAAGATTGCACATGAAATACTGCACGCTGCAATACACGTTGGAAACCCAGCGTTGGTTGTGTTTCACGCTCTTCCTCTAGATCAGGAATAACTGGCGTGGTTTCGTCAATAAATTCTGATAGCTCTGTTTTAAGCGCTGCCATATCGATTGCGCAAGCATTGAGCGCCTCGCTTGCAGAAGGGTTATCTAGTAGTGCAAGTAATAGGTGCTCTACTGTCATAAATTCATGGCGGCGAGTACGCGCTTCACGAAACGCCGCGTTTAAAGTTAGTTCTAAGTCTTTGTTTAGCATTGGCAACCCCTTACTGAGATAAATATATATACCGTTGTGATGGGTATTTTGATCACCCTACCTTGGTATTATTCCTGCTCACAACTACAAAGCAGTGGATGCTCGTTATCACGTGCATAACGGTTTACTTGCTCAACTTTGGTATTTGCAACATCTGCGGTATACACCCCACATATCGCCCTACCGTTTTGATGAACTTGTAGCATCACATCTGTTGCTCTATCGCTATCCATATTAAAAAACGTCACTAGTACTTCTATCACAAAGTCCATAGGCGTGTAATCATCATTATTTAAAATGACTTTGTATTTTCGCGGTGGTTGTAGCTTTTGCTTTTCACTGTCGCGAACTGTGTCTAAAACACCTGAATCTTTCATGCCACTCATAATTAAATATAGTCTTGTCTTTGGAACTCAAGCAAACTTGAATAAAAAAATAAATTAATTGTTAAAAAATAGTTTAAAACACTTGACTGATCGTATAAATAAACTACAGTCAATTATAGATTGATTAAACCTTAGTCAGTCTATCAAATTATACGGTTTAGAATAACTAAATTAGTCAACTTATAGAAGGATGTAGAAGTATGGCTTGTGGTAAAGTCAAATGGTTCAATAACGCCAAAGGTTTTGGTTTCATCGTAGAAGACGGCTGCGAGAATGATATATTCGCCCATTACTCAACGATTGTAATGGACGGTTATAAAACACTTAAAGCTGGTCAAGATGTAACATTCGAATTGCAACAAGGCCCAAAAGGCCTACATGCGACTAATATTGCTCCTAACGAAGAGTTAGTGTAGTTGTTATAGAAGTTCGACACTACAAGCGAGCGACCTGTAAAGATCCTCGCTTAACTTCTTTTTCTGATATTTTCTATTCCCTTCTCTATTACAGCTCTGCGCTTTGTTAATTAAATACTTTAAAAGCACAAAATCTGTCCTTAGTCTTGAAATTACTTTTTAATGCCCAATTATCATATTAGTTATTAGCCCTTTTGTGCCAAGCTTGTTACACTCTTTGTGTTTAAAAAGCCCGAAAATGGCCCTTTAAGTGGTAAAACTATGCTAATGGCTAATTCCATTGGCGGGTTTTTAACATTAAATTTATAGCAGTTCGTCAGGTGTGGTTATTGAATTACAGTATTAACACCTAACAGACTGATCATTGCCAGCATTGGTGATGATATTCTTGCATTGTTGAATATGGCTTTATGCCTACTATCTAGGAATGATGATGACATCAAAAATTATCTATACTAAAACAGACGAAGCTCCGGCACTCGCAACTTACTCTTTGCTACCGATCATTCAAGCATACACAAATGCCGCTGGTGTTGAAGTTGAAACACGTGACATCTCTTTAGCTGGCCGTGTAATTGCTAACTTCCCTGAGTATTTAACCGAAGAACAACGCATTGGCGATGCACTAGCTGAACTAGGTGAGCTTGCTAAGACACCTGAAGCTAACATCATCAAGTTACCAAATATCAGTGCGTCTGTTCCACAATTACGTGCTGTTATCAAAGAACTACAAGAAAAAGGGTATGCACTTCCAGACTACCCAGCTGAGCCTAAAACAGACGAAGAAAAGGCCGTTCAAGCGACCTACGACAAAATCAAAGGTAGTGCAGTAAACCCTGTATTACGTGAAGGTAACTCTGACCGTCGTGCACCTGGCTCTGTTAAAGAATATGCACGTAACAACCCACATTCAATGGGTGCATGGAGCAAAGAGTCTGCATCTTATGTTGCTAGCATGAGCGAAGGTGATTTCTTTGGTTCTGAGCAATCAGTAACTGTTGAAGCGCCAACTGATGTACGCATTGAGCACGTTGCTAAAAACGGTGATGTGTCTGTGCTTAAGGCAAGCACACCACTACTTGCTGGCGAAGTAATTGATGCTTCTTCTATCAATGCAACTAAATTACAAGCTTTCTTAGAAGCTGAAATTCAAGCTGCAAAAGAAAAAGGCGTATTGTTTTCATTGCACATGAAAGCAACCATGATGAAAGTATCTGATCCAATCATCTTTGGCCACGCTGTTAAAGTATTTTATAAAGACGTATTTACAAAGCACGGCGAATTATTTGAAGAACTAGGTGTTGATGTAAATAACGGCCTTGGTGACGTATATTCTAAAATCCAATCTTTAGATGAAGCAAAGCGCACTGAAATCGAAGCTGATATCCAAGCTGTTTACGCACAGCGCCCTGCAATCGCAATGGTTGATTCAGACCGTGGCATCACTAACCTTCACGTACCAAGTGATGTGATCATTGATGCATCTATGCCGGCAGCAATTCGTTCTAGCGGTCAAATGTGGAATAACGATGGTAAATTACAAGATACTAGCTTTGTAATTCCAGATCGTTGTTACTCAAGTGTTTACCAAGCAACTATCGACTTCTGTAAAGAACACGGCGCATTTGATCCTACCACTATGGGTAGTGTGCCAAATGTTGGCCTTATGGCGCAAAAAGCAGAAGAGTACGGTTCTCACGACAAAACATTTGAAGCAAAAGCTGACGGTGTAATTCGTGTTGTTGATGCTAACGGCACTACTTTACTTGAGCACAACGTTGAGCAAGGCGATATCTGGCGCATGTGTCAGGTTAAAGATGCACCAATTCAAGATTGGGTTAAGCTTGCTGTAAACCGTGCTCGCGCTACAGGTAACCCAGCTATTTTCTGGCTTGATGAAAACCGTGCACACGATGCGCAAATCATCAAAAAAGTAAATGCATATTTACCAAACCATGATACTGATGGTCTTGATATCCAAATTTTAGCACCGCTTGAGGCAACTCTTTTCTCACTAGCGCGTATTAAAGAAGGTAAAGACACTATCTCAGTAACAGGTAACGTATTACGTGATTACCTAACTGATTTATTCCCAATTCTTGAGCTTGGTACAAGTGCAAAAATGCTTTCAATCGTACCACTTATGAATGGCGGTGGTTTATTTGAAACAGGTGCAGGTGGTTCAGCGCCTAAGCATGTACAGCAATTCGAAAAAGAAAACCACTTACGTTGGGATTCTTTAGGTGAGTTCTTAGCTTTAGCTGCTTCACTAGAACATTTAGCAGTGAATACAGATAACAAAAAAGCACAGGTACTTGCAGATACACTTGATAAAGCAACGGGTACTTTCCTTGCTGAAAACAAGTCACCTTCTCGTAAAGTAAAAGAAATTGATAACCGTGGTTCTCATTTCTTCTTATCTTTATTCTGGGCTCAAGAACTTGCTAAGCAAGACGATGATGCAGAGCTTAAAGCTCAGTTCACTCAGATTGCTAGTGACTTAGAAGCACAAAAAGAGCAGATCGTGTCTGAGCTTAACAACGCACAAGGTGTTGCTGTAAATGTAGGTGGTTATTTCCAACCTAACGATACATCAGCATTTGAAGCAATGCGCCCAAGCGCAACATTTAACGATATTCTAGCTAAACTAGTTTAATCGCTAAGATGTAGAAAAGGCGCTCACTGAGCGCCTTTTTTGTGTCTGAAAAAATTATTAACTACATAAAAAAAGCCGCAATAGCGGCTTTTCATAAACTACTTAAACACTACTTAGTGTATGCGCGTGGCATTTCTGAGTCAGTCATGTAACGATTACGTAATTTGTCCTGACGTGATTCAGTTGATACTTCTTCGCCGTTGATGAACATTTTAGTCACATGGCTGTTGAGCTCAAATGGGTCATCATTCCACATAACTAAATCAGCCGCAGTACCTACTGCAACACGGCCTGCATTAATACCAAACACATCAGCAACATTAGCTGTAATGGCTTTTAACGCACCTTGTTGTGTCATACCATACGACACAGCATTACCGGCATCGAAGCGCAATTGATAAACATTATGGCTGCCGTCACCAGCAATTGCCAGTAACACTTTTACGCCAGCTTTCTCAAGTTCACCCGCATTGCTTAAACTAGCATGTAGTGAGTCAAAGCTACCAGGCAAGTTATCCATTGAGCTTACAATCACTGGTACTTGTGCTTCTGCTAGTTGCTGTTTAACAACCACTGCATCTTGCGCACCTGCAATCACTAAATTAAGTGAAAATTGCTGTTTTAGCTTAATAAGCTCAATAATGTCAGATGCACGAGACGCACTAACTAAAAGCGGCATATCGCCCGCCAACACTTTGCTTAGTACGCTGTGCTCTGTACTTGGTGTAGCATCATCTTTTTTATCTTTCTTGGCTGACTTTTGTTGATGTTCAGTAAGCTTATCAACTAACGTTTTAAGCGACATTGCACGAGAGCCTTTACGCTTTTCGCCTAAGTGAACAACTAATGCAACCTGTGTTTGTTTAACGCTGTCAAACTCACCACTTAAATCGACTACACTGGCAAGGCCTGCAAAGATGCTGTCACCACCGTGCGGAGTAACTACATCACGAGTAATGCCGCCTTTACGTGCATAAGGAATAAGACTTGAGCGAGGATTAAAAGCCAAGCTTGGATCAAAGTCGATACCGGCTTTGTCATCCCCTGCATCACGCGAGCCTGCAACAGCCCCAACTTCAACCAGACCTAGTTGATTCATGCTACCAATAAAACCAGCAGTTACAATTTGCCCTTTAGCATCAACAATAGTGTCAGCTTCTACTTTAGCAGGATTAATCGCTGTAATTTTGCCTTCATCAATGATGATACTTGCGCCTTGTAAAACCCCTTGCTCAGTTGATGTGTGAACTGTGGCATTAATTATGGCTAAAGACTCTGCATTAGCTGTTGCACTTGCGATTAAACCAGCAGCAACTAGCGAGAGCGAAAATGATTGTTTTAATTTTGTCATTCTAGTTACTCCTTATTTTTGACCTAACATGAAATCACTTTGTGCTTGGAATGCTTCATCATCACGATCATACACTTTAGCACCATCAACAAAGACTTGTTCTGCTTTAGCATAAACACTAAAAGGACTTTGATTCCAAATGACTACATCGCCTTGCTTACCTGCTTCAAGTGAGCCTGTTTTATCTGCAATACCCAGTGATTTAGCAGCATTAGCTGTGATCCATTTAATGGCATGCTCTTCAGAGATATCAAAACCATTATCATTAGCACGGAACATCACTTTACCCGCTTCTTGGTTTAAGCGCTGAATAGTTGTATCAGAATCAGAGTGAACAACGGCACACGAGTTTTTCACTGCATCAACAATCGCAACGTTTTCTTGAACCATGTCGTAGGCTTCCATTTTGAAGCCCCACCAGTCTGGCCAAAGTGCAGCACAAGAGCCGTTTTCAGCTAATAAGTCAGCAATTTTATAGGCTTCAATACCATGGTGGAAGGTACCTGCGTGATAACCAAACTCTTTAGATAGGTCAATCATCATTGCCATTTCTTCGGCTTTATAGCAATGATTATGGATCATGACTTCACCATCTAATACGCCACGTAATGTATCGTATTTGATATCGCGATGTGGCACTTCAGGGTTTTTACCTGCAGCGTAATCTGACTCGTATTTATCCCATTCACGCTTATATTCAGCCGCGCCAATCCATGCAGTACGATAGCCTGCCATATTACCCATTCGTGTTGAAGGCAATACGCCTTTACGACCATAAACACGCTTAGGATTTTCACCACACGCCATCTTTAAGCCATACGGTGCATCAGGGAACTTCATTCCTTGCATAGTGTGAGCAGGCACATTTTTAAGTGTTACCCCACGACCACCAAATAAGTTTGCAGAGCCTGGTAAGATTTGCAACGAAGTTATGCCGCCTTCACGTGCACGGTTAAAACCTGGATCTTGTGGCCACACTGAGTGTTCAACCCATACTTCTGCCGTATTAGGGCTGGTCATTTCATTACCATCTTGATGTGATTCAACCGATGGGTTTGGATACGCACCTAAATGTGAGTGAACGTCGATTAACCCAGGCGTTACCCACTTACCTTGTGCATCAATTGTAAGATCAGCACTAGCAGCTAAGTCTTTACCCACTTGTTGTACTTTACCATCAACCAGTAAAACGTCAGCTTCTTCTAAACGCTCGCCGGTGCCTGTTAAAACTGTGGCATTAGTGATCAACGTACTCGTTGATTTAAGTGGTTGATAGGTACTTGGGTATGGATTTTTATTAATTGTTACTTTTTCGTCTTGTGGCCCGTTATCTTGGCAGCCGGCTAAAGCGACACCAAGTGCAACGACCAGCAATGAAGGAGCAAATTTTTGCATCATGTTAGTCTCTATTGTTTTTTTATTAATGTATATAAAAGTGCAGCATAAAGCCAAAAAATAAGCTGAAGCTGCATTTAATTAAGGTAAATGTAATTTAATTACAACATATGTTATTTTTTTATATAGTTAGTGTAGAGCTTATCTAAAGCAGCTTCTGTAGTTAAACTTGGATCTTTATTAATAAAATGCTTTACCGTGCGCGTAACAAAATCTGAGTTTTGTTTATGCTGCTTTGAAAAATCTTTTATTAAGCTATTACCATCTTTTGCTGCTGTCACTTTGTCGTGGCGATGGCGATACTGACTCAGCGCCTTATTGAAATCACCTTGGTAGTCTTCAACCAGTATTTTATAAAAGTCACTTTTGTGTACTTTAAGTTCTGAAATACAGTAATTAAGTGCCTCTTTAAAATCGGTAAAGATCACACCTTCAACATCAAACTCAGGTGTTTTCTCTCTAACGGTGACTTTAGCCTCTTCGGTTGCATAGCTAAAACCAGTAAATGCCATGCGTTGCGATGCTTCTTCGCCAAGTGTCATACCTGCTTTAATACTATGGGCAAACTCATCACTCATGTCACTAAGCTCACTCTCATGCCACATATTATAAACACGTAAGGGCTTTGCATATTTAGTTGCAAGCTTTTTCTTAAGCTTTGTAAAACGCTCATCAATTGTCAGTAATCGTTCATTATGTAGTAAAGCATGGCATTCATAACAAGCTGCAATACTTATAAAGTCAGCATCCTCACCCAAATCTATAATGCTTTGTAGCATATGTAATGGCGGGCAATGGTCTCGCTCTGTAGCCTCGCAGCCACAATAAAAACATTGATTAAAGTTTTGTTGTTCGCAAGCATAAGCTTGCTGGTAGTAACGGGAAAACTTGCTACTCACATAGTCTCCATAGCGAGATAAAAATAATTATTGAGAATGATAACAGCCTGAGAGTATATGTCAGCCAAGATAAATCAAAAAGTGCTTTTACTCTAAAGTAAATGTGCTGTAAAGCCTATGAAAACAGGTTGAAAAACAATCAAAAGCCAATAAAAGATAGAAAAATAAATCACCTTAAATGTGTCAAAAAACATACTTTAAATTATCTTAAATCAAGCGTTTAAATTAGTAATACATGACTGACATAGTTACTTACATATTGTCGATTTTCATTTACAGCATTCTTTTAAAATTAAGCCAATAATTAACTCGTCAACTGACATCAACCACTGGAGAATGATGATGAAAACTTTAGCAACAACACTTTGTACAACTTTACTTATTGGCGCAGCAACATTGGCAGCAACCACAACTCAAGCAGCAGAGTTTGTTGCCGCAGATAACAGCCCTAGTACTGAAGTATGTATGGCGGTTACATCAAACAAACCCATTACATTGTCTGCCACTTTGCGTGACGTACGAATGAGTAAAAAAGTAGCCATAAACAAGTTACACTGTAACAATATGGAACTAGGAAAATTTGCTGGCATGTATGGTTTTCATAAAAGTGCAAAATATTTAAACCTTGATACAACAGGTAAAACAAGTATTCATGATTTAGCGAAAACAAACGATAGCACTATTTTAGTCGTCGCTGGTTCAAAATAGAGTATGGAATACTTAAGCCATCATTAAGCAGGCGTGTAGTTGACCTGCTTAATATTTTTACCGTTAAATAATAGCTGCAAGCAGACCAAATAAACCACCGAATACCCCACCCCAAACCACGAGCCAACCAAGGTGTTCACGGATCATGGTTTGAATAATATCTTTAACCATTGCGGGTGTTAATTCGTTTAACCTGTCATCTACAAGACCCAATACCGTATCGTATAATTTGTCTGAGGACATTGCTTTTTGCATGAGCTTGTCATTTACAAGTTGTTTAAACTGTGTAGTTTCACTCATATTTGATAGTGAATTTTTCATTTTTTCAATAAATGATTCACGCATTGGCTCAACCGCTTCAGTACCACCAAACATTGCAAGCATTGCACCAAACTGAGATTGCTCTATCACTTCAAGTAAACTATCGAATGCAGGATTTAGGTCCACCTCTTCAATCACCGGTTTTAAATCTAGCTGCGGTTGTTTAGTTGCAAGTAATTGTTCTATTTTCTCTTTAGAGAAAAACTCAGTAATTACAAGTTCTCTAATAGCGTGTTTAAATTTGGCAAACTTTACTTGAATAACACCTGAGCCATATAAAAATGGCACCTTTTCAAACAACATATGCACTGCAAGTAGGTTGGTAAAAGCTCCCGATAAAGCAAACAAACCAATTGAGAGCACAATCGCTTGGTTAAAAAAATAACCAACTAACACTAAAATTGTGGCTGTTAAATTAGTGAGCATACTTTTGTTCATTTTATTCTCCACAGATGGCTAAATCATTGCTTAAAACTGATTATTGAATTTTACATACAAGAGTTTGTTTAATTAACTACTTTTTGCCATAGTTTAGTAATCTGTATAAAAGGTGAGCAATATTATGTGGAATACCGTTAATGAGCAGATCAGCCAAGCAATGCATTTTGACTTTAAGCATACCTTCAAACGCCAATTGCAAAGTTCAAATGACGATATGTTATTTGAAATAAGCGATGGTACCCACACATACTTTGTAAAAGTTGCCCATCATACACAATTAGAGCGGTTTGAATATGAGGCCCATAGTTTAAAACTTCTAACCCAAGAAAGCCTCTTTATGGTGCCCGATTGCGTCACAAGTGGATCCAACATTGAATATGCATTTTTAGTACTTGAATGGCTTAAGCTCGATCAACAACCACATACTATGTGGCATATTATGGGTAAGCATCTGGCAAGCCTCCACCAAAAACATCAACAAGCAATGTTTGGCTTTGATCATGACAACTTTGTTGGCCCAACTTTACAGCCCAACCGATGGCATAAAAAGTGGGATGTATTTTACGCTGAAGAACGTATTGGTTGGCAATTACAGTTACTTGAGGAAAAAGGCATTAATTTAGTTGATAAAGAATATTTGATCCGATTTATAAAAGACTTACTCCATAGTCACCCTGTGGAGCCCTCGCTACTGCATGGCGATTTTTGGCGTGGGAATATGGGCTTTATTCAAAGCGTACCCTGTATATTTGATCCTGCTAGTTATTATGGTGATCGGGAAGTTGATATTGCCATGAGCGAACTATTCGCCCCGCTTCCCGAAGCGTTCTACCTAGCTTATAATAAGCAGTACCCGCTGAGTAATGGTTATGAGAGCCGCAAACGAATCTACCAACTTTACCCAATATTAAATCATGCTAATATTTTTGCTGGTCATTATCTCACTGAAGCTAAACAACAAATTGATTCACTGTTAAAATAACGTGCTTTTTATTGTAAAGACGATGTCATAAAGCCGTAATACCGACTATATTTAAAACAGGATTTTGAAAACGCGTGCAGTCGCTAAAATAACTCAATACATGTTTAGCACTGTTACCTTTGGCTCAATTGCCAAGTCGGAGCATTTATGAAAAATCAACTCTCACAACGCATAACCTGTCCACATTGCGGGCATCATATCCACGTAACCTTAGACGCCAGCGAAGGCGACCAAGACTACTTTGAAGATTGCAGTGCCTGCTGTAACCCTATTCATTTTAATATGCATATCGATCATGCTTATAATAAAATAGAGTTACACATTGATAGTGACAATGAGCAAATATTTTAACGGCTTTGCTTTAGATAATTCTCAACAGTGTTGATGATCGTAAAGGTTTGTTGATCAACCTCAATATTTAGCTGCGCGCCGACTTCTGCTAAACCCAAGTTGGTAATAGCTAATGTCTCTGGAATTAAATGTAACCAAAAGCCGTTAGCATCGGTTTCACCCACAGTTAGACTCGCGCCATTTACACCGACAAACCCTTTGTACAATACATATTTTTGCCACTGGGGAGCTAAAGCTAGTTTTATTTTACAATTATCTTGCGTATTAATAATGTCATCGATACGCGCTGTACAATGAATATGACCCGACATAATATGCCCACCTAATTCAGAGCCAAATGTCATTGAGCGCTCGAAATTAACTTTGTCATCAGCCGCTAATTGATCTAGGTTTGTTAATTTGAGGGTTTCGTCAATCACATCAAAGTAAACATGTGCTAATTGGTTTTCAGCCGCACTAAATTTCACTACAGTTAAACAACAACCATTAATCGCAATGCTTGCACCGATTTCTAATTTATCAATGTATTGGATGCCCACCGAGAGTGTTAAGCGTAATACACCTTCACGCTGCTCTGTCGATAAAACTGTCGCTTTAGTTTGTACTATTCCAGTAAACATATTAAATCAATCTTCACTTTTCTACGTTGGTAGTGAGTTTATCACTTAAGGGTTAGTGAATCATCGATATAAACTTTTATTCTTTTATAAATCAATTACACTAGCGGCTAATTATTTCTTATTTAGCAAGCACTATGACTTTTTGTAATTGGGAAGCTAAACGCCTTATTTCTCTTGCGATCCCAGTCTTTTTAGCACAAGTAACCTTAGTATTAATGTCGGTAGTTGACACTATTATGGCCGGTCAAGTGAGCCCTACAGATCTCGCGGCTCTTTCAATAGCTACCGGTGTTTGGAACCCTGCTATGCTAGCCCTGCAAGGTATACTACTGGCCTTAACGGGTATTATTGCCCAGTTATCAGGCGCTAATGATAAAAGCGGCATTAGCCACTACTTTCAACAAGGGCTCTATTTAGCCGGTGTCTTAAGTGTGGTTGGCTTTTCAATTGCTTATTTTGCTGACTTAATCATTTTGCAACTTGATACTAGTCCAGCCATTGCTGCTATGGCTTATGAATATATTCACTTTGTAAAATGGGGCATTGTCGGTTTTTTAGTGTTCAGTGTTTATCGTAATATTACCGAAGGCATGGGCATGACCAAACCTGCTTTTTATATTAGTTTACTCGGACTTGCTGTTAACATCCCCGCTAACTATATATTCATTCACGGTAAATTTGGCATGCCTGAATTGGGCGGCGCTGGGTGTGGTATCGCCACAGCACTGGTGTTTACGGCCATGGCAATCGCGCAGGTGATATACTGCCAACTGAGTAAAAAAATAGATGCTAAAGGGCTGCTTGCGAATTTTAAAGCACCACAAATAGCAACAATGTGGAATATTACCAAAGTAGGGATCCCTATTTCACTGGCCACTTTTTTTGAAGTCACCTTATTTGCTTGTATTCCACTTTTTATTGCCCATTTAGGTGCTGTGGCGGTTGCAGGACACCAAATCGCAGCCAGTGTCACCACCCTACTTTTTATGATGCCGCTTAGCTTGTCTATCGCTATCAGTATTCGTATTGGTAACTTGTATGGGCAAAATCACTTTGAGCAGTTGAAAAAAGCCATCTCCACCAGCTACTTATTAGCCGTTATGATCGCGATATTATTAGCAGCCATAACATTTTTTGGTCGTGATATTATTAGCCAACTCTACACTGATGACGCGCGAGTCATCGCACTTGCAACATCCATTATGATTTTAGCTTGTATTTATCAACTACCAGACGCCCTACAAGTTGCTGCAAATGGTATTTTAAGAGGTTTAAAATACACTGCGCCAATTTCGTACATTACGTTTATTTCGTACTGGCTAATAGGCTTTGCATTAGGGTATGTTTTAGCTCGTACTGATTTAATTGTGCCAGCAATGGGCCCACACGGGTTTTGGATAGGTATTATTGTTGGTTTAACCGTAGCTGCTATTTTATTAATGTTAACCGTCGCTAAGCGCTTTAAACGTGAACCATTTATTCAATAGATATAAAACAATGTTAGGTAAACACAAGCGTATTTTTGTTTACCTGACTATGCTTGTCTCAATTTTACTTACTACAGGCTGTAGCGAGCAACCCAGTGACACATATAACGAATACCAGTCGCGTCTTGCTAATTCGCTGTCATCCCCTATACCAACGCACGCAGAGCTTAATAATATAAAGTTAAACTTTCAGCCCTTAGCCAAACAAACAAAACTCAACGTGAGTATTCTACAACTAGCGCAACTGAACTCATGTGCACTGAGTACATTAATTGCTGAGCACAACTCTCAACTAGGGAAAGTTGCCACACCAGCAACCAAATTAATATATCAAATAGAGTTCATAAAGGCTGCACCAATCTGTTTACGCACCCTCGACAAAACATCAAATAGCTATCAACAAATACAAGCCGCAATGCGGCACAAAAAATCGCAGTTAAAGACCTATTTCACACAATTTTTATATGCCGAAGCCGAACTAAAACAAAGTTGGCTACTGACTCCTTATGAACTCGATACCAACCTCAATGGCTTAGTAGAAACAGAGTTGGCTTTACAGCAATTAGCGAATATAAAAAACCAAATCACCGCTGAGCAATATCAGCAAATTAATACTCATCATATTTATAAAAGTTTAGAGCAGCTGAATCGCTTTAACTTTAATCAAGCACTCATCACTGCCGTAAGAAAGCAAACGCTACTTAACAATGTAACGACAAACTACCTTGCAGATATAGATTTAACGAGCCTTTGTAATCCAATAAAAAATAAAAAACAGGCGCATATTGTCAGCAATGTATTTAAAAAATATTATTTGACGCAGCTACAGCCGTATCAAGCACAGCTTACTGGTGCTTTAGAACGACTCATGCCCCTTTATCGCGCTCTTTGGTTGCAAAGTGATCATGTGGATAACGCTTTAGTACCCATGTTACAGCCCAGTCAGTCAAACAATCTACTTAACGGCTTAAAGCAATCAGCGAGAGAGCATGTAATTTGGTGGCAAAAATTTTATAAAACGTGCGAAATCAGTCCGATATGAATAAAAAAACGGCAAACAAACCAAAAAACACTATTCTCGCTTGATTCACACAAGCGCACGCTATATATTAGCGACCGTTGTTAAACAATTAACAGCCACTTAAATTTATGATACGACCGTAGCTCAGTTGGTTAGAGCGCTACCTTGACATGGTAGAGGTCGGTGGTTCGAATCCACTCGGTCGTACCAATTTATCACCCCTGTGATGAATTTAATTTAAGAGCACTATTGTACGACCGTAGCTCAGTTGGTTAGAGCGCTACCTTGACATGGTAGAGGTCGGTGGTTCGAATCCACTCGGTCGTACCAATCTATTCTTTTTTCTACGAATAACTTATATTTAAGAAATCACTATTGTACGACCATAGCCCAGTTGGTCAGAGCGCTCCCTACTCTCTATGCCCCACGCCGACATCGGTGGTTCGAATCCACTCGGTCGTACCAGATTTATTCTTTTTCCACGAATAACTTATATTTAAGAAATCACTATTGTACGACCATAGCTCAGCTGGTTAGAGCGCTACCTACTCTCTATGCCCCACGCCGACATCGGTGGTTCGAATCCACTCGGTCGTACCAACTTTATTCTAACTTCTCTGAAAAAATTATATTTAAGAAATCACTATTGTACGACCATAGCTCAGCTGATTAGAGCGCTCCCTACTCTCTATGCCCCACGCCGACATCGGTGGTTCGAATCCACTCGGTCGTACCAATTAGTTCCTATATTTCAAACAGTTAAAAATCCTATTCAATCTACTCGTTTAATTTTTTCAACTAAAAATTCTTAGTTTTTTATTATTTTGTATTCAAAATTTTAAAATAACGAGAGTCAAGCCTCAAAAGATCATCCTAAAAATTCCAGTTTTTACCGATTTGCGCCCAAACCACTTTTTTAGCCCTTTAATCTTCCTCAAAGTTAGACCACTACCCTGATATTTTCCGTGTCATTTCATGAAATATTCTATGACCCCTATTCCATAAACCGCCTTTGTGCCTTTTTTAGACATAAGCACCCACACAAGGCACTGATACACTAATTAGTTGTGTGCAGCGATCATGACCTTAATAATATAAGCATTATTTGTTTGGTGATAAAAAGCACTGTTTAGTTATCATGATTGACGATGCTACTAGTGAAGTATACGCCGAGTTCTTTCCTTCAGAAACGACCGTAGGTTGCTTAAAGGTAATGCGAGAATGTATTGAAACCCAAGGTGTGTTTAAAACGCTTTATGTAGACAGAGCTGGTATATTCGGCGGGCCAAAGCGTTGCAACTTCTCTCAAATGCAACGCGCCTGTGAAGAATTAGGTATTGAAATAATTTTTGCTAATTCACCACAAGGTAAGGGGCGTGTTGAGCGTGCGTTTGATACCTTTCAAGACCGACTAGTGCCGGAGCTTAGGTTAAATAATATCAATGATATTGCTGGGGCTAATGCTTACCTTAAACATGTCTTTATTCCTCAATACTGGCAAACTAAAATACAAGTGAAATCGAAACAACGCTCTGAGTTCACACCATTATCAAAACACACCAACCTAGACGATATCTGCGTCATCAAAGAACACCGTAAAATACGTAATGATCATACCTTCAGCTATGACAACAAGTTTTACTTGATTGATTCACCGCTCAAATACTCGATTGCCAATCAAAAAATAGAAATTAGAAAAACGAGTAAGAAAGAGTTTACTGCTCACTTCGCTGGACGACAGCTTAAAATATCAGAGGTAAACGAACCAAGTAAACTTGCATCAGAAGACTTGGCTGTACAGAAAAAGCTTGAAGTATTAGCGCTAATTGAGGAGCTTGGAAGTGTCAGTGCAGCCTCACGTCAAAGTGGCGTATCGCGAGATACTATTCACCGTCACCTTAAGCTGGTTAAGCAAGGAAGGCCTGATGCTTTAAAACGTCAAGAGACTCCAAACCTGCGACATAAAAATTGTGTAGATCAAGCGATAGAAGATGCGGTTGTGCAATTCTCAATTGAGCATCCACATCTTGGTCAACAGAAAGTCGCAATGAAGCTGACTGAGTCACTTGGTGTTGATATTAGTGCAGGTGGTGTGCGCAGCATGTGGCTTAGAAATAACTTGAACACTACCGCACTGAGAGTTGAAAGATCGCAAGTGTTACAAGAAACCGCACAAACTGTAGCCAGTTAAATAACTGGCTGGTATGCTATTTACGTCAAAGTCGCCCGGTAATTAGACCAACATAATCCCTTGGTAATCAAACTATTACAACTAATACCACTAACTTGCAGCTCTATTTGAATGCATTACAACATATCGTAAACCACGGTGGCGTTTCACGAGTAAGATAACCCGTTATGAATAGTCAGCACTGCGGATGTGTAACTCATCGCTTAGTATTGTTCAATTTTTGCATAAAGCCCATTGCTAATTCTCTCAGTCTATTAGAATTATTGTAATGCTTTAAGCTCGCTTGCAACTCTTCAACAGCCTGAGCTGTAAGCCCTACGTTATCTAACGCTAAGAAATATAAATAAGCATACTGCTCATTAGTATTGTCTAATTCCATAGCGGTTTTAAAAGACTGCACGGCTTTATGCTTTTCACCCGCTCTAATTAATGCCATACCATGGGTAAAGTTAAGCGGAGCAGATATCGGCACGGCGCTTAAGCCTTTATCAATCGTTTGCTGCATCTTGTTGGTTCGACCCAATCGAAAAAATATGTCCGCTAAATTGACATAGCTGACATCAAAATAAGGATCAACAGAGATTGCCTTTTCTAAAGATTTAATCGCAGCATTAACATCTTGTTTATTCAACGCTAAAATACTTTGGTTTAAGTTTCCTTCACCACGCCATGAATTAATATTATTTGAATGTGCAAGCTCCACAATCGCTTGGCTCAGCTCTTTTGACGGCCGTTGTTGGCTACTTAAGTTTTGAGCAGCAGCAACCCTAACCGCTTTAAATTTATCATTAAGTAACTGTTTATAGCTTTTTAGCCGTTCCATTTCAGGAAGCAAAAACCCTATTCTTGCGATCGCTAAACGAACCAAAGGAAATGGAGAGTTAACCCAGCTCTCCACAATTGAGTTATTAAGCTCCACACCGCTATTTGCTAAAAAAGCAATGGCACTTGCTCTGTCGATTTCATTCAGGGATAAATTATTAATCGTGTTCATATGCGCATTAAAAGGCACTGAGTTTAGTGAACGTAACTCTAACATTGTGTGCTCTGCAATACTTAAGTCAGGCGCTTTACCATGCCATTGTTCAAGTGTGTCTTTAGCCCAAACATTGGTTTGATCTGCATGACATTCCACGCAGGCATTTGGAGTGTCATATTTTATAGAAATATCTGGGCGAGGAATTTTGAAGCTATGATCACGACGATCATCAACCCCCATATAACGTTTGGTTGGCATATGACAATTTACACATTGTGCACCCGCAGAGTTATCTTCATGGCGGTGATGAGTTTTTGTTTCGTATTCTGTCGCGCTATGGCACTGCAAACAAAGGCCATTGGTTTTAGTTTTAACCTTCATCGTGTGCTTGTCATGACAATCAATACAATTTACGCCTGCTGCATACATTTTGCTTTGTTTGAATGAGCCAAAAACATACACTTCTTCTTTTATTTGTCCATCTGGGTAGTATAAATTAGGCTCTATAAAAGAAGGGCTAAACTGATCTAAAAACTCACTGCTATTATCAAAGCCATCTGTCAGTGGGCTGCGTAAAGAATGGCAAGCATAACACCCTTCCATAAAACTGTTATCGCGCTCTTCGCCTTGCCAACTGGCAATTTTATCATCGCCAGCAAACTGCCAGTGCGACATATCGCTTGGCCCTATTTCATTGCTTTTCTTAGATATTTTTTCTTTATGGTCATCCGATATATTACTATGACAAGAAGCACACCCTACATTAATATTGGTAAAGTGTGTATCAAAGGTCTCTTTTTCTATATTGTAATTGCGTTTTAAATTATCTGAATGGCAATCAGCACACATGCCATTCCAGTTTTGTAGTGGCTGTAACCAATGCAACCGGTCGTTTGGAGCAACATCTTCTTTCTCATAATTTGCATACCAACGTTGCCCACCATCTTCTAAGCTACGACTATCCCAAGCAAAAGGAAATACTTGATATTGCCCTTTTTCAACCTCAATTAAATATTGTTGTAATGGCGTAAAGCCAAAAACATAGCTAACTGTGTAGGTTTTTTTTACCTTGTTTTCGGTTAAATCGATAAGAAATTGGTTGTTCTTCTTATAAAAAAAAGCTGTTTGAGAAAAGTGTTTAGCAGCTACATTATCAAAATTTGCTAACACATTTTCTTCATTTGCAACCGCCATTGCGTTGGCATGATGGGATTGTTGCCAATCAGCAGTTTCTTGTTGATGGCAAGATTGACAGTCATCATTTGCATTTGAAGGAAAAGCGACAACGGAAAAGCTAATAACCAGTAAAATTTTAAATATATTTCTCATTTTAACCCTGCACTCAAAAGCAAATTCTTGCTTATTTTTTTAAATTATTTTTATTAAGTCACAGCTCTCATTATGTGCTGGTCAAAGCATAAGTAGTCAGTAAACTAAAATCAAAAAAGTATGAAAACCGAATAACATTTCCTCTAAAAATGATGTCAGGACTCGACAAAAGGCGATGTTATTTGCTTGTTAAATCAGTATCTAATATTTCACACTATTGGCAGTTATTCAAGAAAATTAGATAGTTAACAGCTTCGCTTTAACTTTTATTTTACTAATAAAAACAGATGGTTGCTGTTAGTCGTTAGCAAGTTGATAGTAAAACAATGCAGAAAAAGGTTATACCCCAGAGATGTAATTCAGTGCTGTGCAATTTTAGTGTTCATCTTAGCGAATTAAGCCTATTGAGTAATAACCCAATAGGCTTTTAAGTAGACGATTATCGTACAGCACACATCATGTTGTTATTAATAAATCTCGATTTAATTCCTTAATACTATTAGCACCTGTCAGCGTCATCGCTACTCGCATTTCTTTATCATATAAATCAAGAAGTTCCTCAACACCTAGTTGACCTCTAGCAGCTAAAGCATATATGTAAGAGCGGCCTAATAGCGCACAGTCTGCACCTAATGCCAGCATCCGACACACATCTAAGCCAGAGCGTACACCAGAGTCTACAAATATTTTCATATCGCCTTTTACGGCATCAGCAATAGCAGGGAGTGCACGAGCGGAAGAGATTGCACCATCAAGTTGGCGACCACCGTGGTTAGACACCACAATACCATCAGCACCAAACTTGACTGCATCTTTAGCGTCTTCGACATCTAGAATACCTTTTATGATCATAGGGCCATCCCAAAAATCACGGATCCACTCTAAATCTTTCCAGCTAATTGAAGGGTCAAAATTAGTGCCTAACCAACCAATATAATCCTCAAGCTCGGTGGGAGCACCTCGATATTTAGAGATATTGCCAAGATCATGAGGCTTACCTAACACCCCAACATCCAGCGCCCATTTAGGGTGTTTCATAGCTTGGAGAATACGCCGAGAAGAGGCAAAAGGACCGCTCATTCCAGAGTGCATATCCCGATAGCGTGCGCCCGGTACAGGCATATCAACAGTAAACACTAACGTTGTCACACCCGCAGCCTTAGCCCGTTGCAATACATTTTTCATGAATTCACGATCTTTTAGCACGTACAGCTGAAACCACATCGGTCTTTGAATTGCTGGAGTAACCTCTTCTATAGGGCATACTGAAACCGTTGACATGATAAAAGGCAGACCTTTATTTTCTGCCGCTTTAGCCGCTTGTACTTCGCCGCGTCTCGCATACATCCCGGTTAAGCCAACAGGCGCAAGAGCAATCGGTAAATCTAACTTTTCGCCAAATATTTCAGTGCTCAAATCAAGCTTAGACATATCATTTAATACACGTTGCTTTAGCGCTATATTAGATAAGTCTTCAACATTACGACGCAGTGTATCTTCTTTATAAGAGCCGCCATCAATATAATGAAATAAAAATGGAGGCAGCCGCTTTTTGGCTGCTGCTCTGAAATCTGTTGGTGCAGATATAATCATCGTCTATTCCTTAGAATAATTAAGAGTAATTAAATTATGTTTCTCAATTGCTCTTACACTTATTAACCTTTATAGCGCACAACGGTTTGCTCTTGCACACCTAAACCACCAATACCTAAGCGCATTACATCACCTTCTTTAAGGTACACTGGCGGTTGCATACCTAAACCAACTCCAGGAGGAGTCCCCGTACTGATGATGTCACCAGGTTGTAGGCTCATATATTGGCTAATATAGTGCACTAAGAAAGGCACTTTATAGACCATAGTATTAGTATTACCATTTTGTACTTTTTTACCATTAAGCTCTAACCAAATACTTAAATTATTAAAGTCATCCACTTCATCTGGTGTAGCTAAAAATGGTCCTACTGGGCCGAAAGTATCGCAGCCTTTACCTTTACACCACTGGCCTGCACGCTCAATTTGGTACTCGCGCTCAGATAAATCATTAACGACACAAAACCCAGCAACATAATCCATAGCATCGGCTTCTGATACGTACTTCGCTTCTTTACCAATCACCACACCTAGCTCAACTTCCCAATCACTTTTTTCAGACTTAGGAGGTAACTCAACATTGTCATTAGGACCGACAATTGATGACGTTGCTTTAAAAAATAATACCGGCTCTGGCGGTACATCCATGCCAGACTCAGCAGCATGATCAGCATAGTTAAGCCCGACACAAATCATTTTTCCTACTTCTGCGACAGGCTCTGCAATACGTACATTATCTGCAACTGCAGGCAAAGTAGCGAGATCAATTTTCTGTAATTTCGCTAGACCATCTTCAGCAAAAAAAGCGCTGTCATAATCATTAATATGCTCTGATACATCTCTAAGTACATTGTCAGCATCTAAGATACCTGGCTTTTCTTTACCTACTTCACCAAATCTTACTAATTTCATAAATACCTCTGTTCGTTAATTATTACTATTCATTTAAATCGAAAATTCTTTCCATCAGCTGCCACTTACTCCCCAACTCATAACCTGGTAGTGCTTGCTGAAATGTACTCATTAATGCTTCCCACTCTTGTACCTTATTGTTCATCAGGTCCATTTGTTGTTTTTGTGCAAAGCTAAAATCATCTGTTGCCACAATAGTCATAAACAAGCGATTACCTAGCAAATAAATTTGCATATCTATAATTCCGGCTTGTTTAATTGAATCAATCACTTGAGGCCAAACATTGCCCTTAGCGTGGTACTTTTTATATTCGTTAATTAACTCAGGATCATCTTTGAGATCCAGCGTCAAACAATACTGTTTCATCATTTACCCTACTTTTTGAGAGCGTTTGCCATAACTTGCAATAACAACAAAGCAAATAAGTGGCAGTACAAACGACGCTTTTGTCGCAGAGAATCCATCCAGCACTGTGTTCATATCGATGATTGATGCCTGTGCCATTGGTAAGAACGTGCCACCGACGATAGCCATTATCAGACCTGCAGCGCCTAATTTCGCGTCATCGCCAGTCCCTGCTAGTGCAATACCATAAATTGTAGGGAACATAAGTGACATACAAGCCGAAATACAAACTAATGCGTAGATACCCGCTATACCTTCTAAAAAGATGGTAGCAATAGTAAAGCCAATGCCTGCCGCAGCTAGTATCATTAACAAGCGACCCGGATTAATGTATTTGAGTAGAAACGTACAAACGAAACGGCTTATACAAAAAATGATCATGGCATAAATGTTGTACATTTGTGATTGTGCTTCAGCCGCTTTTTCTGACATACCCGTTTTAACCAACACTTCAGTGCCATAATGAATAATGAAGGTCCAACACATAATTTGTGCACCCACATAAAACATTTGTGCGATAACCCCTTCACGATAGTTACGGTTTGCAAACAAGCGTTTAAACGTACCGCGAACATCTAAGTCACTCGATTTTTTTTCTGTTGTAGGCATCTTTTTAATCGCAATAATGATTAAAACCACAAGTACTACAAAGCCAATCACTAAATAAGGATTACGAATAACCTGTAAGTCATTACTTGTAATTGCAGCCAGTTGCTCTAAAGCGGAATTAGATCCCTGGGCAGCGAGCTCTCTGCGCTGTGCATCTGTTGCCGGATTTAGTTTTTGAATAATAAATTGGGTGGCAATAAACATACCCAACAAAGATCCAACAGGGTTAAATGCTTGTGCTAAGTTCAAACGTTGTGTAGCTGTTTCTTTTGGCCCCATTGATAAAATATACGGGTTAGCACTGGTTTCTAAAAACGACAAACCACAGGTCATTACAAAGAATGCCAGTAAAAAGGGCGCAAACGCTTGCGCTCCCGCTGCAGGTATAAATAAAAAAGCCCCTAATGCGTAAAAAGCTAATCCCAAAATTAAGCCTGCTTTATAAGTGTACTTTTTTATAAAAATAGCAGCCGGAATAGCCATCAAACCATAGCCACCATAAAAGGCAACTTGCACTAACGTGCCTTCGGCAGCGCTCATTTGCAAAATTTTAGAAAACGCTTTCACCAAAGGGTTAGTAATATCATTAGCAAACCCCCATAAAGGGAAACATAGCGTCACCAAAATAAATGACGCTAAAAACGCCTTAGGTACGACTTCATACTTTTGAGATGTGTTGCTCATTACGCATGTGTTGTTCATTTTGACAACCTTTTTTATTGTGTGTTATGTGTTAGCTTAGTATTAAACTAGTTATTAATAGTGACAAACCCACCATCAATCGGGATATTGGTGCCAGTAATAAACGATGCTTGCTCTGAACATAAATACTGAACTAAGCCTGCAATTTCGTCCGGTGTTCCCATTCTGCCAATGGGTTGAGTTTTAGATAACTTTTCAAACATTTCTTCTTTGTTATCGGCGTAATTTTTTTCTAGGTAGCTTTCAACAAAAGGAGTATGAACACGCCCAGGCGCAATACAGTTACAACGTATACCGTAATCAACATAATCTCTGGCAATTGAATATGTCATCGTTAAAACAGCCCCTTTACTCATTGAGTAAGCAAAACGATCTGGGATACCCACCGTTGACGCTATCGACGCCATATTAATAATAATCCCGGCACGTTGCGCCTTCATGGTAGGCACAACAGCGGCAGCACAGTTGTAAACACCTTTAACATTGACGTTATAGACTTTATCTAGTTCTTGCTCTGATGTTTCTTCAATTGTGCCAACTGAACCAATACCCGCGTTATTGATTAAGATATCAATACTTTCGTTGTCTTGTGCAATTGTTGCAAATACGTCAGACACCGCTGCTGCATTTGAAACATCAACCGCGAATGCATCGGCTTGCCCGCCCGTAGTTTTAATTTCTTTGGCAGTGGCTTCTGCCGCTGCTAAATTTAAATCAAGGACGATTACATTATAGTTAGCTTCGCCGAGAGCTTTACAAATACTGTAGCCAATGCCGCTGCCGCCGCCGGTTACTACTGCTATTTTATTTTTCATTTGAATATTCCTTAACTTACTAATTTATAAAAAGCTTTCGCCGTATTAGACCAAAGGTTTTGTTTATCTTCTGCGCACCAATCAGCTGTTAGTTGCTCGGTTAATGAGTACCAATCCGTGTAACTACTGTTAATATTGACCACCGGCCAATCACTGCCCCACATCATTCTTGACGAACCAAAAATTTCAGTCACAATCTGTAAATAATGAATGAAATTTACAACCTCAGTTTGCTCACTTGTCGCTTCTGTTGTTAAGCCAGATAACTTGATATACACATTGCTACAGGTTTTAAAAGTACTTAGCGCGGTTGCCCATGTCTGAAACTCATTATTGGCAATGTCTGGTTTAGCACAGTGGTCGATAACAATGTTTAACTGCGGATACTGCTGCGCAATTTTTTTTATACTCTTTAGGTGCTCTGTTTTAACTAACGCATCAAAGGTTAACCCCCGGGTTTCTAACTGCTTAAATATCGGTGCAAAAGCGGGATTTAAAATCCATTCAACATCCTCGATATCCTGCAGCATAGGTCGTACACCTTTAAATTTTTGCTGCTCGCAAAGGATTGATAATCGTTGACACACCTGTTGTTCAGATAGAGTCCAATCAATCCAACCCACAACCCCGCCAATAACAGCACTATTTTTAGCCAGTGCTAACATAAAATCAGTTTCAGCATCTGTGGCAGCCGCCTGAACCAGCACAGTTTGAGCTGGTTTATGCAGACTGGCTGCTTGCGTATAGTCTTCAGGTAAATAATCACGATACAATTGCGTCAGCGCTGGTGTTAACCACTGGTAGTCACCGCGGCTTAACTGCCAAAAATGATGATGGCTATCGATCACTGTATGAGACATAACATTTACCTTTTATTAGGAAGTGGCGCATCTTCTCTTAATAAACCAGCCTGAATTAAGCTTGACCAAAATTCGTCTGGTACTTCGTGCTTAAACAACTCGACTGTTTTACTCACTCGGCTTTCACTGCCCATGCCCGGGATAACGGTTGCAACCGAATCATGACCCAATGGAAACTGCAGCGCGGCTGCTGCAAGAGGAACCGCAAATTCCTTACAAATATCTTCTATTTTACTGACCTTAGTGATGATATCTGCAGGTGCAGGTTCATAGTTATAATGCGGCACGCCACCATTTTGTACGCCTGTCGCTAAAATCCCTGAGTTATAAGGACCGCCTAAGATTATCGAAGCGCCATACTGCTGACACTTAGGTAAAAAGCTATCTAAGGCATCTTGCTCTAATAACGAGTAACGTCCTGCCAATAAGAAACAATCAAATTGACCTAAATCCATCACTCTTTCACAAATTTCAGTTTCATTGACGCCTAAGCCGACTGCTTTGATCAAGCCTTGTTGGCGAAGTTCATCCAGTGCTTTATAGCCACCTGAAACTAATTGTTGGTAATAGTAAGGGTCTTTATCACCATGCGTATCAGCACCAATATCGTGAACCAGCAAAATATCAATTGCTGCTAAGCCTAAACGCTGAATGCTATCTTCAAACGAACGCATAATACCGTCGTAGGTATAGTCATAATGGGCATCAAATGGCATCGGGGTATCAAAGCCATATCTCAATTCATCTACTTTGGCATTGCGATCGGGGGTTAATATCCGCCCAGCTTTAGTCGATATAACATAATCAGACTTAGCACAAGTGCGCAGTACATCGCCCACTCTACGTTCACTTAACCCTAAGCCATAGCGTGGCGCAGTGTCGAATAAATTGATCCCCAAAGATAACGCCGTATGCAATGTTTTTTGGGCTTCATCATCCGATATTTTTTTATATAAATTACCGAGTGATGCCGCACCAAAACCTAGCTCAGATACCTTTACTGTTGTGTTACCAATTTGTCTCTTTTTAAACATACAACTTAACTCCACTACCTAATTGTAGGTAAACAAGTTGGGCCAATTGCTTCAAACTTCTTATAAGTTAAAACAAATTCTTGGTGGCCTAATGCCTCTGATTTAGATGGCTTACCTTGAGCAACTTCGCGTACCAGCTGATAAATTTCTTCACCAACTTGATCGACACTTGCCTCGCCTTTAATCACTTTACCCGCATTAATATCCATATCGTCTGACAAATTGTCATAGGTTTCTGGGTTTGCGCACACTTTAATTACAGGCGAAATCGCAGAGCCAACAACCGAACCGCGACCGGTAGTAAATAAAATAATATGCGAACCAGATGCAATCATTTCGACTATCTCAGCGTTATCAACAATGTTCGGAAAGCCAAACATGGGTTCGCCATCGGGGACCACATCCATTAGGTATAAGCCACCTTGAGTGGGAATATCACCGGGTTTAATTAAACCATGTATTTTTGAACTGCCCGACTTTGCGTAAGCCCCCATTGATTTTTCTTCTTGCGTTGACAGGCCACCTTCCGCATTACCTGGCGCAAAACTACCGTACCCCATTTTGGTATAATAGCGTTCAGCTTTTTCGACCGACTTCATGATCTCCACGCCCAACTCTGGGGTGATGGCACGTTCAGCCATAATTTGTTCGCAGCCAATCAACTCACCCGTTTCTTCAAACATACAAACGGCATCATCAGTAATTAACTTATCAAAACAAACGCCAACACCTGGGTTTGCCCCAATACCACTGGTACCATCAGAACCGCCACAAATGGTGCCAACCACCAATTCGCTGATATCCATAGGCACAATTTCTGCCTGATATGCACTTTGACGAAGCTGCTTAACGCTAGCTAAACCAGCATCAATTGTTTTACGAGTACCACCCGTTTTTTGAATCACCAAGGTTTCAACATCACGGCCACTCGCAGTGATCGTATTTGCCAATTGCTCTCGATTAAACCCTTCACACCCTAAAGACACAATCAACACACCCGCTACGTTTGGGTGAGTACATAATTTTTCCATGATGTTTAAAGAGTAATCATTTGGATAACAACCTGGAAAACCTATTAACTGCACATCGTCTTGATCTGAGCCATTCACAATCGCTCTTGCTACATGATGGGCACACTCAACTAAATAAGTCACCAAAATAACGTTACGAATGCCTTTGCGACCATCCTTCCTTAAATAGCCTTTCATGATTTTTCCCCTACTTTCGATTGACGAGTATGGCTTGCTATATAATCACTTTTCATATTATGTAGGTGAACATGTTCACCAAACGCGATGTCTTGCGTTGCCGAGCCTATGGCAACACCATACTTTAAAATTTTGTCACCTTTGGCAATTTGTGTTCGAGACAATTTATGCCCAACAGTAATATCTGCGGTCATCGTTACTGTGACGCCTTCTAACGTTATCGAGTTACCAGCAAGTAATTCTCTACAACATACAAAAACATTGTCTTCTTTGTTCAATAGAACAAAATGTTTATTTATCATTTCTACATCCTAAAAATATTGTTCTAGTGGGCCATTCGTGTCCAAGTAAAAGACCTTTCCCACATTAATTGAAAATATTTACCTGGCTGCTAACAAGCTTTCCTGAGCATGATTTGATTTAAGCACTTATTTAAAAATCGGTCAACAATAAATGTGTATTTTTATATTTAAACGTACACAATAAAAAGACAACCACAAACAACAAAATATTATAAGTAGCTGATTTTAAAGAGATAAAACAACAATAAACACAAGTGAATGGATAAACCATTCAATTTAAATTCAATTAACATAAATGCAACCAAGGCAGGATCATACATGTAGGAAAGCGTAATTTAGCAGTCTATAAAGATAGGTCAGAAGCTTACAGCCAATCTAAACGCAATCATTAAAAACACTTAACGGGGTTAAACAGTGTGGCTGGCTCAACCCATAGCGGGTGGCTCGTAACTTAAATACTGTATGCCTCGACTCAAACACGGCAAGACCATAACCCCTCCTAAAAACCATTTAAAGGCATTAAATTACAACCACTTACAATCATAAAACCTTAATTTAAAGAAACTTTAGAGTTAAGTGTTCTAGCGAGTCGACAGCAAATAAAACTCCTACAAATGGATATTGCTTAACAATCCAGTTAACTCTATATAGTGTTGCAACCTATGACTTTAATAATCTTTCAAACTTTACTAATCAACTAAACACACTCGGTTGTAGCAGATTTTCTACTGTAAATACCATTTGAGTTTTGAATGACCACAACAATAATACCCACTTCACCACGAGTGCGTTTTTTTAAACTAGCTCTAAAACCTTAACGACGGCTTATAATCAGTTGAAATAATTGAAATTACTGAAAATATTTTTTACCACCAGTCATTGTGTACTTTTATATTTAAAAGTATTGATATGCAATTGTTAATATGTCATTTTAAAATAATGTAAATTTTATTAACTAAACTATGGAGAACACACACAATGAAGAAAGCCCTAAAGGTTAGCGCATTAAGTTTAGCAATTATCAACACATTGACTATTTCAACATTAGCGAATGCAGCCCAGCAAAACGAAATAGAAAAAGATGATATTGAAACAATATCTGTAACAGGTATTCGCTCAAGCTTAAGTCGCTCACAAATGATTAAACGATATTCAGCATCTGTCGTAGAGGCAATTTCAGCCGATGATTTAGGTAAATTTGCAGATGAAAATATTGTGGATGGCTTGTCTCGAGTCCCTGGGGTCCAAGTTGAAAGAAATGATGGGGGTCAGCAAGGAGACCGAATTAGTGTACGAGGTTTAGGACCACAGTTTGTTACTGCGACTGTTAATGGCCGTACTTTATTATCTGCTGGTAGGGAGGGTGGGCAAGGCAGTGTTCGCTCTGTTAATTTAAATGTACTACCACCGAATATGTTTTCAGGCGTAATAGTAAAAAAAACACCAACGGCTTCTGATACAGCATCAGGTTTAGGAGGCTCTGTAGATTTACAGCTACTAAAACCGAGTGATCTATTTAAAAATAAAGATGAAGGCAATGTTGTTGGTTCAGTTTCAGTGCGAACCGACTACCCCACTCTTTCTGAAGAACTAGGGTACAGAGTGAATGGTATTATCGGTTTTAAAAGTGATGATGAAGTATGGTCTGGCTATGTAACAGCTTTACAAGGGGAATCGCATCCATCTCGAAATCAAAATTTCCCAATAAATACCACAAGCCTCGCTGATGTTAATTTAGATGATAACGCAGATGGAATAGCTGACAGAACTGCAACTGTAACAACATTTAGTGCCGTAAATTTAGAGCCTATTAGAGAAGATAGATTAACTAATTCTATATCTGGTGCACTCCAGTTTTCTCCATCATCTGATCTTCGAATTGTTGCCGACTACATATCTACGGAGTTTGACAATAAGTCGTTTCGCAACAGAGGCCGGCTGAACCTTTTAGATAATGCTTCAGGAGCTGCATTTCAGAGCGGCCATGTTATAAACTCAGACTTTATAAATATTAACGAACAAGGAAATTTAACAGCTGTAGATTTTGATGGCTGTACTGGTTGTGAGCCTATAGGTCAATTAATGCCTATCCTATTTAATAATAAAACAAATACAACGCTTTCAGGTATAAATTTCGACTGGCAGATAAATAACAACCTGAATATGGTCACCGACCTATATTTTTCACATACAGAATATGAACAAGACCTCCAATACTCATCTCTGCTGGTAGATTTGAATGGCGGTAATGGAGTAAGTTTTGAGACAACAAATGAATCATTATTAATAGATTTTGGCCAAAACCTGATTAATTCAAATAATGCTACTTTTACAAATGGTGCTACACGAAGAGATTTTTTTGACGCGAAAGATTATGGAGTAAAATTTGATTTTAGTTATGAATTAGAAGGTAACATTACATCTATTGACTTTGGCCTTCGCTACTCAATTGGAGACGTAGATGCACAGCGAACAGCTGTAGGCTTAGTGGCTAACTCGATAGGGTTTGATCAAGGAGATGGCATTAGTTATCCAGCCGCTCCAGGAGAAGCCGAAAGTGCATTAAATGCAACATTTGGCGAAGGTGTTACAAATTTTGGTGATATCTTCCCTGCACTGCCCAATTTAAGTATTGATGAAGCAAAAGCAGTATTGCCGGCTTTAAGTTTAGTCCCAGCAGTTGATCCTACTTCTTCTTATCAACTCAAAGAAAAGATACTCGCACTTTACACTCAGGCTAATTTTGATATTGATTATAACTGGTCGGGGAATGTAGGTTTAAGAGCTGTGCAAGTTAAAACAACAGCAAAAGGTGCTGAAGTTTCAGGCTCTCTTGTTGCAGGCAATTTACCACCAGATTCTAGTACTTTAATAACTCCAGTAGAAATAAAAAATGATTATATA
This sequence comes from Pseudoalteromonas mucoides, assembly GCF_049257175.1. Lineage (NCBI taxonomy): Bacteria > Pseudomonadati > Pseudomonadota > Gammaproteobacteria > Alteromonadales > Pseudoalteromonadaceae > Pseudoalteromonas > Pseudoalteromonas mucoides. Next base: position 133,436 of record NZ_JBMMUC010000016.1, read on the forward strand.
CACCTTTTACCCTCTGCTAACCTAAGCTATAAATTTACAGATGATGTAGTTTTTCGCCTTGCAGGTTCTAAAACACTAACGATGGCTGATCCATCAGAGTTAGCCCCAAGAGCTAATATTTCTGTAAATGAACAGGGTCAATCACTCTCAGTTTCTAAAGGGAATCCAAACTTAGATCCATTGAGCTCAGTCAACTTTGATGCGACTATTGAGTTTTATACACAGAACGATGGGGCAATCGTATTTAGTATCTTCAGAAAAATGGTGAGCAACTTTATCATCCCTAGAGTATCGTATGAGCAATACGGTAACTCTGCAGGTTTGATCCCCGTATCACAATTTGAAAATTATTCCGACGGTAATTTAGCTGGGTTCGAAATTGGTGGCAACCAACCTTTAGATTTCGTACTCGATGGGTTAGGTATACAAGCTAACTATACGTATGTTGATTCAAGTTTTGATAAGGATGTAGGTGATGAAGGATTTGGGTTTCCGGGTTCATCAAAAGACAATTTCAATGCAATTCTCTACTATGAAAAATCAGGCTTTGGTGCTCGATTGACTTATAGCTACCGTGATGATTATTTAAATTGTTTAGCGGGTAACTGTGATCAAAATGTATCGGGTAGTCCTTTATTCACCCAGGCTCAAAGTATTGTTAATCTAAATTTTGGATATGATTTGACCGAAAATGTAAATGTAACATTTGAAGTCAATAATATCACATCTGAAGATAGACGAGATTTTGCAATAGATGAGTCGAACTTTGCTGGCTATTATGAAAAAGAAAGAACTGTTGTTTTAGGCTTAAGTACAAAATTTTAAACCAATAAACATCATGAGTTTAAATAAGTTTTAACTTACATCTGTCAGACTTGATTGCAAGGATTCAATTAAATCTGGCAGTTGCCTATTACCATGATCATTAGTTCATAAGCCTGTAACGGATTCTGTGTAACTGCATTATAACCTGTAGAAAGCTTTTCATCATCGGTTCGCTGATCTTCAGGGACGAAAAAAAGAAAAAGGACAGGCATATTTTAAATTAACACAGCTCACAAAGTGGAAGGTGTTTTATAATTTAAAGCGCTTAGTGCTGGACAATCATCGGGGGAACAGTGACATAGTTAATATTTCTTTAAAGGGTGTTTATGAGCACACCCGACGCTCAAACTCGATCTGATGAGAAGCTAACTCAAAACATATTTACCTCATGGTTTCACCTGATTCTGTAATACCAAGCCGCCAAGCATTTTAGTCCCGCTTAAGCACTGTGTGAAAGTAATTTATCCCAAGTAAAACACAAAATAGCCAATACAACACCTGTTACTACTATACTTTGTTGTAGCTTAATATTAATCAGAGCTTCTTGTTTATATGATGCAGATAATAGTTTTTTAAAAGGCGTAAAAAACATCCTGGGAGCTAACCCGGTACCTATAAGTATTAAAAATACAGCGAAAATATTCATTAGTTCCAGGCCGGAAATGCTTTGATTAAAGAACTTATACACTCCTATAATTAAAAATTAAAATGCATGTAACCAGCACAAACTGAAAACAATTTTTTCTTTCAACAGGAGTGAATTCATAGATGATATCCTTATAGCCCTAACATTACATTCAGTAGCTGATAATAGCTTGCTAAAATTGTGAAGCGGAACCTTGTAAGCTGTTTACACTACCATTTATTAAGATTACTTAACATATGCAGCAACGATAACCGGTACAAAACTAATACAGCTAATCCATGAATTTCAGCACTTATTTTCAATCACTTTATCTAATTAAAACTGTTAACCCGTTCCTTTGTACCATTTTACATCATTGGTTGCCGCCTGCTGTTTTAATCGTTGTTTACTACCTGCAAAATTTGAGTACAGCTTCCTGAAACGGTGCACTGATTCAAACCATTGCGCCACTTCTATATTCAACGTAAGCAGTACGCTGGGAGTGGCGTTATCTATATGCCCTTTTTTCTTTAAAACAATATGACGGCCACTCCAATCAAGTAATTCAATGTAATCTAGTAAAGCAAAGGGGAGCGTGTGTTTAATCTGGTTGCCACCAAATGGTTTTAGTGCTGTTGGCTGACTTTCATGCTGATTATTGTCTTTGTGCTTTGGTGGATTGCTCTGTTTTGCCGTGTCTGCATTAAAGGCTTTAAAATGCACTATACGCTCTTTAATTGAGGTGAAGTCACTGTTTTCGAGCGTCTCTGCTATGTTGGCTCTAATAGGATTTAAATCAACGTAGGCCATACAACTGAGGAGTGCAGTTTCATCTAATAATGCTTGCGACTTATGGCGCCCTTCCCAATACTTGCCGGTACAGTTGTCTTCTTTATTGGCTTCACGGGCGATGTGTTCATTGAGGTTTTTCATATACCAGCTTATATCGTAAAGCCTTTCCCGCCATGTTGCGACTATCTCATTAAAGAAACGTAAACTCGTTTCATCTAATTGCTCACCATTTAAATAGCGGTCGACCAATGTATGTCCGTTATAAAGTTGATACCAACGTTCAATTATTTCATCATCAGTCCAATCAAGTGCTTCTCGCCTATTAACATTCACAACGAGATGATAATGATTACTCATAATCGCGTAAGCTGCAATTTCTATAGCAAACACGCTACTTAATAGCTTCATCCGCTTAATAAGCCACTCTCGACGGTGATCAAAGTTTTTACCCGTGTAATTATCATCACCACACAAAAAAGCACGTCTAACGCACCGTACGAATAAGTGATAATAGGATGTTGCTGCTAAATCAATGAGGTTTTTTCTTGCGCGAGTCATAAAATTCAAACATTAAAAAACACTGGATATAATAGGCTGTGTTGTAGTTGAGTGTGGGTATTGAAAATACATATCATAATGCCTCTTTTATCCATGTTTGATCTGAATACTCAGTGTTATCTTCCATAAACCTAAACCAGCTTAAATAATTCTCAATGTAGTCTGTACCAATGCCATTAAAACGTCTTAACC
>NZ_JBMMUC010000017.1:0-120299 GCF_049257175.1 Pseudoalteromonas mucoides
AAATTTGCTTGGTGACAATAGCGTTTTGGACCCACCTGACCCCATGCCGAACTCAGTAGTGAAACGAAACAGCGCCGATGATAGTGTAGCATTTGTTATGTGAAAGTAGGTCATCGCCAGGCTTAAAATAAGAGAAACCCGTTACAGCAATGTGACGGGTTTTTTGCTGTCTGGAATAAAGTATAGCGCTCAGCTTTAAGCCGTCAATGCGAAAGTAGGTCATCCTACTGCGTAGCGCACCATGGCTCCAAATACAAGAAAGCCCGACTCATTGAGTCGGGCTTTTTTACGTTTACAGGAAAGTGAAATAGTTAGCGAGAGTAAAGCTAGCGAGTTGCACAGCGTCAACCTGACCGCCGTAGCGTGGGTTGAGTATCACGAAACCTACAGATAAAAGAACGCCACAGACAATGATAGTGTAGCATTTGTTATACCAAATACATTTAATGGATGATCTATTTTAATCTTATGCTTTTTGTGATCTAATAGAGCTAAATACAGTCATTCTTACTGAACTTAAATTGTCCAACATTCCAGATTTTCCCTACAGCCGAGATGCGTGACTAAAAACGTGTTACTAAGTTGTTCGCCTATTTCTTAAAGTTAAAAACCGTACGTCTGTTGCACAAGCGACAGGCGTTAGTCGACGCCTAGTAAATGAGTGGGTGACGGCTTATCTTGCCGATGGAATTGAAGCATTGGACATTAAGAAATAGCCCAGTCGCCCTTGCGCTTTAACCCTAAAACAAAAACTGCAACTCAAAGATTATGTATGCAAACATACGGTTAAAGATGAAGGGGGGCGATTAATCGGTGAAGATATTCGTGAGTATATTTGCGATACATTTGGTGTTCAGTACAAGCTAAATAATGTTTATCGTCTATTACATGAACTTAATTTGTCATGGATTACATCTCGTTTGAAGCACCCTAAGCAATCAGTTCAGGCGCAAGAAGACTTTAAAAAATTTCCTTCGTAATACGAACATCACAATTCCAGGCCTCGAGTGGTCAAGCAGCAACAATTTCTATCAACTCATATTTTTGGTGCAGTTTGCCCTGCAATAGGTCAGACAGAGGCAATTATAGCGCCTTATTGAGTAAGGATATAATGAGGCAATACTTACAACTCATTTCGGATGCGACGCCCTGTGGAGAGCACGCAGTGGTCATCGTTGATCACGCAAGCTGGCATATGGGTAATGTTGCACAAGACATTAAAAATGTGTCGGTGATACCGTTGCCTCCCTACTCACCCGAGCTGAACCCGATTGAACAAGTATGGGCATGGATGAGAAACAGAGTGCTATCAAATCTTACGTTTGCAAGTTATGACGATATTGTTGAACAAGTAAGTAGGGCGTGGAATGTACTTTGCTCAGACATTGATAACGTTAAGCGTATCTGCTCGAGGACATGGATAGATATGATTAACGTTATACCAATGCTATTGCTATAATGATTTGTACTGGCTTGATACTATAAAAAAGCACCTGCCAATGCTAGGTGCTTAAATATATAGGATTTAATAGTCAGTGTAAGCGCAAATTTATTTCACGCTCACACGTTTTATTTCGCTCTTGCAGCACGTGCGGCGTGTAGCTTTTTATAGCTGTCAATTAAACGTTGATGGCGCTCTAAGCCTTCAAGTTGCATGTTGGTAGGTGTTAAACCGTAGAACAATACATCGCCATTGATTGAACCTACCACAGCATCCATTACTTCTTGGCCAAACATGCGCGTAAAGCTGTAAATATAGTCTTCAATTTCCAGGTCATCACTTAAGGCAACTTCTAGCGTTGCATGCATTGCTTGGTAAAATAACCCGCGTTCAACGGTGTTATCGTTAAACTGTAAGAAGGTTTCAACCAGTTCCATTGTTGCTTCTAAATCACCTAATGCTAAGTAAATAAGTAATTTAAGCTCAAGAATTGTTAGCTGGCCCCATACTGTGTTTTCATCAAACTCAACGCCAATCAGGGTGATAATATCTGTGTAGTTATCCAATTGACTTTCTTCAAGTCGCTCAACTAAATCGGCTAGTTGATCTTCATCTAAACTGTGTAGGTTTAAAATGTCAGCACGGTATTTAAGAGCTTTATTGGTGTTATCCCAAATTAAGTCTTCTACTGGGTAAACCTCTGAATAGTCAGGTACTAAAATTCTACAAGCGGTGCCAATATCTGAAAATTCAGCTATGTAGGCTTCTTTGCCTAAGTCTTTTAGGATGCCAAATAAGCTTGCAGTCTCTTCTTCATTAGTGCCTGAGAAGTCCCATTCTACAAAGTCATAATCGTGGTTAGCACTGAAAAAACGCCATGAAATTTTACCGGTTGAATCAATAAAGTGTTCAACAAAGTTTTCTGGCTCAGACACCGCCATACTGTTAAAAGTAGGCTTGGGTACGTCATTTAACCCCTCAAAGCTGCGACCTTGTAAAAGCTCTGTTAAGCTACGCTCAAGGGCCACTTCAAAGCTAGGGTGTGCACCAAATGAAGCAAACACACCGCCGGTTTTTGGGTTCATTAAGGTAACGCACATCACGGGAAATTGACCACCTAATGAGGCATCTTTTACCACAACGGGAAAGCCTTGTTCTTCCAAGCCTTTAATACCGGCAACTATGCCAGGGTATTTAGCAAGTACCGACTCAGGTACGTCGGGTAATACAATTTCTTGCTCGATAATTTGGCGCTTAACCGCGCGCTCAAAAATTTCTGATAAACATTGTACTTTGGCTTCGGCAAAGTTATTACCGGCGCTCATACCATTACTTAAAAATAAATTTTCAATTAAGTTTGACGGAAAATACACGGTTTCGCCGTCAGAGTGACGCACATACGGGATAGAGCAAATGCCGCGTTCAACATTGCCTGAGTTGGTGTCGATTAGGTGCGAACCACACAGCTCATCTTCAGGGTTATATATGCTTAGTGTGTAGTCGTCTAAAATACCTTCAGGTAGCGAATCGTCATCGGTAAGAGTAAACCATTTTTCATTTGGGTAATGGACAAACTCACTGTTGGCAATTTCTTCACCAAGGAACTGATCATTATAGAAAAAGTTACAGTTTAAGCGCTCGATAAACTCGCCAAGGGCAGAGCACAATGCGCTTTCTTTGGTGGCACCTTTACCATTGGTAAAACACATTGGCGAGGCGGCATCACGAATATGTAACGACCATACGTTTGGTACGATATTGCGCCACGATGAAATTTCAATCTTCATCCCTAAATCGGCTAAAATCGCGGTCATATCAGCAATAGTTTGCTCAAGCGGTAAGTCTTTACCTAGAATAAAGGTATTTTCGCTACCTTCTGGTTTTGCCATTAACATGGCCTCAGCATCGTTATCGAGGCTTTCTACTGCATCAATTTTAAACTCAGGCGCAGTTTGAATAACACGCTTAACTGTACAACGATCTACTGAGCGCAAAATACCGGTACGGTCTTTTTCAGAAATGCTTTCAGGCAGTTCCACCTGAATTTGGAAAATTTGATTGTAACGATCTTCTGGATCAACAATGTTGTTTTGCGCAACACGAATACCGTCGGTCGATATATCACGGGCATTACAATACACTTTTATAAAGTACGCAGCACATAAAGCCGACGATGCTAAAAAATAGTCAAATGGACTTGGCGCAGAGCCATCGCCTTTGTAACGGATTGGTTGATCCGCAATAACTGAGAAATCGTCAAACTTAGCTTCTAACCTAAGATTATCGAGAAAATTAACTTTAATTTCCATTGAGTTGGTCCACCTTCATGCGCACTAAAAAGCAAGGCAGCAAAGTGTTTGTGCCAGGCTTGATCAGTGTATTTTCATTTAGCTGCAATTATCCGCTTTTTAGGGGAGTACATACAAGTAATAGTCACAGTTAATTTTAAAACAGTAAAGCTTGCGAAGATAAAGTTAGCAAGGTTGAAGCTCCAAGTTGTTTTATCTGAGTCTGATACATTCTGCATCAGACTGCCGGACTGTATTTTTAATGCTTATAGTGCTTAGGTGGCACGCCAAACGTTCGCTTAAATAAACGGCTAAAGTGACTCGGATTGGTAAAACCTAGTTCATAGCATATTTGACTGACTTGTTGGCCTGATTGCAGTAATTGTCTTGCTTTTTTCAATCGTAATTGTTGTTGGTATGTAGCAGGGCTTTGTCCAAATGCGAGTTTAAATTGTTGATAAAACTTACTGCGGCTCATACAGGCTATTTTGCATAACTTATCAATATCGAGCGTTTGATTTAGGTTTTCTGCTAAGTATTCCAGCGCGTTGTTAAGGCTGCAATTAATTTGTGGTTGATGGCAATTAGCGAGCATTAAATCGCGGCTTTGTTGTTGTAGTAAGCGAGTAATTAATTCATTAACTGAAAGCTCTATTAAATAATGACGATCTTGCTCGTTTTCACTGAATAAGCCAATCATACGCTCAAGTAACTGTTGGGTTTGTTGATTATGCTCGGCATGGATAAGTTTAGGGATGTATTGAAAAAAATCATCACTGCTAATTTGTTGCTGCAGATTAAGTGCATCAGCGACTTGGCTAATTTTATCACGGCTAATTTCAATCGCTAAACAGGTGGTTGGTTGCTTAATTGACGCTTCTGGAAAATCAATCAACACACCTTGCTCCGGTGCTAATACAAATGATTGCTGTGGTAAAAACTCTTTGTGGTAGTCACTGTCGCCAACATGCATGATTTTTTTACCGCTGATCATGCCGCAAAATAGTAGTTCGCTGGAGTGCAGCGCCACTTTTTGTGCATCCTGATAGGTATCGTAAATACTCAGCTGTGCGTTATCTGAGGCAAAAGTAACTTTGTTTTCGATAAGTACGTCAACCGCTTGGCGCTGTTTGGTGAGCTTTTCTTTGGTTAAATAAGCTTCCATTTTACCTCACTTGTAAGTCTGGACACACAGACACGTTTTTTGGACAGGTAATCAAGTTTGTATGCCTGTTATGCGCTAATGTCAATAAATGGCGGATAAATAACCAATAATTCCCCGCTTGAACTTAGTAAATAAACAACAACTTGAATATAGGACACACACAATGATCTATACAAATCCAGGCAGTGACGGTGCACTCATTAACTTTAAATCTCAGTATGGTAATTATATTGGTGGGCAATGGCTTGAACCTGTTAATGGCCAATACTTTGACAATATAAGCCCTGTGAACGGTAAAGTATTTTGTAAAATACCGCGCTCAGATAAAGCGGATATTGAGCTTGCACTTGATAAAGCCCACGAAGCAAAAGCGGCATGGGGCACAGCTTCAGTCACAGAGCGTAGCAACATTTTATTAAAAATTGCTGATCGTATTGAACAAAACTTAGAGCTACTTGCTGTGGCTGAAACTTGGGATAACGGTAAAGCAATTCGCGAGACCTTAGCGGCCGATATTCCGCTGGCAGCAGATCACTTTCGTTATTTTGCTGGTTGTATTCGCGCCCAAGAAGGGACAATAGGTGAGATAGACGAAACCACCGTTGCCTATCATTTTCACGAGCCACTGGGCGTAGTAGGGCAAATAATCCCTTGGAACTTCCCAATTTTAATGGCTGCTTGGAAGCTCGCACCCGCCCTTGCCGCGGGAAACTGTGTGATTCTAAAACCCGCGGAGCAAACTCCAGCCTCCATTTTAGTATTGATGGAAATTATTGGGGACTTACTACCTGCTGGGGTTTTAAATGTGGTTAATGGCTTTGGTAAAGAAGCCGGCGAAGCACTGGCTACCAGTACTCGTATTGCTAAAATTGCCTTTACTGGCTCGACGCCAGTTGGCTCGCATATTCTAAAATGTGCAGCTGATAACATTATTCCATCCACTGTTGAGCTTGGGGGTAAGTCTCCCAACATCTTCTTTAATGATGTAATGGATAAGGACGACTCATTTTTAAGCAAAGCGATTGAAGGGGCTGTACTTGCTTACTTTAACCAAGGTGAGGTGTGCACGTGTCCGTCGCGCTTGTTTATTCAAGAAGACATATATGAGCAGTTTATTGAACGTATTTTACAGCGCACTTTACAAATAAAGCGTGGCAACCCGCTTGATAGTGAAACTATGGTGGGCGCGCAGGCGTCACAGGCTCAGTTTGATAAAATACTTAGTTATATTGAAATTGGTAAAAAAGAAGGGGCAGAAGTACTCACGGGAGGTAATGTTGAGCAATTAAGTGATGAGCTAAATGGCGGTTATTACATTCAACCTACTTTACTCAAAGGTACTAACGATATGCGAGTTTTCCAAGAAGAAATTTTTGGCCCAGTTATTTCAATGTCGACCTTTAAAGATGAAGCAGAAGCGCTTGAACTTGCTAACAGCTCTGAGTTTGGTTTAGGTGCAGGTGTATGGAGCCGTAATATGAATCGCGCTTATCACTTTGGCCGTAAGATAGAGGCCGGCCGTGTGTGGACTAACTGTTACCACATGTATCCAGCTCATGCGGCATTTGGTGGCTATAAAAAATCAGGCATTGGCCGTGAAACCCACAAACTCGCTTTAGATCATTACCAGCAAACTAAAAATTTGTTGGTTAGCTACAGCGAAGATCCACTCGGCTTTTTTTAAACGCGGTTTAAGCGAAGCTGTAATTTAATTAAGTAATGCAAAGCGTGGCTACTGGCTGCGCTTTTTTGTATATAAACTAGTTACATTTAGAGCTTAGTTTGGTTTACTTAGGTATCAGTAAAATATAATAATTAAAAAGGATTTGTATGAAAAAGGTGATTAAATCGTCTCCTAAGCTACTAGTGATCGCTATGTCTTTACTAGCAGCCCATGTTTATGCACAAGGCGATGAGGGCAGCTCTATGGCGAATTTTCCGCTAACTGCATCGCAGTGGCAAGCTGTAACAGAGCAAGATATTCAATATGCCTACGCGCAAACAGCAGCGAATCACCCGGGTATGTTTGACAAGCTCAACCTTGATTTTCCAGAGTTACTCGATAGTGCTAAATATCAAGCCCTGGAACTCGCTAAACAAGTAACAACGCCTCAGGCCTATGCAGCTGCAATTGCACGTTTTAATACGGTTTTACAGGATGGGCATGCCGGTGCAGTCGCCGTTTTGCCTGACAAATTTAAGTTGCCAAGGCGCTGGCCTGGGTTTGCGGCAGTATGGCGAGGTGATGGCTTAAAAGTGTATTACAGCGAGCATAATCAAATTACTAAAGGTGACAAAGTAATACGCTGTAATAACACCCCGGTTGAGCCTTTAATGCGCAAAACCATTTTTACATTTCATGGGCAGGTTGAGCAGCCTGGGCACTGGTGGAATCAAGGCCGGCGATTGCTTATTGATGATGGAAACCCATTTTTGCCTAAAATAAAAAGCTGTGATTTTGTCGACGTAAATGGAGCGACTTATAGTGTGCAACTTAAGTGGTCTGTTCGCCCACAAAACGTTCGCGAGTACCTTGCGAATGCTTTTAATGGGGATGAGCTCCCTATCGGTCTTCATTGGGCAAATAAGGATATCGCTTGGATTGCAATGCCAACATTTTCACCCAATGAGCAACAACAGGTTGATTACCGAAAACTATTTGCCGATTTAGCAAAGCAGCGCGCCCAGTTATTAACGGCCAAAGCGGTAGTTCTTGATCTTCGCCATAACCAAGGGGGATCTTCTTTTTGGAGTCTAAAAGTTGCAGAGCAGTTATGGGGGCAAAAAATCGTTAGTTATCGTAGAGAAAAAGCGAACGCAAAAACTCAAGTTTGGTGGCGCGCATCAAAAGATAATACCGAATATGTGGAGTCATTAAAGGGAATTTTAAAAGACCAACCAGAAATGTACCAAATGGTAAAAGAAGTGTCTGCAGGCATGCAACTATCGTTACATGAGGGAAATGCGTTTTACGTTGAGCATAATCAGCCACCTGAGCACCGTTTAGATGAAGTAACAAGTAGCGCTTTTCAAAATAAAGCGATGGTGATTGTACCAGGGCAGTGCGGTAGCGCCTGCCTGGATGCTGTTGATACTTTTAAGCTGTTTTCAAATACAGAGCTTTTTGGCGCGCCAAGTAGTTCAGACTCTACTTATATGGAAGTCAGGTTAGTTGATACACCTTCTGGGTTGAGCAAGGTGATTATTCCTAATAAAGTATACGTAGACAGACCCCGTGAAAAAGGATTCTATTATCAGCCTGATATTCCATATTATGGACTTGAATGGACAACAGCAGCCTTACTTGAGCAAATTAACAGCACTTTACAATAAGTGCTGTTAATATTATAGCTATTCTATAACAAGTAATATGACGCTAAGGATAATAAGTATGGCACTTCATAAATCAGGCTCTATGGGTAAGCAACATTTAGGCTCGTGTTTATGTGGCTGCGTGAAGTATGAGCTTTATGGCGATTTTCACTCATTCTTCCTCTGTTATTGCGGTCATTGCCGAAAAGATTCAGGTTCAGCACATGCTGCAAATTTGTTTGCATCTGCAGCAACACTTAACTGGATACAAGGCGAAGCTGAAGTTAAAAATTACCAGCATGCTAACACATTACACAGCAGAAGCTTTTGTCAAAACTGTGGGTCTGCACTTCCAACAAGAGTTGAGAAAATGAATTGTATTGTGGTTCCTGCTGGTAGCCTGGATAGCGCAGTTACAATTCAGCCAACGGCTAAAATCTATGTGGGTAGTTGTGCGACATGGGCAAAAAGTTTCAACAACGTACCTAGCTATGAAGCTCTGCCATTGCTATAAAGTAGAGTGTAGAGATAAATATACGGAGTATCTTTTCAATACAGGCTTGTAAATTAATAGAGGAAGTTTTAACCGATGAATCAATTAACAGAAAAAACCATCGCATGCCCTTATTGTGGTGAGCATATCGAAGTACTACTCGACCCCGCTGACGTAGATCAACAATATATTGAAGACTGCCAGGTTTGCTGTAAGCCGATTAATTTTTTAGTTTTTGAAACGATGGATGAAGAACTCTCTGTCAACGTATTCAGCGATGACGAGAGTTACTAGATTTAACTTTCAATTATTTACCTTCCAACGCTTTTATAAACACCTTTTTAAAGCGATCAAAGTCTTCAATATGCGGTAGGTGACCGATATTATCCAGTTCAAATAGCTCTGAATTTGGAATTAACGCTGCGGCTGATTTACCTAGCTTATCGTAGCGGCCAAGTTCATAGTCAACACCTTGCTTTTTCCAGTTTCGGCCTGGACCTGTTCTGTCGCGTGTACCAATTATAAGCTTCACGGGCATTGTGAGGTTAGCAAACTCGGTGATTACTGGTTGGGTAAAAATCATATCGTAGGTTTTTGCGTTGACCCATGCAATTTGCTTTTGATCTGGGCCTTGAATTTGGCCAGTAATAAAGTGAGTAAGTGATTCGAATTGGCTATTCCATTTACCATCATAGTAATTCTTTTGCTGATACTGTTTAACTCCCTCAGGAGTTTTAGCTAATTCATTTTTATAGAAAAAATCAGTGTCTTTGTATTGTACATATTGCAGGTAGTTTTCAAGACCGATAGGGTTCATTAGAATGAGTTTTTCAGTCATGTCTGGATACATCAAAGCAAATCGACTCGCAAGCATGCCACCCATTGAGTGACCTAAAACAATTGAGCTCTTTATATTAAGAGAGGCCATTAAGGCGTGGGTGTGATTAGCAAGCGCTGCAAACGAGAATTGGTAATTTTTTGGCTTAGATGATTTACCAAAACCAATTTGATCAGGCATTAATACCCCATAGCCAAATTTTTGTAAAAGCTGCGCGGTTGATGTCCAATAATGAGCATTAAAGTTTTTACCATGCATCAGTGTTACAACAGGCTTGTTACCTTTGGCTGGTAAATAAATATAGGCCATTTTTAATGAGTGTTGCTGGGATTCAATATCAAAAAATAGGGGAGTAAAATCGTACTTATAGTTTGTTAACTGCGCATTATAGCTTAGTTTAGCATTTGATTTGTCATTTGCTTGTTGGCTGTGCGTATTGACACTAACCAATAGAAATAGGCTTAATAGCCATACCTTGTCCACTATTAAACTCCTTTGTATTTTTACTTAAGTTTTATGTCTCAAGTTTTAAATTCTTTTGACTTATACAGTTAAACACAACAGTACCGAGCATACTAGGGCGCAATTATCTATTATTTTTAAATGGCATCAGTAATAAGGTTAATACACGAGTATTTTTATTCGTTGCAGGATACTGCTTTAGGCCAATTTGTAAATCATTATCAGATAACCGCGCGGTTGCCTTATAACTATTAAATAGTTTATCCCACCATACAACACTAAAACCATAATTACTGTTTGTCTCACTGGGTTTTTGACTATGGTGGATCCGGTGTAACTGCTGCGTAATGATAAACAGCCTAAGTGGTTGTTCAATACTTTTTGGCAAGCGAATATTGGCATGATTAAACAAAGCAAAACCATTGAGGGCAATCTCAAATATGAGCACGGCAATTGCGGGAGCACCTAATGCAGTCACCGCAATTAGTTTAATCAATATACTTAATACTATTTCAAATGGATGAAAGCGTAAGCCAGTGCTTGAGTCTACATGACTGTCAGCATGGTGCACTCGGTGTAAACGCCACAGTAACGGGACTTGGTGAAACAATCGATGTTGCCAATAAATTAATAGATCTAATAGCAAAATAGACAAGATCACGATTAACCATGAAGGAAGATTGAGGAAGTTAAATAAGCCAATTCCTTGCTCTTCATTATAAATTGCAAGCGCAGTTAAGCCGATAGGTATTGTTAATCTAGCGACAACAGAGGAGATAAACACTAAACCAAAATTGCCAAGCCAGCGATGCTTTGGCGCAATACGAGCCTTACGAGCTGGGGCTTGCCATTCAAGTAACATCATGATCACCAAAATGCTTATAAAACACCCTAAGCGCCAAAACAGTTCATTATTCATTGAGAGTCGATTCTTGTTGTTTAAGTGTCAAATAGCCACCGTAGATACGTGTTACTATTGTTATTGCGCAGGCAAAAGCAAATAAGCTGGCTAATAGCGCAAAGTACTGCGGCCAGATACATAAAGCTATAAACAGTGCAATGGTCTCAGTGCCTTCAGTGAGGCCGTTCAAATAATAAAAGCTTTTATATTTAAACTGTGGCTTTTCGAGTTTAAACTTCTCGGCGGCAATGGCGAAGGCTAAAAAGCTCGAACCAGTGCCAATAAAGGCTGCTAATAGAATCGCTCCCGCTATGGCATTTTGTGTAGGGTTTGCCAATATAAAGCCAAGAGGGATTGCGGCGTAAAACAAAAAATCTAAGGTAATATCTAAAAAGCCGCCAGCACTTGAGCTTTGTTTACTGTAACGAGCCAAAGCGCCATCAAGGCCATCAAAAATACGGTTAATAGCAATGGCGATGAGCGCACCGTACCATAATTCAAATGCTAATAATGGCACTGCGAGTAGACCAATAATAAAGCCAATCACTGTCAGTTGATCTGGGGTTATTTTTTGTTTGTCTAGAAACATAACCACAGGCAGTAACAGTGGTTTGATTACTGGGGTGATATATTTATCAAGCATAGGTGTTTTCCTGTGAGCTTAAATTAATAACTTTACCATTGGCGGCATCTGTATCACTCTGATCGTGGGTGACCATTATTGCGGGCAATTGGTGCTCTCGTATTTGATTAAACACTAGTTGGCGAGTTTCTTGGCGTAGTTGACTGTCGAGCTTACTAAAAGGCTCATCCAGTAAGATAGCTTTAGGCTCACTTAATAAAACACGTAATAATGCTACTCGAGCTTGTTGTCCGCCAGATAAATTGGCTGGGTTACGCTGCTCTAGGCCACCTAAACCAACTTGCTCAAGGGCGTGAGATATTTTATCAGCACGGTGTTTTTTAACCCCATTTGGCATTGCAAAAGCAATATTGCCAGCAACCGTCAAATGCGGAAATAACAAAGGGTCTTGGTATAACAAGCCAATATGGCGTTGGTGGCTTGGGATCTGAGTGATGTCTTGTTGATTTAAAAATAAGCTACCTTGAGCGCGAAACTGATGAGGCAACATGCCAGTAAGCCAATTCAATAGCGTTGATTTTCCACTGCCTGACGGGCCCATAATACTGAGGATTTCTCCTCCTTGTATAGACTCATCAATACTGATCAGTTGGGTTTGCTGACGCCAGATAGTAAGTTGCTTAATAGCTAATAAAGAGTTCATCTTACGCCTTATGTTGATATTTATTTAGGAGTTTAGGGATAAACCAGGCCAGTGCAAAAGCAAGTGCAGGCAACAGCATCTGCATTAATGCATAGACAGAGCTGACCCGTCTGCTGGCACCACTTGCTAATGTAACCGCTTCAGTTGTTATTGTGTTAATTCGTCCACCGCCATTCAATAAAGTGGGTAGATATTGACTAAAACTAATCGCCAATCCAAGAGCAAAAGCAATACAAATTGGGCTTATCAGCATAGGTAGTTTTACTCGCCAAAATACACTCGCTGGGGTGGCGCCTAAACTTGCTGCCAAATTAGCAAAACGTGGGTCTAGTCGTCGATAGCTACTGGCTAGTGATAAAAAAACATAGGGAACAACGAATAACAAATGACTAAAAATAACATTGAATAATGCATGCTGGCTATTAACTTGTTCTTGTAACCACACTAAACCAAATAAAAACGCAATGCTTGGAATAAGCATTGGTAAATAAATAACTAAGCTTGCGAAGCGAGACAAACTTTGTGCTCGTTGTTGTTCTGCTTCTAGGGTGAATAAAGCAAATATAATTGCAATAAATGTGGTTGCAAAGCCTATTAAAAGAGTATTTATTAATGATGTGTGCATTTGCATTAGTGCATTATGCCAATGCATAGTCACAAATTGATCTGGCAAACTTGCTGGAAAACGCCAATACCCTGCAAAAGACCACAGTACAAGGCCAGCTAACGAAAGTACAACACAGCTGATTAAAATGAACGTTGTCGCATGGGTAAAACGCATAACAAGATGGCCTGCGTAATCACGTTTACCATTAATAATGCTTGTTTGGCTGATGCGCTTGGTTAACTTTTCAAGTAACCACCAAGAAACTAATAAAATAACGGTCAATACCAATTGAATTATAGCGCCTGCAGAGGCTTTTATTCGTAACGTTAAGTCCACATCGTTAAACCAGTGCATTATTGCCACTGCGAGAGTAGGAGGCGCATTAGGCCCTAAGATGAGTGGTATCTCAACATTTGCACTGGCATAAGCCAAAACGGCGAGTAAAGGTAACCGTAAAAAAGGATACAAGTTAGGTAGTACAACTTTAAAAAAAGCCGTCATTGGGCAATAACCCAAGCTCATGGCTATTTTATGTTGGGCACGTAATTTAGCGCCTAAATCAGCTTGTGATAAAGCACCGAGTGCCATCAATAATAAAAAAGGTAACTCTTTTAATGTCAGGCCTAAAATCATACTAATACCCCATGAGTCATGCGGCAATAGCCAATCTGGTGGGGTTTGCCAAGCAGTGAGCCAAGGTGAAAATAGCCGTGATATCATTCCTGAGGGAGTGATTAAAAAACTAATAGCAATAGCTGCTGCAGCATGTGGTATGACTAAAATAGGCCCTAATAAGCGCTGAATTCGATAAAGCCAAGGGCTATTAAAATAACAAGCAAGTATCAATGTAGTGATTACAAAGGCAAGTAAGGTACTAGCCAGTGCACTAGATATGCTCAGCAGCACCATCTGGCAAAACCCTGGGGTGTTAAAAAGTGCAGTAAAGCCTTCTAGTGAAAAGCTCATTTTATTGAGTGCAGGGATATAACCGAACGCGGGTAATAACACGCCAACAAGGCCACCTAAAACAGGTAGAATCAGTAAAGCCATGAGTAATTTGGGAGATAGCAACACAGCTTGAGTAAAAAAATCACGGGATTTGATCATTAATTTACCTTCTGCATGGTACTTTTTGCCCCATATCGCATCAACCATTGTTGGTTTATTAATGCCACCCAACTTGGGTGAGGCTCGGCTAGAGAAGGGCTTTTAGAGCTCACTGTTAAGCTACTTGGGTGTGCGGTTGTTTGATTAAATAGCGCCGCTTGTTCCGTACTGAGTGTGGTAAGGTCAAGTACGGTTTGATCACCCCATACCGAGGGTTGTTGCTTCTTAGCTTGCGCCGGTACACTTAACATAAAGTTAGCGACAATCTTGGCGCTATTATGCTGAGTCGCATTATAGGGGATAGCTACAAAGTGAATGTTACTGAGGCTACCATCGTGCATGGCATAGCTGCGAATACTCGTGGGTAAATCGTAACGTTCTACCGCAGCTGGTACTTCTGCTGCAGAAAACGTTAATGCTAAGCTTAATTCAGTGTCACCCATTAAGCGCCGAAGTGCTGTGCTATTAGAGACAAAAAAGCGGCCTTTGCGCCATAAATTTGGGTGTAAAGCATCTAAATAGTGCCATAGTTTGGGCAATATTATAGCGGCTGTTTCTTTAGTGGCTGCTTGATAGAGTAAGTGCTGTTTATCTTTCGGAGTTAAGCTAATCAAGGCATATTTTAGAAAACTCACCCCGATAAAATCAGGCGGTTTTGGATAAGTAAAGCGGCCGCTGTTTTTTGCGCTCCAAGAAAGTAAATCTTGTAATGTATATGGAGGACTTTGAGTCGCTTGGCTATCATAATAAAATGTCAGGGCTGCTTGCCCCCATGGAGATTCCATACCATGAGTAGGCACGCCAAAGTCTAAGGTAACGGCTGGGTTTTTTATTGGGTTTGTTAACGCAAAGTTTGGTAGCTGCTCCGCCCAGTTTGGTGTTAATAAACCATGTTGAGCCATGGCTGCAAAATTAGCTCCATTGATCCAAATAAGATCTACTTTACCGTTATGATGATTTCCCGCAGATTTTTCTGCAAGTACACGACTGACCGCTTCGCTGGTGTCAGTGAGTTTTATGTGGTGTAAGTCAATGTTGTGTTTTTGCTTTACTTGATCAGCTAGCCACTCAATGTATTTATTAATTTGTGGGTCGCCACCCCAAGCATGAAAATACACAGTGCCATTTTCACCTTTTTTAACAACTTCTTGCCAGTCTGAAGCTGATCCAGTCGGTATCCATGAAATGGCTAATAGCATTAAAATAATGGCCCGAAAACGACTCTTTTGACAGTTAAAGGGGTTACATTTACTGAATATCATTCAGTGCCCAATCGTAATCTAAAAACTCTATTTTCATTGCATTATTTTTTAATAGCTGTTGTTGCTCTGCATTTAAGTTTAGCGCATCTGAATATAATAAAATAAAGGTGGCTAAAGAATGTGAATCAGCAAAGCCTTTTTCAAAGTCATCTTGATACCATTTAAAGATTGATGAAAGATACAGAGTATTCCCATCAGCGTAGTTGCGTGTTTTATCAGCTAAAAAGAGCGTTGTTTGTTGCTCAAGTTGTTTGTTTAACTCAGGCGCATTATAAGCTTGGGCTCGTAAAGCCGGACAACTGATGCTTGCACAGTTAACTGCAAAATGAATACGCGGTTCGTTATACTTATTCTCACCTCTGATCAAAGTATGTTCAATATTATCTAAGCTGCGAATCTCACCTAATAACGGTATAAACTCTTTACTCCAAGGTGAACTAAAAAAGCTGCCCAGCTCTTTAATAGAGTCTATATTTGGGTATTCACTTAGTATAAATTCAACGGTCCAAGCATTGTATGCATTAATCAAAAAGGCTAATTGGGTCGTATTATTCCAACTGTCAAAGTCGCTCTTTTCTACTTGAGATAATGTATTTAAGTAAGCCTGCAACTTTGCCTGTTCAGCTTTAAATCCTGCGTAATTAGCCTGACTACTGACGCCGTTATTTATGTTTTTTACATTATTGTTGAGTAGTTGCTGCCATGGTTGGTGAATTGAGTCATTAGCTGATGCAGCAGCAAACGCTGAACTGACAAATAATGCCAGTGCAGCGCTCCACAGTATAACTGAGCTATACACTAAGCGCATATTAGCCTCTACGCCACGTGTGGTATTTTTCAAGCCAATTGAGAACGGTTTGTGGTGCGTGCGCACGTTTCCATTCACCTGCTGCATATTTATTACCCTCAGCCCATGTTGGGTAGCTATGAATAGTACCGAGTATTTTATTAAGGCCTAAGCCGTGTTTCATTGCTAACACAAATTCAGCTATTAGGTCGCCTGCATGCTCCGAAACCACAGTGACACCGAGTATTTTATCTTTTCCTTTAGGGGTAATCACCTTGATGAAACCTTGGGTTGCACTTTCTGTGATTGCTCGGTCAAGCTCTTCAAATTCAAAACGGGTTATTTCGTAATCTATGCCTTGATCAATCGCATCTTGTTCATTTAGACCGACTCGTGCAACTTCTGGGTCAATAAATGTCGTCCATGGGATCACACGGTAATCGACTTTGAATTTTTTCAGGTTGCCAAATAAACCGTTAACAGCAGCGTACCAGCCTTGATGTGCTGCAACATGAGTAAACTGGTAAGGCCCTACAATGTCACCTGCGGCAAAAATGTTCGGGTAAAGGGTTTCTAAGTATTCGTTAGTAACAATGGTACGGTTAGTTTCTATCCCTAACTCTTCAAGCCCATAGCCTTTTAAGCGAGCACTACGGCCTACGGCGCATAGCAGTTCGTCGTATTCAATTTCAAGCTCTTGCTCTTGGTGTTTAACAACTATGTACTTTTTACCATCGCGAGCTTCACAACGCAGCGCTTGATGATTAGTTAATACATTTACGCCACTGGCTTTGAGTGCACGAGTAGCAAATTCAGAGACCTCTAGATCTTCTTTAATCATAATACGATCAGCCATTTCGATTTGTGTAACCGATGAGCCTAATCTAGAAAAACTTTGCGCAAGCTCTGAGCCAATTGGGCCACCGCCCAGTACGACTAATTTTTTTGGAGCGTGATCTAGTTCAGCAAATTTGCTCCACAATGTATCGCTAGTGACATAGCCAGTTTCTTCTATACCAGGAAGTGGTGGTACGAATGGACGTGCGCCTGTCGCAATAACAATGGTCTTAGCTGTTAACGTTTGTGTACCACCGTCATTTAGTTTAATTTCGACGGTCCATGGGTCAACTATTTTGGCGTAGCCTTTAAGTACTTCAACACCTAATTTTGTATAGCGCTCAACACTGTCGTGCGGGGCGATATCAGCAATTACCTGATGTACGCGGGCCATCACTTTTTTGAATGAAAACTCTGCAGTGCTACTTTCTAAGCCATACTTATCTGCATGTTTAAATTGTTCAGCGACTTTAGCGCTTTTAATAATCGCTTTACTTGGCACACAACCATAGTTTAAACAGTCACCACCCATTTCACCGGCTTCAATTAGGGTAACCTTTGCTTTAACTGCTGCTGCAATATAACTGGTTACTAAACCACCTGCACCACCGCCGATAACTATCATGTTACGGTCAAACTGTTTTGGCTTGTTATAGTTTTTATAAACTTTACGTTTTTTTAGAGAGTTAATAATTGCTTTAGCGATAAAAGGAAAGATACCCAATAATGCAAAAGATAAAATAAGATTCAGAGACAAAATGCCCGACAAACTGTCTATTTGTGCTAGCTGTGTACCCGCATTAACATATACAAAAGTACCTGCCAACATACCTAGTTGGCTTACCCAGTAAAATGTCCATGCTTTAATAGCTGTAACACCCATTAATAAATTGATTAAGAAAAATGGGAAGACAGGCACGAGTCGCAATGTGAATAAGTAAAAGCCGCCTTCTTTTTCAACGCCCTTATCAATGGCATCCAGACGCTCAGGGAAGCGTTTTTTTACTGTATCTCGTAATAAGTAACGAGATACTAAAAATGCTAGAGTCGCGCCAAGTGTTGAGGCAAATGAAGCAACGAGTAGGCCTTCAACCAAGCCAAATAAAGCGCCCGCAGCTAAAGTTAAAATTGCAGCGCCTGGTAATGATAGGGCAGTGACCGCGACGTATAATAAGAAAAAGCCGCCGATAACGAGCAAAGGAGATTGTTCTCGCCATTGACTAAATTGCTCCATTGAACCTTTTAGGCCATCTAAGGTAAGTAATTGGTGTAAATCAAAATGAAAAAATAACCCTACAGCAAGCAAGGCTATAATAAGTAGTAATAATTTCTTTAACATGTGCACTCGCTTTTAAAAGTTATGTTGAAATGTAAGTTTTGCATGAATCGGTAACTCGGGATAAACCAAGGTTGAACCAAAATAACCGCCTTCAAATACCGGACGCCAATTATCTTGATTGGTTACATTAGAAATATCCAAACGTAATGATGTTTGCTCATTAAATGAATAACGGCTATTTACGTTTAATGTATATTGATCGCGTATATAAACTGTTGCTAAATAATCCAATGGGTAACTCTTTGTGTATATGCCTCCAAGGCCGACATCCCAATTATCGGTAATTGAAACCCCACCATTAAAACTAACAGACTGCTCTGGAATGCCCTGTACGCGCTGTGTTGAAGGCGCAAAAGATGCAAAGTTAGGTGCACCTATTGATGTACCATTTATAATATCAGGTCGCGAGTTATCAAATGCATCGGCCACTTGGCTAGAATCTTGGCTACTGGCCGAATTGTCATAGCGTGCATCAATGTAACTATAGCCTACGCTAAACCAATAAGCAGCTGTATCGTAAAAAGCCTGTGCTTCAAACCCTTGAGTCCGAATACCGGTATTACTACCGTCGCGGTTGCGTAAGCTACGGCGTTGATTAAATAGTGCGCCATCAATGTACCAAGCGCTATCATCGGGAGAGTACTTTAATCCGACTTCAGCAAGGGTGTTGTCGGTGGCAAAATTTTGATCACTAATTTTGTTATCGCTACCAAGTACTGTGCCTCCAGCCATACTATTAGAGGTAGCTTGGTTATAGCTTGCTGTAATATAACTGGTCAGTTCTGGGGTAAGTTTATAATTAATACTTGCTTGAGCAGAATGTAAAATTTCATCAATTGTGTCGCTTGCAGCAACCTGTCCTAGTGGTGCAATAGGATCACTTGCTTTAACATCATAATAATCAAGACGGTAACCTACATTGGTGCTTAGAGTGTTAGTCCATCGGCTATCATGCTGTATGGCTATGCCGGTTTGCCAGCTGGTGGAATTAGTTGTATCTGATAGTGAAAAGTCGCCACGGCCATCGTTATTTAAATCATACTGGCCGCCTGGGGAGACAAACACACCTGGGCGAAGCTCAACTAAACGCGCTTGTTGTTCCTCAGTTAAAGGGATACGACGGTTTTCAATTGGGCCTGTTAAATCAATGGGTAAGTCTGCCTCGGTGGTAAATTGACTATAGCCTTTGACTTTGTTGTAGCGAACATCAAATGCAAAAATAGTGCTCTGATCTTGATCCCACTGATAATTTAACTCGGTCCTGTTCTGCGCCGTGTCTGCACCATCTATAATTTCGACAAAACTGTTTTGCGCAATACCTTCTCGTTGGAGGTGTTGAAAATAGGTAATGTTTTTAATTGATGTTTTATCATTTAATTGGCGTTTGTAGGTGCTGTGCAGTAAATACGTCGTCGCATTATTAATATTATCAGGGTCGGTTAACACTTGGCTTCGTGGTATAACAACTTGCCCCGTTGGAGACACAACAGCATTAGCACCTGCGATTGTACTGCCATTGGGTTGTACGCCTTGTCCGGTAATATACAGGCCATCATCAATCAATGCTTGCGTTGGGCGGTTTATGCCAGCGTTATCGGTATAATCTACTTGGTATAATTCAAAGTTAAGATCCCAACTGGTTTTATCATCAGGTAAAAAGCGTAAAGCAGCAAATAGGCTGTCACTTTCATAGCCAGAATAATCGTAATAACTACCATTATCTATGTGCTCTGCGCTGACTCTAAAACCGCTTTCACCTTCAACAATGGGGGCCGAGTAATCGACTTGAGCACTGTATTGGTCCCAACGTCCTGCAGAAAGAACAACTTTCCCTTGTGATGATTGAATGTTAGGTGTTTTTGAATGTAAATTGACGAAACCACCATTACGTTGGCTACTGCCAAATAAAACAGGGGGAGCACCTTTGACAACATCAATTTGTTCAATTGCATTGAATGACACGGGTATACCGAATCCATTATTACCTGCTTGTCTGCGTACACCATCTTGATAAAGTTCACCCAATTGGCCGCGAAGAGTAGGCAAACTTGAAGCTCCAAAGCCACTAGCTGCATAGCTATTTGGTGTTACCGCTAATATATCTTGCAGTGTAGAGATATTGAGTTGCTCAATCATATCACTATTAATAGGTGTGATTGCTCTGGCTATATCAATCAAAGCAAGATCATCACCAAAAGGGCCACTCACTGAGGCATCCTTGGGCGACAGCGGGTTTGCTTTTAATTTATCTGCCGAAACATGTATCACTTCTATATCGCTATTCGCTTTTGCTAATGTTGCAAAGCTGACACAAATGCTGAGTGCTAAAAATGCGTATTTCAAAATCATCTCACTGTAATTAGTTAATACTCAACCTCCTCGCTTGAGTTGGTTTGTGTATATATACGTTGAATGAGACCCTCAAGGTGTAAAAATACTTTCAAAAAATATGTAGTTAATTTTATTTAATTATTTTTGTAAGAAAAGCGGTGCTTTTCGGTCTTGTTGTTTTTAATAGCAAAAACCCCAAAGGATATATAATGACACAAGCACTAACAACCGATACTCAAAATCGCCTTGAGTGGTCTCTGTTTTCATTACGTTTAGGCGTATTTGTAGTGATGTTAATGTGGACGCTAGATAAGTTCGTAAATCCCGGACATAGCACACGTATTTTTGAACACTTTTATGGCATTAGTGGTTCAAATGACACGGTGGCTTATATATTGGGCGCGTTGCAACTGATTTTGGTTTTTGCATTTATGGCGGGTATTAAAAAGCGCATTACCTACGGGGTGATATTTTTAATGCATGGCGCATCAACACTGTCTTCTTATGCACAATATATTGATGGCTTTAATAACTTATTATTCTTTGCCGCATGGCCAATGTGGGCTGCATGTTTTGCGCTTTATTTATTACGCGATCAAGATGTAAAATTCACTGTAAAATAAAAACAGCAAAAGCCGCGTTATACGCGGCTTTGTTTAAAAGGGCTAACTAATGCATAGCATTATTGTATTTTTCAGCCAACACTTGTTTCTGGTGTTGCGTTAACGCCTTACCTGCCAATTGAAATACCTCTTGCTCTTCTTCATCAAGGTGGTGATGCACAATATGATGCAGTTTTTTGGCTGTCGCTAACCATGCAGGTGAACTCATATCCGTTTGCTCAAGTTCTTCAACTAACTCATCAATATCATGATGTTCAGCAACGCTGTGGCGTGCTTTATCTTGAGTTAAGTCATCACACATTAATGGGTTATAGAAAAAGCGCTCTTCAAATTTAGCATGTTCTTCTAGTTCGGTTTTTAAGTCGTCCATTAGTTTCTGTCGTTTTGGCGAATCACCGTGTGTTTCTATTAGTGAATCGACAAGTGAACGTTGCTTATCGTGATCGTGACGTAGTGCTTCAAAAATATTCATGATGTTTCCTTGCTTTGCTCATTTACAAAATACAGAAGCAAGTGACAAGCCAGTTTTTAACATACTGTTTTATAATGAAAAGGTGATTTCAACTAATGGGTGGAAGGAGGTTGAAATGTAAAATTTACAGGCTTAAATGAAAAAGGCCAACACAGTGGCTGGCCTTAGGATAAGTAAGCTTAGCGATTACTTATTAGCATCTTTTACTGCTTTGAGTTTAGCTGCATGGTCAATTTCAAATTCAGGCATGTCTTTTTTGCCGTCAATTAAGTAGTTATCCATCCAGCGCATCAAACGTAAGCTGTAATCGTATTGTGCAGCAACTTTGCGATTCCCATGGCCTTCGCCAGGGTAATAAACTAAGCGTACATCTTTACCTTGTACCTTCATGTAGCGGTACATTTCCATTGATTGCGCAGGGTGTACACGAGGGTCATCTTTACCATGCATAATTAATAATGGGGTCTCAGATTGCCCCGCCCAGTATATTGGGCTGCGCTCTAAGTACCATTGCCATTTATCCCATGGATATGAACGCGCATGTACTAGGTTCATTTCATTTGAAATATCAGTAGTACCAAATTTAGATAACTGATTTGTAACGCCTACAAACATTACACTTGCAGCGAAATGTTTAGTCAGTTTAGTCGCTGCCCACGCAGATGCATAACCGCCATAAGAGCCACCAGTGATACCTACACGTTTAGTATCTACTAAGCCCATGTCAACAAGGTGGTTTTTAAAATCAACCAAGTCATCAAACTCTTTACCAGCATAGTCGTTTTGACCAAGCTTAGAGTATTCAACCCCTTTACCGGTTGAACCACGGTAGTTAGGATAAAATACTGCATAACCACGTGCTGCCCCCATTTGACCTGGGCGCGAGTAATTCGTTATCCAACCATTCTTATCATGACTTTCAGGACCACCATGAACAGACATAATTAACGGGTAGCGAGTACCTTCACTGTAATCAAGTGGGTATACAAGTACACCATCAATCTCAACGCCATCACGAGCTTTTAAAGATATAGTCTCTTGTTTTGCAAAACGCTTATCGTTAAACCATTCGTTTGAATCAGTTAATCGTTTGGCTTTTTTACTGCGTACAATAAATACTTCATTTGGGTGCTTAGCTGTATTACCACGAAGTGCAATGGTTTTATCTGAATCAGAAATACTCAGATTAGATGCAATAAACTTACCTTCTTTAACCAGCTTTTTATATTTATTTGAACCGGTTTTTATACTTGCAACGAAGCTTTCGGTGCCCACGTTGGCGATAAAGTTAAGGGTGTTACGTTTATTCGACCATTCAATATCAGCAACATGGCCCATAAAATTAGGTAACCACTCAGTAATTTTGGCTGTTTTAGTATCGGCAATATATAAACGCCCAGTTGCCGGGTCGTGTTTATCCTCTGCACCTAAAATGGCAATGTATTTACCGTCATGTGAGAGTTCTGCATCGCCGAGCTTACCTTCTGTTTTAAACGATAGAGTCACTTGGTTACTGGCAATATCAAATAAATGCCACATTGATTTTGTGTATTTATCATCAATTAAAGCAGTCGGCTGTGTTTTAACTAAGAGCTTTTCACCATTTGCAGCCCAGTTAACATCACTCACGTAGTTCTCTACGTTTAGAGCATTCGGGGTGAGTGGTTTGTCGGCTTTTGCCAAATCAACAATAAACAGCTGCTTGTTTTTTAAACCAAGCTCATAGACTTCAGCTTTAAAGCCCAGTTTTTTTAGTTCTTTATCAGACTTATCGGCAGCAGGCATCGCTAAAATGGCTAACTGATTATTATCAGGGCTAAGCTGATAGCTTGAAATAGACGTGCCTTTTAATGACAACACTTTTTGTGCTTGGCCACCATCAACCGGAATTTGGTACAATGCAGTGAACTTATCGTCTTTTAGTTTAGCTAAGAAATAGATGGTTTTGCTGTCGTTTGACCATTGAATGCTTTTAATGCTGACAGAGCCTGTAATGAAAGGGCGCTCAACACCTTCATCATCGACAACATAAAGTTCACTGTAATTACTGCCATTTTCATCAACATAAAGCTCACGAGGTACAGAACGAGTAAATGCAACGCTGTCGCCATCAGGACTAACGCTTGTTTGTATTACTGATTGAATTTTTGGAATGTCTTCAACTGTAAGAGGCGTTGCTGCAATCGCAAGAGAGCTTGAAAGCCCAATTGCCAATGCTAAACTAGTTTTTAACATGAAAATTTCCTTCGCTTGTTTTTAATTATCAATGCAGTATATCAGGATGTACCTGTAAAACTAAAATATGCGTTTAATAGGCAATCTGAAAAGATTAATGGCTATATCGTATGCCAAAGTAGAAGCGTCGGCCATTTTCGTAAATACCCGTTGGCGCGTATTGGTTACGTTCATAAACATAGGTGATTGAGTTAGTTAAGTTGATTGCTTCAAGTACAACATCGAGGCTATTTGTCACTTTAAATGTGAGGTTACCGTCAAGCTGACCAAAATCGTCCATCATAGCTTCACCTACACCGGTGGCAAACTGAGTCCGATAGTTATAGGCAAGGCGAGCACTGAGCCAATCATTATCATAATAACTGGTTAAGTTTATGGTGTGTTTTGAGGTGCCAGGTACATAGTTTTTTCGTCCTGTTAAGCTATCAGTACGATCGCCGTCGACAAAGGTATAATTGGCAATTAAGCCTACACCATAAAATAATTCCTGCTGATAACTGAGCTCTACACCTCGAATTGTACCACCACTGCCATTTATCGGCCGATCAATGGCCATGTCGATGCTCTCATGTTGTTCGATAGCTCGCTTAAATTCGACAAAGGATTCAACGTCTTTATTAAATAACGCCATTGAAAGTAAAGCTGCATCATCAAAATACCATTCAAGGCTAAAATCAAACTGATTAGCGCGGTATGGATCTAAATCTGGGTTACCGCCTTGGCCTTGTGCTTGCGTGACATTGTAGTTTGTAGAGGGCATTAAATGATTGTATTGTGGTCGTGACATGACTCTAGCAGCACTAATACGGGTGATTAAATTTTCAGAAAGGTCTATGTTGATATTTACGCTGGGTAAAATATCAAGGTAATTTTTATCGTGCTGTTGCCAGATAAACAGCTCTTGTTGTGGTGTGGTTGCAATTCGCTTGTAGGCGCCTGAGTTTTGTTGTGTATTAACCACTCTTACTCCGAGGTTGGCGCGGTAGTCTTGGCCTTCGAGCATTAATTTTACATAACCTGCTAAAGTACGCTCTTGAATATCAAAACGGCTGGCTTTTTCTTCTTGTTGTTCAAAATTAATGTTATTGAAGTCGTCTGATAATCTGCTGATATCTACATAGCTATATTTTTTCAGCGTGTCTTGACTGCCAATATTTGTCAAAAAGCCGCTAGGGAAAGTGCCTTGATAATCAGCTAAAGTCCAATCTAGTTGTTTTACTAACCCATCATAAGCGCCATTTACTGAGCGATACCTGATAAAGTCACGCTGATGATCACGGTATTTAGTTCCGAACTTAACGGCACTAATAATTGAATGGTCAACAGCTCGTTCAAAATCGCCTTGTAAATAAAACTCCTGATCGTTCGAGTCTTGGCTGTCGTTGCGCGCCTCTGTGAGCTGCCATTGTGAGGCATCTAGTGGAGAGGTGTCGTAGTTAGCTATAATATTTTTATGTTCGCGGGTATCTACAGTAAAGGCTGTATTTGCAGAAAACTGCGACGTATAGTCTTGTTTTGAGCCACCACCGCCTTTGGTAAAGCCGATTTGATACTGGTTTTGCCACAGATTTGCTTGTTGGGTGGCAATTAAATGCACGTTGCTGGTATCAATTTGCGAATCACGCCAAATAGCTTCCATCGCGGTACTAAAGGGTAAACTTTGTGTGTTTTGCTCTGGCACCTGCGAATAGCGGGCGTATGCTAACGTGTTATCAATAATTTCGTGCTCGCTAATATGACCGCCACGAGCAAAAACGCTGCTGGGTTGCCACAAAAAGTTTTGGTTACTATTATCGGCATCAAGTACTGAATATAAAGTATTAAGCTGTATATTCCAATCAAGATTGGGCTGATATTCAACGCTTAAAGTCGCACTGGTTAACTCTCTTTGTTGCTTAAATAATGCTGAACCACCTCCCCCAGGCGTCCAGACATTAGTTATGTCTGCAGCTTCGTTGTTTGTTGGGCTAAGAGTACCATCATTATTCTGATTATAATTTTGTTCATGCCATCCCCAAGACTCTAAACCGTCTCGGCGTAATGAGCGCTGGTTTCGGGTAAGTGTAATATGCACGCCCAAATCTTTAGCTGTGTTTTTCCAGTTATAAAAAGCACTAAATTGTGGATCGAATTCACCGGATAAATCGTTGTATTGCATCTGAGCATTAATTACAAATTGGTTGGTGTTTATGTGCAGAGGGCGTTGCGTTTTTATATTAACGGTCCCCCCTAAAGAACCTTCGTTATGATCTGCTTGCGGTGTTTTGTAAACGTCTAAGGAGGCAACAAGTTCAGCAGGTAATAAGGTGTAATTAAAGCCACGGTTAGGTTGCGTTGAAATCCACCAGTCTGCCGATGCGATAGATTGACCATTTAAATAGGTGCGATTTTGTTCTGGTGTTGTACCACGTACACCCACTCGCTCACCTTCACCTTGAGCTCTTGATAGGGAGATCCCGGTCACCCTTTGGAGTGCTTCTGCGACATTTTTATCAGGAAATTTCCCGATATCTTGCGCACTAATAGCATCTATAATAGATTGATTGTCACGTTTATCTAGCAATGATCTGACAGCGCTGTCATGATAGCCCCTAATTTGTATGGTTTCTAACTGGTTTAGCTCGGTTTGCGGGGTATTATTAGCCGCTCCATGTAGCGCATAAAATGCACTATAAATCAGTATTATGTTAACAAATTTTGTAATATTTATTGTCATAGATGACCCAACGCCAACAACATGAGAAAAATGAGCTGTGATAACTACTTATAAAATAAGAACACAGAAAACGGCTGTGCTAATATGTACCGCATTTGTATATAATACGCTTTATTCGCATATTTAACCATAGATTAACTTGTGTAAAAACTAAACGATGTCCGAAGCTGAGCTAAAACAGATATTACTCAATGATGTACTTATTGATTTTGCCGCGTTAAAAATTAAGGTGGCGGGTAAGTGGTGCATTATTGAAGCTAAGCAGTTATTGTTGCTCAAGCTGTTGATTAGTCATCAAGGGCAAGCTGTTTCGCGAGATACCATTATGGATACTGTGTGGCCTGATGTGGTAGTGAGCGATAATTCGGTTAGCCAACTAGTCACACAATTGCGTAAAAGTTTGCATGATGATCAAAAAACAACCCATTTTATTCGCACAGTGCCAAGAGTTGGCTATCAGTTAATTGCTCAAGTTAGTGATGCGCCAACTATTTTAGAAAAAGTAATGCCTGCTAGCCCGCGTACTTCAATGTTATTTATTGTTGTGGGCTTGTTTGTAGGCACTATCGTTACTTTACTGAGTCAGCATTTACTCGCGCCGGAAAAATCTAAATTAGCGTATCAGTATCAATCGCGTATTACTTCTGCGCCTGGGGCTGAGGTTTTTTTACGCTACTCTCCGAATGGGCGATACTTAGCTTTTAGTCAATCGAACCATCAACAAAGCCAATTTGATTTAGCCGTTTTTGATCATCAAAGTAAAACCGTTCACAGTATAAAAAGTTCAGGTTATTCAGAAGAAGCACCGGTTTGGTCGCCTGATGGTAAATGGTTAGCTTACTTTAGATACGACCCTATTAGTTGCGATATCAGAGTTATGTCGGTGGGCAATGCGATAGAAACGTGGCGCTTGAGCCCAGAGTTTAGGCTGGCTAAATGTCAACAACGCCATGGCCCAACTAAATTGCACTGGGTAGATGCGCAAACAATTTACACCACTCACTGGCAGGATGAACAACCGCGATTAGTCAAATATAGTTTGTCATTATCACCGAATCCTAAGATAGTTGAGCAACATGTAATAGGTGATTTTAAACCGTTAGCTGTTGATATTAATAGCCACAATAAAATGCTGGTTTTAGAGAAACAAGCGGGCTGGTTTAATCTCAGTGAAGTAGACTTAAATAAAGGACTTACGCGTAAAAAAATTAAACAAAGCCGTCACTTTCATGCGCCTTTGTTACTAGACAGCGAGCCCGGGTTTTATTGGCTAGGGGATGATGCCCTAAGGCGTTACGCTTATGATGGCGCAGAGCAGATGATCCATCAACCTTTAGGGTTTATCGCCGATTTAGCGATTAACCCGACTAATGGAGATATAGCTCATGCCGAAGGACAAGCGCGGATAAATTTATATCAAATTGAATTAGCACTCAATAAAGAGCAACCTATCGTTAGTACAAGCCAGTTATCTTCCTCATCACGTATAGATATACTCCCAGCGGTGTCTATGGATGGTCAGCAAAGTGCGTTTATTTCATTGCAGCGCCGTGGGATCACAGGGTTTACAAATATAGAAGTGTGGCTTAAACATAAACAACGTAAAAGTGCTAATTTAATTGCGACTTTACCCAGTGATATTACGCCAAAATATTTACTGTTTTCACCCAGTGGTGACAATATCTTACTCGCCGATCAGCAGCATAATATTTACTTGATCAATACTTTTTCAAGGCGTTTAGTTCCGATCATATCAGGGTTTGAGCAACTCAATGGGGTACATTGGTCACAGGATAGTCATAGCATTTACTATCAAGCCAAAAATAATCAAGGGCAATGGCAAGATTGGCGATACGACATGCAACTCATGAGCAATACTTTAGTGAGTGAAAACGCGCCTTTAGAAACCTTGGACCTAGAGCACCCTCTGTGGCAGTTAAATAGCTCTTATATTGAGTACGAAGATCATGTTGCGCGCTTTCTAGCCACTGAGCTTGAGCAGCAATTACCTCTAGCACAATTATTACCTTCACTTACCTTGTTTAAACCGGCAGTGTTCAAAGGTGGAATTTATTACGTACTACGCCAAGGCCACCAACTATCACTTTATTGTTATTTGACCGAGCAAAAGCGTAATGTATTTATTAAAGAGCTAGGCGTTTATGGCTTCGATTTAGATATCAATTTAAATATTAGCAGCTCCTTGGACGGCAAGCAGGTTGTGTTTAGTCAGGTTGATGGGATAGAAACAGATATACTTTTGCATCAAGCAACTAAGGCTGAGCGGTAATAAAGTCAGTGATATGACCAAGGTACCAATTACGGTTTTTTGCTTCATCTAATGCCTGTTTGGCAATTTTTTTCGCTGTATTAGTGTCTTTTTCAGCGACTATTTTTGCTTTAAGTAATAGTAATTGAGGGTGGTTGGTATCATCTGCCAACGCTGTGTCTAATGCTTTTTTAACTGTTTCAGTATCAATATTACTTAATGAATATAGCAAGTTTGCTAAATCTCGTTTTGCTGTAAATAGGCCTTGTCTGGCGGCCGCTTGGAGCCATTTAAGCGCTTTATTAGGTGCATAATCTAAATGTTTTTTATTAAGTAACTCTCTACCTAAACGGTATTGTGCTTGTGCGAAGCCATTTTGTGCGGCAAGTAAAATCCAATTAAGTCCTTTTTCACGTTCTATTTTTCCATATGCACCTCGTAATAAGTTTGCACCTATACGATATTGTGAGTTGGCGTAACCGTTACTCGCCGATTTTAATAATAGTTCATCCGCGGCATTATCTTGCTGCCAATGGTATTTTAATAGTCGTGTTGCGTTATATTGATCAGAACTGAGCCAATTTGCGATATAGTATTGCACAAGGGCATTGCCTTGCTCGGCAGCATCGATTAAGTCAGTGATTTCTTCATTATATTCACGCTGTTGGCTTTTAAAACTCTGCGCATATTGCTTACCTTTGTAAGTCGTGAAATGGTAAAGTAATGAGCGGTTATAATAGGGAAGCTCATCCTCAGAGGCCTTATATTGCCAACGTTTAACAGCATTAATAATTGCTTTATCAAAGGTTTTATCAGGATTTGAATCAATGAGTGTGATATCAGTGACAGCACCACTTTCGTCAATATCAAACTCCAGCCAAACCCAGCCTTCTAGACCGTTTGCGTAGGCATATTCTGGGTATTTGGGCTCTACCGTATAAGCGCGATTGATGCTAGCGTTATTGATAGGTGTTGAGTTTAATTCAGGGCGTAATTGCTCGTTATACCATTTAAAGCTGAGTTGTTTTAAAAGAGCTGTGTAGGCATCATCAAGAGGTTGTTTACTTTCTGCTTGTTTAGCTATTAACCGAGCAGTATCACGGGCGTCAGCTAAGCCAAAATCCGCTGCTAAATTAAACCAAGCATAAGCTTGTGCGTTATTTTTATCAACGCCCTGACCATGTAAATACATTACTGCAATATTATAAATAGCATCAGGGTTACCTAAGTGAGCAAGCTGCGTAAATTCATGCTTTGCCTGCGCGAAATTACCTTGGTGGTAATCAAAAGTTGCACTGAGCAAATCTGCTTTTGCACCAGGCATAAAAATGAATCCACACATAATTATGCAGGCTTTTGAGGCTAAAAGCTTGATATTGAATTTGTTTAGATACTTGGATAAATGTGTTAGCACGAATTTACACTTTAGCTATCGCTAATATGAACCTTGTGGTGTTTTACCTATTGATTGTACTTGTTTTGTTTATTATTACTAGCGCCAACAGACTAAGTCTTTAATAAAAAAGCAGGTAACCAAAAGGTTACCTGCTTTAGACCCCTGGGCATAGGGGCAGCCTTCCTTGGCGAGAGTCGAATACCTGTGTTAGCTAAGTAAATCGACAAAAATAAGCTTAAAAGTTAAAGCGTACTCCCGCTACAAAGCGACGGCCGTCGGCATAAACACCGGTGAGCGCTTGTTCTACACCTTTTTCTTGGTAACTAAAGGTGTGCTCGTCGGTTAAGTTAATAGCTTCAAGCACTAATGATACGTTTTCATTTACGTTGTAAGTAAAATTAGCGTCTACTTGACCGTAGTCATCAACGTAGCCATGGCCTTGACCTGAGTTGTAACCCGTTCGGAAGTTATAAGAGATACGGGTACTAAATGTTTCTGTTTCATAGTACGTGCTTAAGTTAATCGTATGCTCTGAGTTACCTGGAATAATTGTATCATTACCATCTTTATCTTTTGCTTCACCATCTACAAAGGTGTAGTTTGCATTTAAACCAAAGCCTTCTAAAATTTCTTGCTGATAACCAAGCTCTAAACCTTGAATACGACCAGATCGACCATTGGTAGGGCGGTTTACCAGTATTTCGACACCTTCGTGCATTTCAAGTGTAGGTGTTACATCTAAGAAAGATTGAATATCTTTATAAAATACCACCGCAGAGAATAAACCAGCTTCGCTGAAGTACCATTCAATACCTGTATCAAACTGTGTTGCACGGTATGGGTCAATCTCAGGATTACCGCCACTACCTGTTTGTGTTTCAAGGTTATATGAGGTTGATGGTGTCATTGCGGCATAGTCTGGGCGCGACATTACCCGTGCTGCACTAAAGCGTAGTAATAAGTCTTCTTCTAAATCAATGGCAAGGTTAATGCTTGGCAGAATATCAAAGTAATCGCGGTCATCATTGGTCCACACTTCAGAGCCACTTTCGCCCACATAAGCAGCGGTGGATTGCTGAGTTTGTACTAAACGCACCCCTAAATTACCGCGCATACCTTCAACATCAATATCCGCCTTCACGTAACCCGCAGTGATTTTTTCTTCAACCTCAAAGGTACTGGCTTTAAGCACACGGTAATCCCAATCCAGCGCATCACCATCTTGGCGGACTTTGCCTGAATCAGTGATTGCGTAATCCCTTAATGTGCCGTCTGAGCCTAGACCTGACAAGTAATCAGATGGCATAGAGAGTGAATAATCGGCTAAGCTCCAACCTAAATCTGTGCGATTATCGGTGGTGTGTTTAGTATTAAAGCGAGAGTGGTCGCGGTATTTCAAACCAAACTTAACATCACTAAAGACAGCGATGTCAATTGGGCGCGAAAAATCCACTTGTAGGTAAGTTTCGTCATCTTTGGCATCGTTACTGTCGTAACGTAAAAAACCTAAATCCCAGTTTTTACCATCAGCAGGATCTGCGCCGTAGCTGGTACGTACGTCCTTAACACTTGAAGTATCAAAGCTATGCACGTAATTGCCTTCCCAGCCCACACTTCTATCAGCTTGTGAGCCACCACTGCCTTCGGTATAACCAACATGCACACTAGTCAGCCATAACTCACCTTGATAATCAGCTTTTAAATCGTACGATTTAGTTTTGATTTCTGAATTACGTACCTTGGTTTCATCAAGAATGTTATTTGCAGTGGGTGATAAACCTAATGTGCCACCGAGAAGCATAGTTCCCACTTGGTCGTTTTCGACTAAGGTTACATCTGTGTATTGCGAGCCACCATAACCAGGTAGCCATAAGAAGTTTTGGTTCTCGTTATTTGCTTCGAGGGTCGAATCAAGTGCATTGAATGTTAAATCAAGTTGATCAGTCGGGCGGTATTGTACGGCTAAGTTTATACCTGTACGAATACGCTCTTGTAAAAACATGGCTGAGCCACCGCCACCAGGGCTGTATACGTCTTTATATTCAGTGCCATCAGTTAAAGTGATATCACGCTTTGCCCAGCTCCATGATTCAATACCATCACGGCGTAGGTTACGCTGTTGGCGTACTAGTGAAATAAGCGCACCGAAAGACTCATCTTCGGTCTTAAAGTTATACATAGCCGATAGCTGTGGATCGGTTTCACCCGATATTTCACTGTGTTGCGCAAGCACTGAGCCGGCAAACTTATTGGCTTCTAAATCAAGCGGTTTACGGGTTCTTACGATAACCGTGCCACCAATTGAGCCTTCATCTATATCTGCTTCCGGTGATTTATATACCTCTAAGCCAGAAACAATTTCAGACGGTAGCATGGTATAGTTAAAGCCACGGCTCGCCGCTGAGTTAGTCCACCAGTCGGCAGAGCCAACAGCTTGACCATTTAATAATGTACGGTTTTGGCTTTCGCTGGTACCACGAATACTTACACGCTCACCTTCACCAAAATTGCGGCTTATTGAAACACCGGTAATACGTTGAAGTGATTCGGCCACGTTCTGGTCAGGGAACTTCCCTATATCTTCGGCGGTAACAGCATCAACAATCGAATTTGCATAGCGTTTGGTGTTTAATGATTTAACGACACTGCCACGAATACCACGCACTTGGATTACTTCTACTTCGTCGGTGCTTTGTGCTTGGGCACTATGTGCCATCATAGGTAAGCTTAACGCCGATGTCATAAGTGATGCACTAATAGCTAAGTGCAGTCTTTTCATTTTTATATTTATCATTATCGATTCCCCTTGAATCAACACTTCGTTTTGTTGTTTAACGGAATAGTTTTAATGGCACGTTTTCTATTTATAAGCACAGCCATATTTTAAAACTAATATACGCCCCCAAATTTAGCCGTTATTAGTGTGGTAATAACATGTACTGAGTTGGGTTTGTGGTTCTATTAAACGCTTTTTGATTTACCGAGTCTTGAAACTAAGTGAATAGTTGTGAAATTAGCTAAATCGACATTGAATATAGTTTTTCTTTTATTTTTTTTGATATTAATCATCATATTAGGTTAGTATTTTATTTTGTTATTTTTAATAAATTAAGTTTACTTATATCGGTGGTACAAAAATTTATGGCTAATTCACAGGTTGTGATATCTAGAACCCACGTAAATTTAAGTAATAAACGTGTTAACTGCTGAAAGTAGTAAGCTGACCACTTACGACTAAAATTAAGTGAGAATTTAAGGTTGACCGTATTGATATGGCTTGTGAGTAGATTTGCACAGCGCTTAACATAGGCTAAGCGCTGGTGGGGGTTATAAGCTCTTTTTCGGCGGGAGCGCTACATTGGCAAATATTAACCCTGCCACGAGGGACATAAATATTAAGAAGGTTTGTTGACCGATATGATCTGCGGATACAAAATCTTGCCCTTCTATTAACGAGTTTAGTCCGATATAGGTTTTGCTACCAGGTACTAATACAATCAAGCCTTGCATGGCAACAATAGAAGCCGGTGCGTTCGCAACTCGATTAAATAAGTTACTAAACACTCCCACTGAAAATGCGCCTATAAATGTACCTAAGGTATAATCTAAGTCTAAATAAATGGCTGGGCCGATACTGGTGCCATAGGCAATAAAACCAGAGGCAATTGACCACGCTGCGTGCTTTAATTTTGTTCTAAAAATAACGATTAAGCTACTACATAAAAGCAAAATTGCTAACCAAGCGGTCCATTTAGGTAACGGCTCGGGTTGAATAAAATCAGTTTGGCCAAACATGGCAAAGCCAATTGCAATACCAATAAATGCGCCAAAGTAGAGTTTAAATAATAGCATAAACGAGTCCATCACCCGTGCGGTACCTGACACTAAATGCCGCGCAGCAAGTTCTGCTAAGCCAAGTGCCAGTGCAAGCCCAGGTATAAACACGATAATGGCAGAGAGCACAATAAGGCGAATATTAATTTGCGCATCTATATAGACGCTTATTGCACAGGCCAATATAGCTGAAATAATTGCCACAAGCGGCTCAAGCATATGAGCAACCCGTTTAGAACGAGCCGACCAAAGTACAAATAAATATACAATAAATGTAAGTAAGCCGGACCAGATGACGTCATTCCAGCTGGTGCCCATCAACATTGCAAATGCGCCGCCCGAAGTGGCAAAAGCAATACCTGTTAAAAGCTTATTATATGGGTTTGGAGCTGCAAAAATAATATCCAGTTGGTGATCAACCTCTTGCAAGGTTAATTCATCGTTCAGCATTTTATTTACTAGATCATCCGTGTCGGCTAATGAGCCTAAGTCGTGATCGCCTGGATCAACCCGTGCTACATGAGTGTATTCATCTTCATGACCGTCAGTCCAAATAACAAAGGTGACGGATGTAGGCGACATAACAAACGATGATTTTAAGCCAAGGTAGGTTGCCACTTCCATTAAATGTGCTTCAAGGCGGTACGCAGGCGTACCGTATTTATGAAGCATTTTGCCAAGCTTTACGATAAATTTGCGTTTTTCAGTAAACGTTGCGGTTTTCAAATGAGTTTTGAACCAAAATTTAAATTATTCAGTTAAAAAATATAGACAATACAGCTTAAATTGCCCAGTTATTTGGCGGCGATTTTAAACACAAATTTGTTCCTGTCTAGCTTTTTTTACTTGTTTTTTGCTTCTATCCATTGTGCCATATATTGAGTACTGCGCATGGTATGGTGTTTAAGCATTTGGCCGGTAAAATTAGCTTCTCGATGTTGTATTAAGTTGCTTTCAATAGCCACAATTTTATTTATTAAATTAGCTGCTAGTTGTGCTTTATCATAATGAGCGCTTAGCAGTGAATGGGCATTTTTTTGTGCGTTTAAAAACTGGAGTGGATCTTGGTAAAGTGCCACTGCTGCATCTGCAAAACGTTCGGGATCATTTTCAATTACACCTGGCCAAGGTAATTCGCCATGCATTCCTTCACTGCCAATTGTTGTGGTTACACTGGGCGTTTGCATAATCATTGCCTCTAACAGTTTACCTTTAATACCTGCACCAAAGCGCAGTGGTGATAAACAAACTCGGGCATCTTCCATAACTGTATAGGCATTATCTGCCCAACCTTTAATTAAAAAGCCGGTTTTAGGGTTATTCAGTGCCGTCGCTTTTGGCGGTGGGTAAGAGCCATAAATGTGCAGTTCTGCCTTAGGGAGTTGTTTACGAATCAGTGGCCAGATTTGTTGAAGGTATAATACCGCATCCCAATTTGGCGCATGACGAAAGTTACCAATGGTCATAAAGTGCTGGCGCTGCTCAAATGATTTGGTTTGCGTTGGTAATGCATCTAAAGCGACCATAAAGGGTAAATGATGTAATAAACGGTTATCTACTTTAAATACATTAGATAATAATTGCATTTCATAACTTGAAATAATTAAGCTTAAATCACAACGTAAAATCGCGGCGATTTCACGCTTGGCAATATCTGAATGTAAATCACTGTGATTGAATTCGCGATTGCCTTTGTGTGCTTCATGGCGTGCATTACGTAAACATTGTAAATCTTCAGTATCGAGAATTTTAAGGGCATTTGGGCAGTGTTTATCTACGCGCCAACCAAATTGTTCTTCCATCATAAAGCGGTCAAACATTACGATATCTGGCGCATAAGCCGTTACATATTCATCAAAGCTACTACAATTAAGTGCTATTACCTGACTACTAATACCGTTGTCTTCTAGGTTTTCCATATGCTCAGTTTTTTGTGCAGGGCTGGTAAACTCTACTTGCCAATTTTGTGACTTAAATGCCTTAAGCAGTGACATCATATGTGTACCAGCAGCTGATGAATTAGGCTCAGGCCATACATAGCCAATAACTAATACTTTTTTCATTTACTTGAATCTCTAATTTGTAAGCTTACATCTACCAAGGTGCGTACGGGGGCCACGGTATTGTTTAACAGCTCTTGTAGGGTATGGCAGGTGCGTTTGCCAATCTCATGTGCATCAATAGCCACAGTGCTTAATGAAGGCGACATAAGTTTTGAATCAGCAAGGTCGTCAAATCCGACTACTTTTATGTCTTTGCCTACGCTGAGTCCGTATTGTCCGATAGCTTCTATGACGCCGTAAGCAATGACATCATTGAAACAAATCACTGCTTTTATATCAGGGGCTAATTTATATAATTGGTTAAAAGCATCTCTACCGCCTTGTCGATTGGTTACTGCTTTAATGACTGGTTGGGCTTGAATGTTAAATTTTTCTAGTGCAGACAAAAAACCATTTAGGCGCTCGTGGTAGTCAGAAATATCGTCGGTACCGCCTAAAAACGCGATGTCGGTGATCCCCTGTTCAAGAATATGCATTGTCGCTAGGTGAGTGCCTTTTTTGTTGTCAGGTAAAATAGTTGGCGCACGACTAAATGGTACTTCTCGCATAATATTGATAACAGGAAAGTTATGGTGAATTAGCTCATCTAACCATACTTGCTCAGTCCCCGGTGCCGGGCACATTATAAATGCTGCTACGTTGTACTCTTTGAGGTTTTTAACAACTTGTTGTTGGCGTTGATAGCTCTCTGCTGTATTCACCAACATAGGCAACATACCCATAGCGTATAAATGCTCTTCAAGCCCGACAGCAAGCTGAGCTGCGAACGGGTTTGTTAGGTCGTTAATAATTACCGCGACTAAGTTTGAGCGCTTGCTTCGCAGTGCGGCAGCGTCACGATTATAGACATAACCTAGCTTATCAATTGCCTGTAGTACCTTTTCTTTGCGTTTATCGCTGACTTTGTCACTTTGCGTAAGCACTAATGAGACAGTCGATTTTGATACTTCAGCTTCTTTGGCTACATCAAAAATTGTGACTTTATTGGTTTTATTTTTCATTCATCATTATACAAGAGTCAACATAATAGCTAAGTTTAACGTAAACAGACTGATAAAGTCATTAAAGCTGTGTATTAGCTGCTATACGAATGATTTATAGGCTAATCAAGGTAAAGCCTTTATGAATGTACCGAAACATGTTTTACTTATCTAATAACAATTAAAAAGGAAAAATGATGAAGGTTTTTTCGCTTTTTTTAGCCCTTGCAGTGACATTTGGGGCCACAACCCCAACCCATGCTGAGCAAGGCTATCAAACTCCCTCTAATGATTTAGCTGCGTTAGTTGATGCTA
Source organism: Pseudoalteromonas mucoides (assembly GCF_049257175.1). Taxonomy (NCBI): domain Bacteria; kingdom Pseudomonadati; phylum Pseudomonadota; class Gammaproteobacteria; order Alteromonadales; family Pseudoalteromonadaceae; genus Pseudoalteromonas; species Pseudoalteromonas mucoides. The sequence continues at coordinate 37,360 of NZ_JBMMUC010000017.1, forward strand.
AGCTTGCGCCAAGCAGTTATTTATCTTCGGATGGTCAATGGCTTGCGCTATTTGATCGAAAACGCATAGAGTCACTTGATGATCTAGCCAAAGAAGAGTTTAAACTTGCGGGTGTAAAGCTCAACCCTGCTAATTTTTCACGCTCTCGCGAACGCACTAAGTTTACAAGCTTGTTTTTAAAGCATATTGAAACCGGTGCCGTGGTTACTGTTACTAATTTACCTGCGGGTGTGATCCGCTCGCCGAAGTGGTCATCTGACGGACAATACCTTGCTTTTATTGTCGAGCAGCCACAGCAGGCTAATTTATGGGTGTATAACACTCAAACAAAACTGGCCCGCCAGCTTGCAGATGTTGCTTTAAACTCGGTTTTAACCAGTAGCCCTTATACATGGTTACCCGATAGCACCGCAATTGTAGCTAACGCAGCGGTGAATATTGGTAAGCCAAGGCTAACTAACGACAGCCAAAATATCCTTCCGATCATTCAGCAAAGTACGGGCGAAAAAGCGCCAGCACGTACTTATCAAAACTTGTTGACTAGCCCGTTTGATGAGCAACAATTTAAATTTTATGGTCAAGGGCAATTAACTTATATTCCACTTAGTGGTGTAGCGCGAGCAATTGGCAAGCCGGCTTTATTTAAGTCGTTCTCTGTTTCACCTGACTCGACGAATCTACTGGTAGCCAGTATAGATGAGCCCTTTTCTTATCAAGTGCCGTACAGTCGGTTTGCAACCACATGGCAAATTTTGGGAATGCGAGGTTATGCGCTAGTAGAACTGGCGAAACAGCCACTTGCAGATAATATTCCGCAAGGTTATGACAGTGTAAGAACTGGTCGCCGTGATTTTGAGTGGCGAGCAGATCAGGGTGCTGAAGTCATTTGGGCCGAGGCGCAAGATGGCGGTGATATGAAAACCGATGTGCAGCATCATGATTATATTTATTCTTTACGTGCGCCTTTTAAACGAGAGCCAAAACTGTTTGCTAAAGTTGAGCGCCGTTTTGCTGGCATTGAGTGGGCTAATCAAAATGTGGCAATGTTAAGAGATTGGCGCTTTAGTGATCGCCAAGTACGCACTTTTGTAATTCAACCGCGTAACGCTGATAGAAACAGAGTGTTGTTTTCACAGCGAAGCTATAATGATGCTTATAAAAATCCAGGCAGTGCAATTTATGAACGTAATGATTTAGGCAGCAGCGTCATTAAGGTAGTGGGCGGTCGGTACATATACTTACGCGGCAATGGTGCATCTGAGCAAGGTAATGTGCCGTTTTTGGATCAGTATGATATAAAAACAAATACAACAAAGCGTTTATGGCAGTCAAAAGCGCCATATTATGAACGCGTTCGTGCCATGCTTGATGATGAAGGTGAGCGATTAATTACCATTCGTGAGTCTAAAACAGAGCAACCTAACTTTTTTATTCGTGATTTAGATGACAATACACTAACCCAGCTGACAACGTTTGAACACCCATACCCTGCGTTCAAAGGAGTAACCAAAGAGTTAGTGCGTTACAAACGTGATGATGGTGTAGAACTATCTGGTACTCTTTATCTTCCTGCAGGTTATGACAAAACTCAAGGTACCTTACCTGTGTTAATGTGGGCTTACCCGCTTGAATATAAAGATAAAGCGGTTGCATCTCAAGTACGTGAATCGCCTTATGCGTTTACCTATGTAGGTTATTGGGGACCAATGCCATACTTAGCTAAAGGAATTGCGGTATTTGATGACCCGAAAATGCCCATCGTTGGCGTAGAGGGTAAAGAGCCGAATGACTTGTTTAGAAAGCAGTTGGTATCAAGTGCGCAAGCAGCGGTTGATGTGCTTGTTGAAAAAGGTATTGCTGATAAAGATAAAATTGCCATTGCAGGACATTCGTATGGTGCCTTTATGGTGGCAAATTTATTAGCACACAGTGACTTATTCAAAACTGGTATTGCCAGAAGTGGCGCTTATAATCGCACTCTAACACCGTTTGGCTTTCAAGGTGAAGAACGTGATTTTTGGCAAGCACAAGATGTGTATTCAGCAATGTCGCCATTTTTTCATGCTGAGAAAATTAACGAACCCATGTTAATGATCCATGGGCAAGAAGATCCTAATTCGGGCACCTTCCCAATGCAAAGTGAGCGCATGTACGCCGCACTTAAAGGCTTAGGTAAAGATGCTCGCCTGGTAATGCTACCTTATGAGGCGCATGGCTATAAAGCACGTAAGAGCTTATTGCATGTTTTGTGGGAGCAAGAGCAATGGCTTGAAAAGTACTTACTCAGTGATGAAGGTCCAGTAAAAGAGAGCACTTCTGCTGAGTAACAGTATTGCTTGACATAATACGCGGCGAAATACCGCGTTTTTATTCAACGTTATATTCAATTTAGTGCAAGAAGATCCACCCTTAATCTCACGGCACCTTCCCAATGCAAAGTGAGCGCATGTACGCCGCACTTAAAGGCTTAGGTAAAGATGCTCGTTTGGTAATGCTACCTTATGAAGCTCATGGCTATAAAGCACGTAAGAGCTTATTACATGTTTTGTGGGAGCAAGAGCAGTGGTTGGAAAAGTATTTATTAAGTGATGAAAGTCCTGCTGAGGGAGCTACACCAGCTGATTAATTGAGTGTAGTTATAATCTCAATGACTAAAACGCGGTTCATCATCATGTGAGCCGCGCCTTTTATTTTAAATTCTAAGTAGTAAACAACGTTGTTCAGCTAAAGGACATTGTTTTTTAACCCTCTAATTTTTAGCTGCTTTGTTGTACCTATATGTAAATCCATTTTCACAATAATGTCACCAAGTTGTTACTCAGTTGCCATGTAAATGGCATCTAACTGTCAAAAACCTTCCTTATTGTAGCTGCTCTTAAAATAATAATTTTGTACTTACCAAGGAACTAAGATGAAATTAAAACCACTTGTGGGCAGTTTACTTATGCTCGGTGCTTTAACTGGCTGTGATATTGATAATAACAATGATATGGATCCAGCACGTTATCAACTCATGCTTGAAATAACGCCGCAAAGTGCGGGTAATGTTGTCATTGCCCCTGAGAGGGAAGATTACGAAGAAAATGCCATTGTGATGCTAACAGCGCAAGCAGCACAGGGTTATGAGTTTGTGTCATGGACCGGTGATATTGGTAGCGCAGATTATGCAGCACAATCACTCACATTAACCATGGATAGCCATAAAGATATTACAGCGACATTTAGCGCTGTTGTGATGCCTGAAGAGGGTGATATTGTTATCAATGAGTTGCGTTCAACAGGTGGTGGCTATGATTATATTGAGCTGCATAACACCTCAGATGAAGCATTTACCTTTGATGCAAACTGGGCAGTAAACGACATTAAAGGTTTTTCAGAAGATAAAGAACCTGGAGTTAAAATTCCGCAAGGTACGGTCATTGAAGCCGGCGGCTTTTTAGTAATTGCTGTGGATCAAACAAGTGTACCGTTTGATGCGCCTGCGGGCACGATTGCCGCCAATGAAGGCGATACTGATTTTGGTTTAGGTAAAGGCGATACGGCGTTACTTGTGCATAATAATGAAGTAGTACAAAGCGTGAATTGGAATGATGGTAGTCATGTAGAAACATGGGGTCGTTTACCTGATGGGGGTCAATGGCATTCCCAAGGTGAACCCTTAGAAGCTACGCCTGGTATGGCAAATAAACTACCTGATGTGATAGAAGGTGCAACGGCTGCAGATATCGTTATTAACGAAGTGGTATCAAAAGGTCGTGATGATGCCGATTTCGATTACGTTGAACTTTATAATAAATCATCAGAAACATTTGTATTTAGTGAAAATGAGTGGGAATTAGTTGATTTAGACCGTGAAGCCAATAACGAAACAGGCATGACTATTCCAGCTGGTACTGAAATTCCAGGCCATGGTTTTATTGTGCTAATACCAGATATGCTCGAAGGTACAGCGCTGCCTAATGGGGCACCAGCTAATGCTATATTTAATGACAATGAAGATTTTGGTTTAGGTAAAGGCGAAACTATAAAGTTAAAATACCAAGGTGAAGTGCATGAACAGGTAAGTTACGGCGATTTTCATGTAAATAGCTATGGTCGCTTCCCTGATGGAATGGACTTTATTGATTTAGATGAAGGCAATGCACCACAGCTTTATGCCAGCCCTGGTCGTAAAAATTTTGCCACACCAAGCATTGTTGCCACTGCAACAACACTCAACTTTACTGCGTTTAACGACCAAGAAGCTGAACTTGAAAGCAAAGGTTTTCGTGTATTTGGTAAAGGCGCAGATCTGGCTGCTGATGTAGAGCCTGAATACATAGCGGTGTCAGCTGATTCAACAACAGCTTGGGTGTCATTACAAGAAAACAATGGCCTTGCTAAAGTTGATTTAGTAACCATGAATATCACCGATATTCTGCCATTAGGTTTTAAGGATTATGGCTTAGAAGGCAATGAAATAGATGCCAGTGATAAAGATGACATTATAAAGCTACAAACTCGCAACAATATTGTCGGTATGTATCAACCTGATGGTATTGCCACTTTTGCAAAAGACGGCATTCACTATGTTTTGACTGCGAACGAAGGCGATGTACGTGATTGGTTTACTAACTTTGAAGAAGGTGAAAAAGTTGAAGGCATCGTACTCGATGGATCTGTATTTACAGATCCATCAATGTTGCAAACCGATGATGAACTGGGGCGTTTATTAGTGTCACAGTATGTGGATTCAGACACAGCCGTATCAAGTCATAATAAGCTTTACAGTTTTGGTGCGCGTTCATTCTCAATCTACAATGGAGATACTGGGGAGCAAGTGTTTGACAGCGGTTCATCACTTGCAGTAGAGGCGCAAAAAGCAGGTGTTTATCCTGATGACCGCAGTGACGCTAAAGGTACAGAACCAGAAAGCATTACCACAGGGATGGTCGGTGATAAGCGATACGCCTTTATTGCGCTTGAGCGTGCCGATGCAGTTGCAGTTTATGATGTAACAGACGTCAGTGCAGTATCGTTTGTACAAATGTTAGTAACACAAGATGATGATGCACCTGAGGGGGTGTTATTTATACCCGCCGAGCAAAGCCCAGCGTCACAAGCGCAGCTGGTGGTTGCAAATGAAGACAGCGGTAATATCACCGTCTATAGTGAAAACAGCGAAGGCAAGTTTGATTTTACATCACGCTTGTTATTTGAAGGCGGTGAAGGCGCTGCAGAGATCACGGCTTATGATGCCCAAACAAAACGTTTATTCGTGGTAAATAACGGCAGCTTGCTTAATGCCCCGCGTATTGAAGTGGTTGATTTTGCTGATCCAAGTAACATTGCAACACTTGCTGCAATTGATATTAGCTATTATGGTGCTGGTGTTAATTCTGTCGCAGTATCAAACGGAAAACTTGCCGCTGCGATCGAGTCAGGCGTGAAAACGGATACTGGCGTTGTTGCTATGTTTAACACCAGTAGTTATGAGCTTGAAATGATAGCTGCAGTCGGATCGCTGCCAGACATGGTAACGTTCAGTCCAGATGGTAAATTAATCATCACCGCCGATGAAGGCGAACCGAGTGAAGATTACAAGATTGATCCTCTTGGTTCCGTATCGATAATTGAGTTAAAACCAGTAAATTAATTTTTACTGGCTTTTGCTAACGAAAGAGCCGCAAAACTTGCTTTTAATAAGGCAATTGCGGCTTTCGTTTTCGCAGCTAAAGTATCCCGCGCAGGCGTGACTGCAAACACACTGTAATGGGGGAGTTGCCAATCGGTACACAAAGGTTTTAATTCACCTGAATGTAATAAACTACGCACTTCCGGCTCGGGTAAAATGGCGTAGCCAACACCATCACATACTAGTTGAATGATGCTTTGCATATTGTTTACGGTGATCCGTGCTGCGGGCAATGTAACGCTTTGTTCAGTTGCTTTATGTGTCAGCGCATATTCTGCGCTTATGTGGGCAATGCGTGGCATTTGTGTTAATTGCTCAATATCGTTACTGATCTCATTGGATAACAGGTGGCTGTGGTGCACACATAACACTAAAGGCCAGTCAACTAAGTGCCTTGCGATTAAGTTCGAGTCTTGCAAAGGGCCAATCGCAATGGCTAAATCAGCGCCGGCTTTTATCATATCAACAGGTTCGTCAGACAAGCTGAGTTGAATATCAATATCCTCGTATTGGCTGATTAATTGCTGTAGTGGTGCACTTAACAGCCCGCCGCCAAAGCCCACCGGTGCCACTAACTTTAATCGGCCACTGGGATTATTTTGTAAGTGCTGTAACTGCTGCGACGCAGATTCACTCAGGGCCAGCATCTTGATACAGCTTTGATAATACAGCTCGCCTGCTTCGGTGAGTGTGAGCACCCGCGGACTGCGATTAAACAAGCTTAAACCTAACTCATGCTCAAGTTGCTTTATTTGTTGGCTTACAGCAGAGGTGGTCATCATCAACTCTTGTGCTGCACCACTCATATTTCCTGTTTCCACTGTGCGTGCGAACACATTGAGCGCCTTTAGTAATTTCCCATTCATAACTTTAAGTCCTACTTAATATAGCTTTAAGAATTCACACGTTGAGAACGAGGGAACTTCTGATTAATATCGCAAACGCTAATTATTATCATTTATAAGACAGAAGTCACGGAGAATCATCATGAATACGGTAAGCCGTAAATTTATACCGTTAACTGCAGCAATTTTAAGCGCTTTAAGTGTGTCAGCCCATGCGGATGATGCAAAGCAAGATATGGAAGTGATTGTGGTATCAGCATCTGGCAGTGAACAAATGCTCAAAGAGGCACCAGCCAGTATTAGCGTGATAGACAGATCACAGCTCGAGAAACGTTTTTATCGTGATTTAACCGATGCATTAACCGACGTGCCCGGTGTTGTTGTCACTGGCGGCGGCGATAGAAAAGACATTAGTCTGCGCGGCATGGCGAGTCAATATACCTTAATTTTAATTGATGGGCAGCGGCAGACATCTCGCGAAACTCGCCCAAACAGTGATGGACCGGGTGTCGAAGGGGCATGGACGCCCCCGATCTCCGCAATTGAACGCATTGAGGTTATTCGCGGTCCGATGTCATCGCTTTATGGCTCTGATGCTATTGGTGGGGTGATCAATATTATTACCCGTAAAACACCAGAGCAATGGTATGGCGAAGTACGCCTTGATAGCACAATTCAAGAGCGTAATGAGTCGGGTAATATTAACCAAGGTAGCTTTTTTACTGCGGGCGGCTTAATTCCTGAGTTACTCGGTGTGCAGTTCTCTGGGCAATTTTCCAAACGAGATGAAGATGATTTTCCGACAGGTTATAGAGGCAAAGAGCAAAGCAACCTTAAGGCTAAATTCATTTTAACCCCTACAGATAACCATGAAATTATGCTTGAGCTGGGCACTGGGAATCAAACCATTGATGCTACTTTAGGTAAAACGATAGAGCCACTCGCTCCTGGTGAATCTTGTGGGCGCCGTGGTTGTCCAGAATCATCAATGAGCGAATATGAACAACAAACATTTTCACTCAGTCATAATGGCTTTTACGATTTTGGCTCTTCTCGTAGCTACTTAAAATACGATAAGTTCGACAACACCTCCCGTGAAATGTTTGTTGAAAACACCGACGTTCAAACTAGCTGGACCTTGCCAGTTATTAGCGATCATAATGCTACGGTAGGCGCGGCGTATTTAAAAGAACTACTGGATGATTACACCAGCAATAAAATTAGTGATTTAACACACATAGAGAATGAACAGTGGTCTATCTTTGCAGAAGATGAATGGAGTGCTACTAAAACATTTAAGTTAACGACAGGGCTTAGATACGATCACGATGGTAACTTCGCTGGCCATTGGAGTCCTCGCTTATATGGCGTTTATTCAGCAACTAATGATTTCACAATTAAAGGTGGTATCTCAACAGGCTACAGAGCGCCAAATATTCGTCAATCAACGCCAGATTGGGGGCAAGTAAGTCGAGGTGGTAATATTTATGGTAATGCGGATTTAAGCCCAGAAAAGTCCGTTAACTATGAAATGGGGGTTTACTATGATGTTAGCCGCGATCTCAATGTCTCAAGTACCGTGTTTTATAATCAGTTTGATGACAAAATTACCCGTATTGCTTGTCCGTTAACACAATGCACCGATGGTCCAAATCAGTTTGGCTCAATGCCAACGACATATATAAATGTTGATGAAGCGGTTACGCAAGGCTTTGAATTTACGCTGTCGTATGACATCAGCAGTGATATCGACGTCAGGGCAAATTACACTTACACCGATTCCGAGCAAAAATCGGGTAAGTACAAAGGCAGTCCGTTAAATCAGTTACCTAAACATATATTGCAAACGTCCTTAAATTGGCAACCGAGCGATACATTTGGCAGCTGGTTGCGTGTGCATTATCGCGGTGAAGAAAGCCAACCAACAACCGGGCCATCGCAAAGTAGCCTTATTGCACCGGATTATACTTTGGCGGATATCGGTGGTAACTATAGCTTAACCAATAGGGTAAAGCTTGGCTTTGGTGTGTATAACATTTTCGATAAAGCCATCACTGAGGATGAGTACGGTTATGTTGAAGACGGCCGCCGTTATTGGGCGTCACTGGGCTGGGAGTTTTAAGTAATTTAACATAAACAAGGTCTCAATTGAGGCCTTGTTTAGTTCGAGTGAATGCTTATTTACAGTGCAACTTTCGTTTTGATAGTAAATAATAAGCGATAGGTACAAAATAAAATGACAGCATAGTAGTTAGCACTGTACCGCCAGCAATCGCGATTGCAAACGGTGGCCAAAAGCCTCCACCGGCTAAAATCAGCGGTAAAAAGCCACCCACCGTGGTAATAGTTGTTGAACTGATATGGCGAGAGCAAGTCATGACCGCGGCAATGATCTTGTTTTTATCGGTTAAAGCACTGGTTGCGTTAAGTTCGGATAAAATAACGATCGCAGCGTTAATTGCCAGCCCCATTAAACCTAATAAGCCGATGATCACAGTAAAACCGAAAGGGTAGTTTGCAATGTATACACTTAATAAGCCAAGCATCGCCGCTTGCAAGGCGTTGACTAAAATTAATGCTGTGGTAGTAAACGAATTAAATGACATCACCAGCACGGTGATCAATAACACGACAATAATCCCCACTTGGCCAAGCAATTTACTAACCGCTTCATTGCGCTTTTGCGATTCACCGCCAATTTCTAATCTATAGCCGTGAGGCAACACAAAGCCAGATTTTTCTATGGTTGCAGTCACCTCATTAAGCACTGTTTGCGGCAATACGCCAGTGTTTAAATAGGCTTCAATGATATTCACTCGCTCTCCATCACGTCGCGCAATTGAACCACGCGACGGTGTAAGCTCTACACTTGCATAAGATTCAACTAACAATCCTTGGCTCGTTGCTGCGGGGCTGGTTAATTGAGTGCTAAATAATGCGCTAATGTCATCACGGTCTTGATCGGCAACCCTAACTCGTACCGGCACCGTTTCAGTATTATCAATAATACTGCCAGCAATAACGCCATTAAATTGGCTTTGCAATTGTGTAGCCATGTCACTGAGGCTTAAGCCCGCATGAGTGAGAGCTGCTTCATCAGTGTTTAGCCATAACTTGGGTGAGCCCGAGAGCAAAGTAGGGCGAGTATGTGTGATGTTATCATGAGCGATCAGCTGCGTACGTAGTTGCTGACCTAGTTCGGACAAAGTATCTAAGCTTGGGCCGTAGATACGCATTTCAATAGGCGCATTAAATGGCGGGCCTTGCTCGAGTTTTCTTACTAGCGTTTGCGCATGTGGAAACTCTCTATCTAGCTGATGTTGTAACGCGGTAATTAATTCATTGGCTCGTCTAAAATCGGTGACTTTTACCATTGCTTGTGCGTAATTATTTGCGCCGCGGTTACGTTGCATCATATTGTAATAAAAGCTCGGGAAATTTGTGCCTATCATCCAATCAAGTTTTTCTATTCTTTGGGACTTGCGAATATAGGCGTCCATTTCTTTGATTGCTTGACGGGTGGATTCAATACTCACTTGCGGGGCAAAGTGCACTTCAATTTGAAACATATCGCGGTCTGAAGGCGGGAAAAATTGCTCCGTGAGCTGCCCTGCGCCAAAAAAGCCAGCAACGGGAAATATAAACACCAGTAATAATGTAAGTTTTGGTTTTTCTAGGCTGTATTTTAACGTCGCGGCAAAGCGTTTACTGAGCTTTGGTGTACGTATGCCTTGATAAAATATACCCGTACGTTGCTCGTTTTTTATAAATTGCCCTGCAAATACTACAACCAAAGAATGGGAAATTAGGTAGGAACCAATCAGCGCAAAAATAACACTGAGGGCGATACCACCAATAAATTCACCTGAAGCGCCGGGCATTAAGGCAATTGGTGCAAACGCTAAAATCGTGGTGAGGGTTGAACCAAGTAACGGTAGCCAAAAATGTGCCACTGCTTTTTCAACCGCGGCAAGAGCATTAAGGCCTTGTTGGCGATAGCGCTGTACTGCGTCGGTGATCACAATAGCGTTATCAACCATGATCCCCAGTGCAACCACTAAACCGGTGACAGACATTTGATGGATAGGTAAACCATATAAATGCATGCTTACTAAGGTAAATAGTACCGTGAGAGGTAAAGCAGTACCGACAATTAATGCGGCCTTAAAACCTAAGGTTACAAACAATACAGCTAAAATGAGTATAAAGCCTACGGCAATATTCGCGAGTAAATCGCCTAAACGGGCTTGGGTATAACCACGTTGATCAAAAATGTTTTGTAGTTCAATTTGACTGGGCAGCTGTTGCTCAAATTGCTGTACCACCACATCGATTTTATCTGAAAACTTATCAATGCGCAGTTTAGGCAGCATACGAATAGCAATATAAACACCAGGCTTAGCGTCAATTAATGCAATTTCACTGACCGGGGTTTTGGTGGTGCGTGAAATGTCTGCGATATCAGCGAGTTGATATTGGCTTGCGGTTTGATTACTGCTGATGGGGATAGCACCAATGCGTGCAACAGAGTTAAATGCCCCTGTTACTTCTATTTGCATTTGTGACTTAGCATTGGTTAATGTGCCCGCAGCCACTTTGGCATCAGCGCCCTTTATTGCAGCATGAATATGCGCTAGCGAAACACCAGCAAGGCTGGCTTTTTGTTGATCAACAGTAACGCGGATCTCTTCTTCGGCTTGACCAAATATATGCACAAGTTCAACGCCGGAGACGTTACGAAATTGGTTTTGTAATTCTTTTGCATAACGGTTAAGAGTTGCCATTGTAATTGAGTCATCACGTGCAGCAAGTGACACAAGACGGGTGTATGCGTAGCCGCGCTCGTCATCAAGCAGTGGCTGTGCAGCGTTAGCGGGAAGTTGGTTGCGCACATCACTGAGCAAATCACGCATCCGCGACCATACTGGCGGGGCATGGGTTACTTCATCTTTTAATTCGACGGTGATAACCGACAAGCCTGGGCGAGAAATAGACGACACATGCTTTACTTCAGCTTGAGATTTAAGACGTTGTTCAATTTTTTCGCTGACTTGCACTTCAACTCGCTCGGCACTGGCTCCCGGTAATGCTGTAGTCACAATAGCTAAACGATTTGATATACGCGGATCCTCACTGCGTGGTAGGCCATTTATTGCGGCTAATCCACTGACAATAAGCAACGCAACCAGTAACGCTTGAAAGCGGCCGTGATTAAATAAATAACGGATCATCACAACACCTTGGTCGGTTGATTTTCAGCAATATTAACCGAAATATTGGCTGATAACTTGTGCATGCCATTGGCAACAATTTGTTCGCCATTTTGCAGCGGTGCACCAATAAATGCGTAACCATCATGGGCATAGTAAAGCTGAACTATGATAGGTTTTAAAATATTGTCTTTAATTTGGTAAACCTGCCAAGTACCACGAATGCCATCTGCAAGGGCGTCAAGTGGCACCCAAAAGCCGGTTTGTTGTTGATACTGTTGTAGTGTTAGTTTTGCTAATTGACCGGAGTAAACCACGGCATGATCAGGCAATGAAAAGCGCATAGTTAAGGTTTGTGTATCTGGGTCGATACTCGCTCCTTTACTAAGTGATTGTGCTGCAAAGGTTTGTCCCGCTACTTCAATATCCATGCTATTTTTTATGGTGTTTTTTAATATCAGTGGAATACCGATGCTAACTTGCGCGTGTTGGTTTTCGATTAAGCGAACTATGGGGGTAGCTGCTGCGACAATCTCGCCTTTTGATGCAAAGCGTTGGCCTAAAATACCATTAAAAGGGGCTGTTAAATGGGCTTTTTGAGTGCGAATATTGATTTCATTTAAACTGGCTTCTATTTCAGCGAGCTCAGCATTAAGCACTGCAATATTGGTTTTAACTTGATCAAGGGCCGAGGCGGCCGAGTAATTTTTTTTATCAAGTTCGGCTAAGCGCTTTTTTTCAAGTTCAGCTAATGCGTGTTGTGCTTGTATTCGTTGTTTTTGTGCGTGTAGTTTTTGCTCGTCAATGGCTAAAAGCTGGGTATTTTGCTGTGCGATAATGTCGCCTTGTTTAACGTACTCGCCTTGATCAAAATAAACCTGCTCGATTTTTCCCGGAAATTCAAAACTTAGTTTGGCATCATGTTGCTTGATAACTTGGCCGCTCAGGGTGCGTGTTTGATAATAACCTGCTTGTTGTTGTACTGTGTATGCGGCTACATGCACTAAGCTTTCGCTATAACTTATACATGGAGTGAGTAAAATGAATGCACTGAGCAAGTATTTGATCATTGCAATGTCCTTATTTATTGCCAGTAAAAGCGGTGTGGTTAGTCAGCTGCAGAAAACACAGGTATACTTTGCGCTAAAAGCAGAATGATTAAAGTTGGACTCATGAGTCTAATTTCGAATAAATATAAACCAATCAAACTAGACTGTCTAGTTTGATTTGAGGTGATAATGGAAATAACTACCCTTAGTCGGTCAGAACAAAAACGACAACAAATTATTACGGCTGCAACGACCTTGTTTATGGACAAAGGCTTTCCGAATACCAGCATGGATCAAATTGCGAAACTCGCTCAAGTGTCAAAACAAACGGTTTATAGCCACTTTAAAGACAAAAATAATTTATTTGTTGAAACAGTGACCGCTCATTGCTCTGCTTCGAACCTTCGCAAAGAGGGCTTTGAGCCCGCACAAAGTATTGAAGAAAATTTATTTAGGGTGGTGACTAACTTTATAACGTTAGTATTTTCACCTGAAGCGTTAAGAGTGTATGACACTTGTGTAGCACATAAAGATGAATACCCCGAGTTGGCTTTATTGTTTTACGATGCCGCCCCAAAAGTGGTGATACAGCAAGTTGAAGTCTGTTTACAGTGTATGGCTGAGGCAGGTTTACTGAGTATTGAGAATCCTAAATATGCAACGCTACAGCTACTTGGCATGACGCAAGGGGATTGGAAGTTGCGCCATGCGCTAGGGCACGCAAAAGCTGACGAATTACCGCCAGCGGATTATGTTGCTGATTGTGTATCGCGGTTTATTAAAATGTACAGCTAAAGGGCTACAGTTGCCATTTACTGCAAAATAAAGTCATCTATCGGCTGCTTAGTGAGTTTACCAATTTGCATAAAGGTAAAAATAATCGCGCCGACGAGTAACACCATAGTTGGTGCAACAATGACCGGATAACTTAACCATGTCATACGACCCAGCTCTTCGGCATAGGCGGTAGTTCCCGGCATACTGACTACAATGGCTTTTGCTAAAAAGTAATTTAAGGTTGCCGATAAAAAGAATGCACTTGCAACAATAAAGCCAGCAAGTCGCATTTTAGCATCAAAAACGGCTGTGTTATTTTGTTGCTCGAGTGACTGAGTGAGTTTTTCTATGTCTAACAGCTCAGGGTTAATTAGCAGCTTGCGAATTAGCGGGTAGGGAGTGTATTGGCTGATCAATACAATGATACCTATTATCGCGGGTACCATGGCTTCTTTTATTGCAATATATTTTGGGTCGAGCTCGAATAGGCTGATACCACCTGTTAGCAGTACGCTAATAATTCCCAAAATAGAGAAAAAGTTAACTTTTCCAGATTGCTTGAGTTCCCATAAACCAAATAATAATGGGAACGCAAGTGCAATAACCACGGCCCATACTGGGCCTAGGGTATCAGGGGTGCTAAAACGGCTTAAAATAACCGCAGGTAGAGCAATATTAAAAATGAGGTTACTGAAAAAATTACTTTTCTTTTTAGGTGTTGTCATTACTTACAATTTATTAGAACAATTTTGTTTAAGTATATACCCATGAAAGCTTAAGATACACTGACTGATTGTAAGAACTACAAAGCTGCGCTGATTTTATCAAAGTGCAACTTTAATATTTCAATGGCAATAGTTGTTTTAGCGGCTAATATATCCCGTTGTGGTGTAATGGCAAACACACTGTATTTAGGTAACTGCCATTGCGGGCATACCTCAATCAACTCGCCATTGTCTAATAAGGACTTAACCTCGGGTTTTGGTAAAATAGCATACCCCACGCCATCACAGACTAATTGTATAATACTGTGCATGTTGTTAACTACAATACGAGGTTTCGGTAAATGAGCTATTTGTTGATCTTTTATATTCGTTAGTGGAAACTCAGCCGTGGTGTGGGCAATACGAGTAAAATTACTGAGTTCATTCGGTGGCAGTAAATAACTATTTGCTAAAGCATGGTTTTTACTGACACAGAGGGTTAAGGGCCAGTTTGCTAAAGCCCTCGACACTAAGTTAGATTCCTCCAGTGGACCAATTGCAATAGCTAAATCAACCCCTGATTTTATTAGGTCGACAGGTTCATCAGATAAACTCAATTGTACATCAAAATCAGGATATTGGTCGGTCAATTGTTTTAAGGGTTCACTAAGAATTCCGCCACCGAACCCTACAGGGGCCACTAGCTTTAATTGGCCGCTAGGTCTATTTTGCAATAATTGCAGCTTTTCACTGGTGTGCTGTGCAGCTGCGAGAATAGTTAAGCAACTTTGATAATAAAGTTCACCTGCTTCAGTGAGTGTTATCTCTCTAGGGCTTCTGTTAAATAAGCTTAAATTTACATCCAACTCAATTTGTTTAATTTGTTGGCTGACAGCAGAAGTCGTCATTGCAAGCTCATGGGCAGCTTTACTCATGCTACCAGTCTCAACGATTCTGACAAAGATACTCAATGAGCGAAATAGTTTAGGATTCATCTAGCGTCGTCTTATTAAGTGTTAAAAAGTTACAAGTAAGCGGAGGGTATATAGCATCAAACAGTTTTAGTAATTATTACATTAAATAACGGCATGTCACACAGATAATGAAGAAAAAGAGATATTAGCCTAATGAGGCCTCATGGTGAGGCCTCAAAAGTCTTCAGAAGTTAAAATTGATATGTAAGTGATAAACTTGCGTTAGCAGGTGCACCATAAAAGCCAACAGTTTGTAAGCTGTTTATGTACTTTTCATCAGTGATATTATTCACATTTGCTTGCACGGCTAGTTGTTCCGTAATGCCCCAACGAGCAAACGCGTTAAGTAATAAATAACTGCTTTGTTTTACGTTGTAATCCGTATTTTCGATTTTTGACTGCCAGCGGCCACCAAAACCTACGTTTAAGTTATCTGATAGAGCATAATTTACAGAAAAGCCAAATACATCACGTGGTGCCCATTTGTTGGTGTCGTTACCATCTTTATCAGTAACATCAAGTTTAGTATAGGAAGCAACGATGTTTAATTGTTCTGTAACGCTACCAACAGCTTCAAACTCATAACCTTTTGATTCAACCGAAACCCCTTCGTAATAGTAGATACCAGCAGGTGTGGTCCCGGCATATTGGGCAAAGTTTTCTTGTTCAGCTGTGAATATCGCAAACGACGTCATAAGTGAGTCATCAAACCATTGTACTTTAACACCGGTTTCAAAGTTTTTACCCTTTGTTGGGTCTAAGTATTGGCCATCAAAATCAGTTTGCTCTTGAGGTTGGTAAATATCAGAATAACTAGCATATAGATTTATGTCATCATGTACTTTATATGTTAAGCCAAGGTATGGGCTCGTTTCGTTTTCTTCGTTCAAAATATCAGCCCCAGCATTGTTTCCTGAGCGTTTAAACTTAATAGAATTGAAACCTGCAACAGCAAATAATGAGTCAGTTAAGTTAATCTTCGCTGAGCCGAAGTAACGAGTCAGTTTTTGATCAATATCAGAATACTGTGTTTTAGGCAGCCAATCAGGTTCAGCAATGGCGTCTAAATCATATGGAAATGCCGGAGTTGGGCCATAGGCTGGAGTATTAGCAAAGTCAAAACCATATTGATACATTAGATCATTACTTTTAGCTACGCTTACACCAAAATTTGCTTCATGTTCGCGGTCGAATAATTCAAATGCACCAAATGCTTTGATTTCATATATATCAGAGTCAACTTCACTGTCGTATCTACCAGGCCAACCAGATAAACCTAAGTTTGTATCTTTATCAATTGCGCCACTGGCGTAAAAGAGTTTGTCTTGCTCTTCAAAAGAGCGATAGTTATAGCTTGCTTGAACCTGCCATGAGTTAGCAAAAATATAATTGTACTCAATAAATGCTGAGCTATTAACAGTATCCCACATCGTCCAGTCTTGAGTTGTGGTGTCACTTACATCCCACTGTGCCTGAGTGCCATCAGTGTAATTATAAACTAGGCCGCCCCATGTATTGCCATCGGTGTCGGCATCTTGATATGAGTAACCGAGTGTTATCGTTGCGTTATCAGTTAACTGTCCATCAACAATGGCAGAGAAAAACTCACGACTATTTTCAAGTCCATCTAAATAAGACGCTTTATCTTCAGCGGCAGCGACAAATCTCGCAGCCCAACTGCCAGACTCTGTCAATAAAACAGAGTAATCTGCTTGGACACGTTTAAAGTCCCATGAGCCGATTGAAACGCCTACTTCACCACCATTTTCATTTTTTGGTCTTTTACGAACATAATTAAGTGTTGCAGATGCATTACCAACACCGGTTAATAAACCGTTTGCACCACGGATGACTTCAATGTTTTCGTAACCATATGCTTCCATTGCACCCGTTACTATGCCCCAATCATTAGGTAAGCCTACGCCATCAACTTGTGTACTTTTAATTTCGAAACCACGAGCTGTATAGTTGGTACGATTTGTTTCCCACTCTTCAACATTTATACCTGGTGCGAGTCGTAAGGCATCATTGATGCTAAAAGCAGCGTAATCTTTTAATTGTTCAGCTGAAATAATACTGATCGATTGTGGCGTTTCATCAATCTCAAGCGCTAAACCCGTCGCACCTTCAGAAATTCGATTTTGGCGAACACCGACAATTTCTAGTGTTTCAATGCTTGTGCCCTCGGCTGTTGGCTCTTCCTGTGCAATACTCATATGTGGGGCTAGCGCATAAATAACTGCTGCAGCAACGGGAAGTTGGCTAAATTTCATTCGGTTCTCCAAGTAATGACGTAGATTGTATATTGTTGTGATTTTTGCATAATTAAACTGTCGATACATTAACACAATTGATATGAGTTATCATTACGATTAGTTGTTTTTTTGTGAAATACAATTTCTAAATTACGGGGAAGATGAAGGCCCTCATATAACAATTTGAAGGCCTTAGATAGGTAAAATACTAGTTGTTTTTAGGTTTTCCCAATATAAAGGCTGTAAGCAAACCAAAAAGTAGCCCTGAGGTAATTGTAACAAAAACGCCTGCAATATTGCCGTAAATGGTGATAAAGCAAATCAGCGCAAGCACAAATGTAGCTATGCTAAGTAAACGCTGGCGTTTTGTTGCATTCCTAAGTAATAAGCTAGTTGCAACTAATAGCAAACACCCGAGAGTTAAGTAAATATACGTCATACCGTTACCTCACGTACGTTAGTTTGGCTTTTCAATTCAAGCCGCTTAACGTCAATGCGTTTTGCAAAAAACATAATTAGCATGCCGATGATTAAAAAGCTGATATCGACAACTGTCACCAATAAGTTATTGGCTGTAAAAGCGTGGCTAGATGAAAGTACTAAGTTAAGAGGTAATACAGCTATACAAGCAAGCGCTGTAAGCACCATTGTTACTTGTAAATAACGGTGGTAATTAAACGGTAAAATAGCCAGTAAGCACCACGAAAGCCAGGAGTAGAAAAATAAGGGTCCAAACATACTATTGTGCATCTGCGTTGGTACAAAATGGTTAAGTAGAACCTGAGCTGGAAATAAGATAGCGGTTGCCAACACGAGACCGCCGCAGCTACCAATAATGATACGATTCCAACGCTGATAGCCAAGCTCGGTGAGTGTTGGATTACTCCCTCTAGTGCGCTTCGCTAACCACATCATCATGCCTGAAAGCGGTAATAATGCCGTTGTTAAGCCTAATAAAGCCCAAATTAGCTTTACAAATACACCGGCAAAATTACCAAAGTGTAGTGGAAAAAGTAGCTCTAAAACTTTAATAGCTGGACCGGGTATGTCGCCAAAATTACTCATCGATTTACTAAACTCGCCATCGCCATGATATTGCAACAATTGTGATGCAACAGCATCGCCACCAATTAAGCGCAGGTAAACCTCAGCATTGACATCGTTATGGGCCATAATCGTCAAATCTACTATTTTAGCTTTTGGGTAGCGTGCCTGAGCATCACTTAAAATAGTATTTATATCCGTTGCTTGATAATCATGAGTAATGATAGGTTCTGGCATTGCCGTGAACTTTGCTACCAGTTTATCTTGGTCGCCCCCAAAGCTAACAAAGGCAGCTGCAGGTAAGAGTATGATGGTTGCAAGGCCTAAAAATGCACCGGTAAAACCAATTACTCCATGAAATAAACTACCCCATATTCCCATGATCTTATGCGCGTCATTCACCACTACATCAAGGTCTTTTTTACGCCTAAACGTGAACAATTCTTTGATTAATTGGCGGTGTATAAATAAGCCGGTAATAGTTGATACCAATAAAGTTAAACCCAAAAAACCGGTGAGTATTAAGCCAATAGGGCGACCTAAGTGTAAGTCAGCATGAAAGTGACCGATAAATGAAGGGGCATCAGTTTTTCGTTGTTCGTAAAAATAACCCGCAGCGCCATAATATTCATTGACCAGCTCAAAGTTTCGAGGGTCAAATTGATAAGCATAAGCGGCTTCTTCGTCGTAGTTTTCATCACCATCATGGGACTCAAATAAGATGGTCAGTAAATGTGTATTGTGCCCAGTAGGTAAATAAACGTGAATGTTTTCACCAAACTCTTGAGGGACTTGTTGATGATAGCGATTAATTAACTCAGTGACCTTTTCACTGGGTACGGAATTTAATTGATGTAATTCAGGGTTGGCCCAAATTTTTAGCTCCGGGCGGCTAAGTACAGCCAGGGCGCCTGTAAAGCACACCACAAAAAGTAAAATACCGGTAACTATTCCTACCCAACTATGCAGTAAAAATAATTTTTTTAATGAGATTGATTTCATCCTTGTGCCCCTGATAACGCCATGAAGCTTAATCCAGCATGGCTAAGTATTATTAACAGCATCACCACACATGGTTGCCATGCTTTTTCAGCCATGTAGGCGTAGATAAATAGCCCAGCCCAAATAAAAGGGAATAACATGATGGGTATTAGTATTTGTTCTTCCATGGCAAACGGTAAGTAAGTTGTCATGCCAGGGATCATCACTACTGCGGTGATCAGTGCAAGTAAACATGCCATCAGGTGACGCCGTTTTGTTGCGGAAAAGGTTCGTTTTTTATTCATTTGTTTTTTAGCCCCTATGTGTGGCTAATAGTCTTAGCCACACCGCATGTTATTATTTTTTAAAAATTAGCTTCAAAGCGCACGCTGAGTGTACGTGGTGAGCCTAAAGTTTGATTGCCGAAGTCTTGTGCGTCAACCACAGAGATATACTCAGCATCTAATAGGTTATCTACTAACGCGTATACGCCGTAGTTATCCCACTGGTAACCTACTCGTGAATTAACTAACCAATACGCATCGTTGCGAGGATCTAGGCTGGTAGCGACACGTTGTGAGCTACCGGTATAACTGGCATTAATGTTCGCTACAAATCCAGCATCATTATAGTAATCAAGGCCTAGTAAGCCAGTCCACTCTGGAGCACCTGCAAACGAGTATCCTTTATAATCTTGCTCTTCGCCGTTAAAGCTTGCGGTGAATTCATCAAACTCAGATTTTGAATACCCAATACCAGCGTATACATTAATATTGCTTGAAAGCTCATAACTGACTTCTGTTTCAAAACCTTGAACGTGTGATTCACCAACATTCACTGTTTCACGATCATATTGGTTACCTGATAAATACACCGACACTTGTTGGTCGGTCCAATCAAGGTAAAATACATTGGCATTTAGAACGAGTGTGTCATCTAACCATACTGAGCGAAGAGAGAACTCATAGTTCCAAGTATATTCAGGATCAAAGGTAAATGGTTTTGCTTGCGCGACATTGGTACCGACACCGCCGGAGCGGTAGCCTTTTTGGATGGTAAAGCTTGTTGATAAATCATCATTAAAGCGATATGTCGCTCCTAGTTTTGGTAGCCAAGCATCAAATGTTGCATCTTCAACTGGTTCATCACCTGATGCGCCATCGGCCATAGCATAAAGCTGTTGATTAATACCTGCAATCAACTGTGCAAGCATAGGATCCGTAGCAAAGTCTGCTGGTTTTGGTAACGCATTTTGTGTTTGCTCTGTGATATAGATGTCGGCAGTGGTGCCGTTTGCTTGCTCTTCTTTGTCATAACGAATGCCTGCAAACACATCCCAACTGTCGTTTAACTGGTATGTAAAGTCTGCGAAAAGTGCTTTCGTTTTCACTTTTTGTATGAAATCAGAATTTTGGCCTATAAATACAGGGTCTGCGCCTGTGTAAAGTTGCAGAACTTGATCTGCCATGGCTTCAGGAAGGCCTAAACCATCATATTCTGCTGGGGCTGTTAATAATGTTTTTACGCCTAGCTGCGTAAACGTTAAGCCGCGTTCACCGCCACTGGTATCAGACGCATCTAAATCTGAGTAATAAAGGCCAACTAAGCCCGATAGCCTTTCGCCTTCGTAAGTAAAGCGGAGTTCTTGTGTGGTCGTTTTGTCGGTACGCGTATCGGTTAATATAGATTTAGGCCCTTGCATGCTGGCATCACCGTCCCATTCATAACCATACTGCGCATCAGAATAGGTTGTTATTGACGACAGAGACCATTCATTTGTTAGCTCATAATCCACATTCAGAATATATAGATCAGTATCAGTCGATTCAAACGTGGGTGAATCTAAATAAACATAGCGATCATCATAAATATTATTAATTGGGTAATCTGCATGACCACTTTCGACCATAACCCAATCAATACCTTTTTCGTTTTCGCTGTGCATAAAACTTAGTTGTGCTTCAAATTCAGGCAGGGCAGAGGGTGTATAGCGTAACTTGGCACTGTAAAATTCATTGTTATCAAAGTCAGACTCTTCGCCTGTAGCCACATTAGTATTATAACCGTCAAAATCGCGTTGCTCAGCACTTACCCGAAATGCTAATTCGTCTTCAATTAACCCGCCACCAAAAGCAACTGCTGCTTCTTTAGTGCCGTATTCTCCCATACCAATACGGCCCTTAAAATCATACTCTTGGACTGCATTACGAGTTTTCATGACCACGGCACCGGCCAAAGAATTTCGACCTTGTAAGGTAGACTGTGGGCCTCGTAAAATTTCAACTTGGCTTATATCCCACGTTGAAAAGCCACCTTGTTGCATCATACGGTACGGCAACGGTGCACCATCAACGTACACACTGGCAAGTCCGCCTGTCCCACCATCAGTTACACCAAATGCATCAATACCACGAATATTAAAACCAGAGCCATCAACGCCAGATGCATTCGGCGTACGCGCGAGTACATCATAAAAGTCATTTAGGTTTTCACGTTCAATTGTTTGACTCGTTATAACAGCAACACTTGCGGGTGTTTCCTGTAAAGTGCGATCTATTTTTTGGCCTTTGACCATGATTTTTTCGATGCCTGAATCATCAGCAACAGCTAAATTGGTGAGAGAAGAGGCAATAGTCAGTGCAATTGTTGATTTGGTGAGCTTACGCATTAGCGGTTGTAGTCCTTCTGGTAACTATAAATGATAATAGTTATTATTGTATATTGATGTGGTTTTATTAACAATCGTTAATAGAGTAATTACTAAATAATTTATTCAACGGGTAAATCACAATGCACAGTTGTAATTTATTCTAACTACCAAGATAAATACGGAATAAATTGCTTTATTAAATTGGCTACATTATTGTTTGGGTAGGATAAAAATATTACCTTTATCAGTTAAATATTGAGCTTATAATTTGAGCATTAAGGAGCTACACTTTGAATTTTCTGAGAAGTTTTCATGATATCGTTTCAGATCAAACACAAAGCTTTGATGAAAAAGTAGATAAGCTTCTTAAATTTGGACTTGATGTCTTTGATCTAGAGATTGCGATTGTAAGTAAGGTTATTGATGGTACTTACCTTGTTAAGCACGTTATTACACCTGATGATTCATTACCTGTAGGTACTACCTTCGATTTAGAAGGCACTTATTGTGTCCATACATTGACAGCTGGCAGTGCAGTTGCTTTTAATAAAGCTTCAACTAGTTGTGTGGCGAATCACCCTTGTTACTTAAATTTTAAATTAGAGTCTTATATTGGCGCTCCAATTAAAGTTGGTGAAGAAATATATGGAACTGTTAATTTCTCTGCAGCCAAAGTCTCGCCCCCCTTTTCAGATCAAGCTTACGACTATGTTGAACTATTTGCACAATGGCTAGGTGCAGAAGAAGCCCGCAAAAGAGCCTCTGAGCAACTAATACAAAATAACAGCACTTTACTAAAACTAGAGAGTGTTGCAAAAATTGGCACGTGGGAAGTGGATTTACTGTTAGATAAAGTAACATGGAGTGAGCAAACTAGGCGTATTTATCAAGTTCCGTCGTCTTATCAACCAGATTTAGAATCTGCGATTGAATTTTTTAGAGCAGGAAAGAGCCGTGATAGCATTACTAGTGCTGTTGAGACCGCTATTGAGAGCGGAAATAAATGGGACTTAGAATTACAATTAATTACTGCAAACAATCAAAGTATCTGGGTTTCAACGTTTGGTGAAGCTGAATTCATTGACGATAAATGTGTACGTTTATTTGGCACGCTACAAGATATCACTGAATCTGTTGAGCTTCGCGAAGAGCTGAAAAATAAAAAAGCGCTTGCAGAACGAATGCTCGAAGATAGAAGTATGTTACTTGCAAAAATAAGCCATGAGCTACGTACACCACTTAATGGCATAACAGGTATGCTAACCACTTTACTCGATGAACAAAATGAAGAGCGCCGAGTTGAAAAGTTAAAAGTTGCATTAAGAAGTGCAGACATATTACTTAGTATAATTAATGAGGTGTTGGATTTTTCTAAAATTAATCATGGTGAGCTTAAATTAGAACCTAATCACTTCTTATTAAAAACAATCTTTGTGGACTTAGCCTCTCTTTATTTACCTTTATTTAAAGATAAAAATGTTGATTTTCAAACTTCTATCAAAATCGATGATAGCTGCTGGGCTTATTGTGACAATGCCCGATTGAGCCAAATTTTATCTAATTTATTAAGTAATGCACTTAAATTCACAGAGCGCGGAGGTGTAAACCTTATTATAAGCTCTTCTGAGCAAGCGTCTAAAATAATGTTGGATATAGCGGTTTCGGATAGTGGCCGTGGTATGACCAAAGAGTTTTTAAAATCATTATTCTCTCCTTTCACACAGGAAGTTGATGTAACAAAAAGCGTCGGTGGTACAGGACTAGGGTTGGCAATAGTAAAAGAGCTTGTTGATTATATGCATGGCACTATTTCGGTACAAAGTACTTTAAATAAAGGAACTACTTTTAACATCCAAATACCATTAGAAATTGGGACTGCTCAAGTTGAGCATTTTGAGCGTAATACATTTGACGTAAGTATTGAAGACTTGTCGGTTTTAGTGGTCGATGATAATCAAATTAATAGGTTAGTACTTGAGGCATCACTTGATAAGTTGAATATAAAAGCAGATTTTGCTGTTGATGGCCAAGACGCTATATTTAAATGTGAACAAAAGCAATATAACCTCATTTTTATGGATTGCATTATGCCTCAGCTTGATGGCTTAGAAGCGACTAAAATCTTACGAGAAACAAACTTATGTCCAATTGGCGATACTTTAATTGTTGCGCTAACTGCCAACACCTCAGCCACTGATAAAGCCGCATGTAAAGAAGCTGGCATGGATATGTTTATTTCTAAGCCATTTAAACTACACTCAATAGAAGAAGCAGTCATCCGTGTTTCTGAACAATTAGCGAGTAAGGGCTAATATATAAATAATCTCCTCTAAAGCAGGCTCTATGATTAAAAATGATTTAGTTAGTTTGACTGATGTCCTAGAGCTAATGCTGGATGCGGTTTGTGTTGTTGATAAAGAGGGTCGTTTTTTATTTGTAAGTGCTGCTTTTAAAACTATTTTTGGCTATCGTGCTGAAGAGGTTATTGGCCGACCCATGATAGAATTTGTATATCATGAAGACAGAGAGCTTACGCTTGAAACTGTCGAGATATTATTATCTGGTGCAGCAAACCCCCGTTTTGAAAATCGCTGGGTCCGTAAAGATGGCACTATAGTATCTGTTTTATGGTCTGTATGTTGGTCAGAGCAGCACCAGGTACGAATAGCTGTTGCGCACGATATTACTGAACGTAAAGAGATGGAAAAACAGCTGCATTACTTAGTAGGTCATGATCCACTAACTAATTTACCTAACAGAATTTTGCTTTTAGATCGTTTAAAAACTAGCTTGCTTAAAGCTGAACGTGACGTAACGTTGTTAGCCGTGTTGTTCA
Source organism: Pseudoalteromonas mucoides (assembly GCF_049257175.1). Classification (NCBI taxonomy): domain Bacteria; kingdom Pseudomonadati; phylum Pseudomonadota; class Gammaproteobacteria; order Alteromonadales; family Pseudoalteromonadaceae; genus Pseudoalteromonas; species Pseudoalteromonas mucoides. Next base: position 62,359 of record NZ_JBMMUC010000017.1, read on the forward strand.
TCGATATAGATGGCTTTAAAGCCGTTAATGATAATTATGGTCATCATATTGGAGATCAATTATTAACGGCAATAGCACAACGATTTTTACGCTGTGTTCGTAAGTCTGATACTGTCGGACGATTAGCGGGGGATGAATTTTTGATATTGTTACATGATGTAAAGAATCATAATAATGCTCTGGGGCTAGCAGAAAAAGTAAGGTTAGCGTGTGAGCGTGCTTTTGTCATTGAAGGTCAATCACATACAATTTCCAGTAGTATTGGTATGGCCATTTATCCAGACAAAGGGGCTAGTGATCGGCAATTAATTCAACATGCTGATAACGCTATGTATGCAGCCAAAAAAGCGGGTGGCAACCGTGTAGTAAGTGCTTAACTTAATGTTGCAAAAATGATTGACTTGTTAATTTTTAACAAGTAAGTTGGACTGGCAACTATTGAAACAATGTAAATTCTTTTCTCTCCCGACGTCCTTTGATTTGTATTTGATTGTACCGATTAATAATTCGTGTACATTTACTTACTACATTACAAAGGTGAAATATGAACCAGCTTGGTTTTAAGCACGTTTTAATAGTTGTTGTAGTCACCTTATTGGTGATTGCTTTAGGTATCACCAGTTATATTTCGATTGCGCAATTAACTAAACTTACCACTAATGATCTTATTCATACGATAAAAACATCGTCACAGTATGAAACACACAATATTGAAAAATATATTAGTGATAACTCCCGTCCGATTGTAGAACTAGCAAGTTTGTATGAACAATACGACTATCAAACCAGTCATGAAAAATACATGGAGTTTGCTGCTCGTATAGCTGGCGTTTACAAAATCACTTTAGGTTTTGACGATGGTAGGTCGTATGTTTCTATTGCCTCATCGAGTACATTTCCAAATGGTATAGGTAGAACTGAAAAATATGATCCGCGGACTCGACCTTGGTATCAGCTCGGTAAAAAGGTGAATAGTCTTGCATTGAGTGATGTATTCTTTACCAAAGAAGGAGCGCCAATTCTAGGTGCTGTTCAGCCTATAAAAAATGGTGTGTTACTTGCCGATGTTAGATTAGATCATTTACAAAAAACGCTTGAAGGGGTCAATGTTATTCCTGGTGCTGTTTCTATGATTGTTGATGACAATGGTTTAGTGCTAGCGTCGACGGCCGATTATGCTCAGATCCGTTCGTATATTCAAGATATGGAAGATTTTAGTGATGTATCTGCTAATTTATTAAAGCGTGAATCAACAGTTGTTGAGCAGCAAATTGAAGGTTTACCCAGTTTTGTATTTTCTACCCAAATAAACCTAATGGGTTCGGATAAATGGTACTTGATTAACGCAATTGATAAGAAAACGGCATTAGCGACTGTAAACAAAGTATCGTGGCAACTTGTTGTGTGGTCTGCTGTTATTGCTATTATATTTGTAGTGATTTTAGTGGTCGTACTAAATCATATTTATCGTCCTGTGATTGCTTTAAAAGAACTTGTATTGAGTTTATCTCGAGGTGATGGCGATCTAACACAGCGTTTAAATGTCAGCAGCAAGGATGATTTAGGTGAAATAGCGCAGGGTATTAACTTATTTATAGAAAGCCTGCACAATATGATGTTAGAGGTTAAAAAAGTAACCGGTAATTTGTCTGATGGGGTAATTAATTTACGTAGCCATTCAGATAACAACACGCAAATCCTTGATAAACATCAGCTTGAAACAAATCAAGTTGTCACAGCAATGGATGAACTCGGGACCACCGCAGAATTGGTTGCGCAAAATGCCAGTGAAGCTGCTCAATTTACACAAGAAGCAAACCACTCAGGTAAAGCGTCAAAAGCAACAATCATAAATGCACAACATAGCTTAAAGCAGCTCATGAGCGAAGTTGATAGCGCGAGTCAAAGCGTGACAAAAATGAGTGATGAAACCAAAGATATAAGCTCAATTTTGAGTGTTATAGGCAGTATTGCTGATCAAACAAACCTATTAGCACTTAATGCAGCTATTGAGGCCGCAAGGGCTGGCGAACAGGGCCGAGGCTTTGCCGTTGTGGCTGAAGAAGTAAGGGCACTTGCAGCTCGAACACAAGATAGTACCGGAGAGATTGAAAGCGCATTAGCAAAATTACAACATGGCGCAGGTTCAGTCGTTGCATCAATTGGCAGCACAAAAAAAACGAGCGAAAAAACGGTAGACGAAGCGGTCGGGATTGCTGATAGCCTAGAAGTTATGAGTGGTTACGTGACCAAAATAAATGATTTGAGTATTCAAATATCAACATCAGCAGATGAGCAAAATGTTGTTATACAAAGTATTAGTCAAAATATGAACCGCATTCATACCATGGTTGATAAACTCACAGAAAATGGCGGAACAGTACATGGTGAGATAGACCATATTGCGGGGATCAATAACCAACTCAGCGCAATTGTGAATAAATTCAAACTTAATCAAGCTAACCCCTTATCTGAATAAGGGGTTAGACACTACTTTTTATCAGTAGCTAATGAACTACCAACAGAGGCGGTAATCACTAATAAAATCGCCAACCACTGCCAAAAACTTAGTAACTCGCCTAAGATCATAAAACCAGCCATTGCTGCAATAGCAGGCTCCAAGCTCATCATTATACTAAAGCCTTGCGCCGGCATATTTCTCAGGGCTACCATCTCCAAAGTGTATGGCAGGGCACTGGACATGACTGCTACTAAAAAACCGAGAGGGATAACTTCCCAACTTAATAAATTCATACCTTGGTGAATGGCTCCATATGGTACTAACACGATAGCAGCAACACTCATACCCAGTGCGACAGTCATTCCACCAGAGCCTTGATTCCCGGTTTTTTTACCGAATAAAATATAAAAAGCCCAGCATGCACCAGCCGCAAGCGCTAGAATAACCCCAATAGGGTCTAAGCTTTCTTCACCGCTCATATCAGGTAATAATAAAATTATGCCAGCAATAGCACAGGCGACCCAAAATAGATCTCGTTTGCGTCTAGATGACAATAATGCAACGGCTAATGGACCCGTAAATTCAAGTGCAACTCCTATCCCTAATGGAATACGTTCGATTGCGTAGTAGAACAATATATTCATACCCCCAAGGCTCAACCCATATATAAGCACCGGTATGCGCTGACCTAATGGTGGAAACGCTTTCCAGGGTTGAAATATCAAGCATAAAATAGCTGCTGAGAAGCCTAGCCTCAGGGCCGTTGTACCCTCAGGGCCAATCAAGGGGAACAGTTGTTTTGCAACAGAGGCACCCGACTGTATGGTCACCATAGCCATGAGTACGCAAACTACGGCAATAAAAAAAGGCGGAATAACACGAGACATAGTTTTATAAAGAATGAAAAAGCTGACAATGGCCAGAGTGTACAGGCAATAGTAAAGATTTTATATATTTGCGATAAATGACAATGACATTGAAGGCTCTGAACGCGTTTCTAGAATTGCAAAACTACTTCATGAAGTTACAAATATGGCGTTACTTTATGCCACTTACCAAGAATACACTAACTTTGGTCAAGAGGTTTTTAATTATTGGTTGACAATATTTTACTTAATTATTAACCTATGTCTTACATCTTGGTTTACCAGTTTGCGTTTTCTGGTTTATTATCTGTTGCTCATTTTATAAATAGTAGGTATCGATGCTGAATTATTGCAAGTTGCAACTAAAATTATCGAGAACGTTCAAATGAATGAATTTGAGTGGCAGCTACCTACAAAGCTAATTTATGGTGCGGGCTGTGTCACTGATGTTGCACGAGAGTCTCTGCAATACGGGCATCGAGCAATGATTGTTACTTATCTTCGTGGTAATGGTCTTGATAAGACGCTCGACAAAGTGGAGAAGTCGCTAGCGGATATTGGTTTAGAGTCAGTTGTTTTTGCTCATATAGAGCCTAACCCTCGCTCTAAAACGATTGATAAAGCGATTGCTATGTTTATTAGCAACAACTGTGATTTTGTTATTGCTATAGGCGGTGGCAGTGTGATTGATGCTGCAAAACTTGTTGCGGCAACAGCATGCTGTGGTGGGGTATGTTGGGATTATGTTATGGGCGTGAATAATGCGTCAAACCATTATAATGATACATACCCTTTAATTGCTATCCCAAGTATTGCAGCTGTTGGCTCTGAAGCAAACAGTACTGCTATTGTCGTGAACTCAAACACACAAGAGAAAGGGATCATCCGTTCAGATGTATTGCTGCCAAAAGTTACAGTTATTGATCCTGAGATACAAACGTCAGTTCCACTGCGATTAACACAAGATAGTTGTATAAGTATATTTGCCAGTTTATTAGAGCGTTACTTAGCAAGTTCGAATGAATCTGAATGTGCAGACAAGCTCATTGAAGACATGATTTTGTGCTTAAAAGACAACACTGAAAAAATTATATATGACATCGATAATATTGAAGTTCGTAGCCAACTTGCACGGTGCTCAACTTTTTTTTGCTCAAGTAAAAATACTAATGGTATACAAAAAAAGGCTTCATTACAGTATCTAGGAATGCCTTTGAGCGCTCGTTACGACTTACCTTATGGTAGAAGTATGGTGCTGATCGTTGTTGCCTATTTAGCATATTTTGCTGATGTTTCACCTCAGCGTTTGGCTAAATTAGCTAGGCGTTGTTTTAACGTGACCGAACAAGATGACATTAAAGCGGCAGCCATGTTATCAGGTGAAGTGACAAAATGGTTTAAAAGCACCCATTCTTATCTAACTTTTGGGGATGTGGGCATTCCGAATGAAAAGTTTGAGCTTATGGCTGAAGATGCCATACGCTTACACGAAAATGCGATTGAAGATGCTGAATTAGGCGCATGGAGCATCAACAAACAGGATGTTATTAATATTTATAACTTATGTAAGTAACCAGATTCTTGCACATACTATAGTTTGTTTTAAGGGTTCCTCTCACATTAAATCCTTTTTACAATACTGATAGTACGAGGAAACCAAACCCCCGATAGGGGGTTTTTTCTTTCTGGCTGTTAGCGTATTTGAGGTGTAGGGTCTAAATTGACATTGAGCGAGGTTAATGACACTCGCACAAATTTAAAGACTCGTTTTTACCAGACCATCTAACGAGTATAGGCCTCGTTTTTCACTGTTTTTACGCTTAATTTCTTCAAGTGCACGAGCTTCAACTGCGTCAAATAAAGCATTGATCAATCTATTGAAATGTTGATGCATAGCCGAACGTGCTGCATTAGCATCATGATTAAGTAGCGCTTGGTATATAGCGGTGTGCTCATCCATTACGCATGCATCATTGTTGGTACAAACGCTTTTGTAATCAGCTACAATTTGTGGATTGGTTAAACGCAACTCCCACAGGTTAGCTACAGCATACTCAAGCGCTTTATTGCGCGTGGCACGCGAGATAATTTCATGAAACTCTTGGTCTGCTTTTTCAACGTAACGGCCTTCAGCCATGTCAACAAGCGTTTGATGAAGTTGCTTAAGCTCATCCTCGGTAATTGTTTGTGCTGCTAAGGCGGCAATTTCACCTTCAATTAATGCACGGGCTTGAGTTAGCTCAAATGCACTAATATCTTGTGATTTAAATGCAGGTTCTGGTGTGTCTACAACGTAAACGCCAGAACCGGTTTTTACTTCAACTTTACCACGCACCTCAAGGGCTATAATGGCTTCTCTAATTGTCGGACGACTCACATCAAACATTTCTGCAAGTTCACGTTCCGGTGGTAAGCGGCTGCCAGCAGAGAATTCCCCTACATTGATTAAAGATTCAACTTTATCGACAATACGCCAAAATAAGCGACGATTTCCCATATTTTACCTTTATTGCTCTAATTTTTAGTAGACCACGCGTCAATACTCTAGATTACAGTAAATTCAGCCATTCTGTCAAAATCCATAAGGATGTTATTACCAAAAATAGTACTTCTTTTTGGTAATTTCAAACTGTATTACCAATTTATTTCAAAATAAACCAATTGGTCATCTTGATTGGTCAGTTTTCGTGTGTTAGTTTTGTGTTACTTCTTGTTATGATTATATGCATGAAGGTTTGCTAAATCATAGGATATCGGCGAGTAATAATTCACTAGTTGCAAACGGTTGTGAATAAAAATTAAAAGCGTATTTCGGAGACAACATGAAAAAACACACAATTACACCAGCGTGCAACTGCACGCCAAGAACTCATTGGATTACAACTTACAGTACTAACAACAGGTCCTAAGCCAGGTTTTCAATTATTTAACAGCGCGCTTTGCAATCAACTTAGTGTGTTAAGCCAAATAAAGTAATAAGGATTTGTATGTCTAGTTTTCATAAAAGCAAAATAATTACGCGTAAATTACTTGCTACATCTGTAGCACTTGCTACCGCGTTATCTAGTCAGATGTTGTTTGCAAAAACCTACTTAGTTAGTGACGCAGGTGAATACAATAAGGTGGCTAATAAATTAGTTGCTGGCGATGTTGTTACATTAAAAAATGGTACTTGGAACAATTTTGAAGTGCTCTTCAGCGGTCAAGGTAAAAAAGATAAACCTATTACTTTGCAAGCTCAAACAAGTGGTGAAGTGATTTTATCAGGGTTATCTAATTTACGTCTGGCCGGAGAGCACTTAGTTGTTAAGGGGCTTGTATTTAAAGATGGTTATACCCCAACAGGTGCTGTTATTTCGTTTCGTAGAAATAAAGAAGAATATGCGAACAACTCACGTGTTAGCGAGGTAGTAATAGATAATTATAGTAATCCTGATAAACAAGAGTCAGATTACTGGGTTGCTCTGTATGGTAAAAACAATCGTTTTGATCATAGCTATTTAGCTGGTAAACGCAATAAAGGCGTAACAATGGCTGTGCGCTTGGATTCAGAGCTAAGCCAGCAAAACAATCACCGTATTGATCATAACTATTTTGGTCCACGCCCTGTGTTTGGCTCAAATGGTGGTGAAACTCTGCGAATAGGCACAAGCCATTATTCATTAACAGATTCGTTAACCGTTGTTGAAAATAATTACTTTGAACGCTGCGATGGCGAAGTTGAAATTATTTCTGTTAAGTCTGGTAAAAATAAGCTTAGAAATAACACTTTTTATGAATCAAGGGGTACATTAACCCTTCGCCATGGTAACGGCAATATTGTTGAAAATAATGTTTTCTTTGGTAATGGTGTTGATCACACTGGCGGTATTCGCGTAATTAATAAAGACCAAATTGTTCGCAATAACTATTTAGAAGGGTTAACAGGTTATCGTTTTGGTAGTGGTTTAACTGTGATGAATGGCGTTCCTAATTCAACTATTAACCGTTATCACCAAGTCGATAATGCAACAATAGAAAATAATACACTCGTAAATGTGAGCCATATTCAACTTGCTGCAGGTAGTGACCAAGAGCGTTCTGCAGTGCCTGTGAACAGTGTTATGCGTAACAATTTAGTATATAACCAAAAAACAACAGATGTATTTACAGCATTTGATGACATAAGCGGTATAAAGTTTAGCAATAACTTACTTAGCAAAACAGTTAAACCTTTAACTGACTCTGGCTTTTCGAATGAGTCAATTTCAATGAAGCGCGCAACTAATGGTTTAATGTACCCTGCTAACAATGAAGAGTACGGTGTATCTAAAAGCTTGAAGCCTACGCTTAAAACACAAACAGGCCCAGATTGGTATGAAAAGAAACCATTGTTTAGCGAATTTGATTCTGGTCAGAGTCATCTAGTAAATAATGCGGAAGGTGCACTTTTCAATGCCGTTAAGAATGCAAACGATGGTGATATTTTAGTGCTTCAACCGGGCCAATATGACCTAATGAAAATCGTTAATATAGATAAAACACTTACGATTCGCGCTCAAAAAGTTGGCAGTGTTGAACTTACATTTTCACGTTCTACGCTATTTGAAATTAATAATGGCGGCAGCTTAAAGTTAGTCGGCCTAACTATTTCGGGTAAAAATAGCCCTGATGCAACAGGTAACAAAGCTATACGCACTGCAAAATGGGGCATGTATTATAATTATCGTTTAACGATTGATACAGTGAAAGTAACTGATCTTGATATTAATCACTCATTTCATTTCTTCGACTCAGGTAAGGGCGCACTAGCTGAAGAAGTTAATATTACTAATAGTCAATTTCATAATATTACGGGTGATATTTTACGCCTAGATAAAGAGCATGAAGACTTAGGTATTTATAACGCTGAATACGTAACGATTAAAAATAGTCAGTTTAATGATATAAAAGGCGCTGTTGCAAAAGTTTACCGTGGTGGTACTGATGAAAGTACATTTGGGCCACATGTTACTTTAACTAATAATCAATTTAAAAATGTTGGTAAGGGGAAACGTAATAAGCAAAATGCCTTAGCATGGCTACATGGTGTACAAGTAACCGATATTGAAGGAAATGAGTTCGAGGATACTGCTGGTATATTAGTTGAACATACCGTTGGTGAGCCAAAAACAAATATTAAAAATAACGTTTATAACAATTCAAAGCAGCCTAAAATCGTTGAGCTTTTTGCTAAGCAGCTAGACGCTTTAGAAACATATGTTGTTAAGAGGTAATTATGGTGTTTTCTCCATCTTCAAAGTTTACTTTAAAATCACTGTTACTGTCGTCTAGCTTATTAGCGTCATCTTTAAGCTTAGCTAATGAGCACCCTAATTTGGTACTGACACAAGATGACGTTGCTGATATGCGCAAAGCAATAACGCAACCTAGTTCTTTTTCTGCGCGTTTTAGTGCAGTAAAAGCCAAGTTAGACACTCAATTAGCGCTACCTATCACTGTACCTTTACCTAAGGATGCAGGGGGAGGGTACACACATGAGCGCCATAAAGAAAATTATAAACTGATGTACCAGGCAGGTGTAATTTACCAATTAACGGGAGAGTCGAAGTATGCGCAATATGTGCGCGATATGCTACTTGAGTATGTAGACTTATACCCAAAGATTGGTTTACATCCAAAACAAAAGAATCAGAATCCGGGTAAACTTTTTTGGCAAATACTCAATGAAGCTGTCTGGCTTGTGCACACTATTCAAGCCTATGATGCAGTTGCTAGTGCACTTTCAAGTGATGAACGCAAGCGCATTGAAAATGGTATTTTAAAACCGGTTGCTGCGTTTTTATCTACTGAATCACCTGGCACGTTTGATAAAGTTCATAACCATGGTACTTGGGCAACAGCAGCTGTCGGTATGACAGGTTATGTAATTGATGACCAAGAACTTGTTGAACAAGCTTTATACGGTTTAGATAAATCTGGAAAGGCTGGCTTTTTACGCCAAGTTGACGAATTGTTCTCACCACAAGGATATTACACCGAAGGCCCTTATTATCAACGTTATGCGTTATTGCCTTTTATTACATTTGCTAAAGCGATAGAAAGTAATGAACCTCAGCGAGATATTTTTGGTTATCGTGATGGGGTGATTTTAAAAGCGATTAAATCAACCATTGATTTAAGTTATAACGGCTTATTCTTCGGTATCAACGATGCAATTAAAGATAAAGGTATCGATACTATTGAGTTGGTGCAAGGTGTCACAATTGCCTATGGTTTAACAGCAGATCCACAGTTACTCGATATCGCTAAACGTCAAGATCAGATCATTCTAACTGGTGACGGTTTGAAAGTAGCTAATGCGCTTGATGCTAATAAAGCACAACCTTATCAGTTTAGCTCACAAGAGTTCGGTGATGGTAGCAGTGGTAAAGACGGCGCACTTGTTGTATTGCGTGCTGGGGAAGAAAATGATCAAGCATTAGTGTTCAAAGCAACTTCTCAAGGTATGGGGCATGGTCACTTTGATAAACTTAACTGGATTTTTTACGACCAAGGTAATGAAGTGGTAACTGATTACGGTGCTGCGCGCTTTTTGAATGTGGAAGCAAAATTTGGTGGTCGTTATTTGCCAGAAAACAATTCATTTGCAAAGCAGACAATAGCTCATAACACTGTCGTTGTAGATGAAAGCAGTCATTTTAATGGTAATGTTACAACTGCTGAGAAATATGCGCCTACAGTGCACTATTTTATTGATGATAAAAATATAAAATTAACTTCAGCGAGCATTGATACTGCTTATGATGGGGTTAATCTTAGCCGTACGATGGCATTACTAACTGTAGCACAAGACATGCCTAGCATAGTAGTTGACATCTTTGATGTAGAATCTAATAAATCTCATCAATACGATTTACCGGTACAATACAGCGGTCACTTTATCGATAGTAACTTTGCTATTGAAAATAACACCCAAGTACGTCGCCCGCTTGGAAAAACGGCTGGCTATGAGCATTTATGGTTAACAGCAACAGCTAAACCTAAGTCACAAGGTGCTAAAATCACTTGGCTTAACAATAACGGTCGTTTTTACACTCAGACCAGTGTAGCTGATGATAATACACACATTCTATTTACTCAAACTGGTGCTAATGATCCTAGCTTTAATTTACGCAATCAAAGTGCGTTTATTCAACGTGTTGAAAATGTGAAAAATCACCAGTTTGTTAGTGTTATTGAGCCGCATGGTGAATATAACCCTAGCAAAGAGTACACACTTCAAGGAACGAGCCGTGTCAGCCAGCTGCTAAGTGAAAAGATCGGTAATATACAAGTAATTGAGATTAATTTTGTTAATGGTAAAACCACATTATTAGCTATTAATCAGGATAAAAACCTTTCTAAGCAATCATTTAACTATAAAGGTAAAAACCATACCTTTAGCGGGCGCTATTTGCTTATCCAGCAATAGCAAGTGCTTTATAACACTAAAGGCCTGATATAGGTATTAGGCCTTTTAACACAATAAATCGTTTCAACGACTAAAGGAAACATAATGTTATTTTCAGAATATATGGCTGGTCAAAAACTATTACCGATCATCCAAACAGGTTGCCCAAAAACCGGTGTTGCTATTACTAAAGCAATGCATGAAGGTGGTGTTAATTTGGTTGAAGTGGTGCTACGCCATGATACGTCGTTAAGTGTTTTAAGTGCAATTAAAGAAGCATTTCCAGAGCTTAAAGTCGGTGCAGGTACTGTGATTGATAGCACCATTTTAGACGATGCTATTAAAGCGGGTGCTGATTATATTGTTACGCCTGCAGTGACCCCTAAGCTGTTAGAGGCGTTAGTTGATTGCGGTGTTCCGGTGTTACCAGGTGTATCTAGCACCTCAGATATCACATTGGCACGTGAAGCTGGCTTTAAAGAAATGAAACTATTCCCTGCAAATCTAGCTGGTGGCATTGGCTTTTTGAACACAGTAAAAAGTGTATACAGAGATTGTCAGTTCTGCCCAACTGGCGGTATTAATGAAAAGAATGTGGGCGAGTTTTTAGCGCTTAGTAATGTATTTGCTGCTGGTGGCACATGGGTGTCTGCTCAGCAATGGATTGATGATGAAAACTGGCAAGCTATCACCGAAGCTTGCCAGCAGGTTGTATAACAGTGTTTCCCTGAGGCGTTAATTCTGTTGTCGGTTAACGCCTTATTTATCAGCGGGGTAGACCACCCCTAATTGCTGCCGAGCTTTATCTAGCACAGCCATAACATCTATGGCGAGTTGGTGGGTATTGACCGTTGACTCACAACTATTGTTATTAGCGGTTGAGATAAAGTGGGCCATTTCATGGCGCATAAAGTGTTCATCAAATGGTTGTGATAGCTCTTCAACTGTTCCATCATTAGCGATAAATTGAACACGCTTTAATAGCGATACAGCTTCTATTCTAATTCGCCCTTTTTCGCCTTGAATTTCAGTGAAATTATCACCTTGTGATATTTTTGAATAGCTGATCACGGCTTGTTTATCGCTGTAATTGAGTAATACATCTCCGGCGCCATCAACACCGGTGTCGAGTAAAACGCCACTGGCTTGCACCGAATTAGGTGCGCCCCATAGTGCAATTAATAAATATAAAGGGTAAATACCTAAATCAACCAATGCACCATTGGCAAACTCGGGCAAAAACGTGTTTGGGCGTTCGCCATTTTTATATTTATCGTAGCGAGAAGAGTACTGGCTATATTGGCCTATGTATTTACGAGGCGTACCAATTTTCTCAAGCGCTTGTTTTAGTACTTCAAAGTTCGGTAGGTGAGTGGTCATCATAGCTTCCATATACAAGCGTTGATGCTGTTTAGCGGTAGCGATTATCTGTGCTAATTCATCACTGTTTGCAGCTGAAGGCTTTTCACCAAGTACATGCTTATTCGCTTTTAAACACGCAATAGCATACGATTTATGTAAGTTATTTGGTGCAGCGATGTAAACCGCGTCCACGTTATCATCGGCGCACACCTGAGCTATGTCAGTATATACTTTGGCTTGCTGCTCGTTATGTTTAGCTAAAAAGGCATCGCCAGTTGATTTTGCGCGTGAGCACACCCCATAACAAGTAAATTCACTCAGTGTTTGTGCGGCCGCGAGTAATGTGTCGCTGATAAAATTGGTGCCAACTATTACAAAATTCATGTGTTTTTCTCAATGTAGAAGTGTTTTAACCATTGCTGCCATTCATTTTCAAGTGATTGCATTTGCAGATGCTTTTTTCCGTTGAAGTGCTTTTGCTTATCTTCTTCAAAGCAAAATGGGCCGGCGCGACATAGCGTACAATGATTATCGGTTAAATAGCTAGGGTAAGTAAGTTTCGATATCAGCTCTTTATTTTCGCTCGGGCTGAATACATAGGTTATACCACTGGTATCTTTAACATGTTTATCTCTGTCAACATTACGTACTTTATAGCCAGGAAACAACGTTATATCAAACGGCATTTGGCCGATATAATTAGCGTTTAAGCCTTGCGCTAAACTGCCCTCAATATTCCAATGTAGGTATGGTTTAACATCTTTAGAGGTTATAAAGCAAAGCTGGGGGCCGGCTTCATCAAGTGCATAATCGCACGCATTTTTTATATATTGATGAAGCAATGCGCGATTCAATGTATTTGAATTCACTTGTTGCTTAAAAGCATGTTCGTTTTTAAATGCGGGTATTAGAGGAAATTGAAAAATAACCACATCAAATTTTTGCCCATCGAGTCGTTGCCAAGCTGATACTTTAGTGACATCAAATTCAGTTAATATACTAACGCCTGCGTCATTTAGAGCACTAAAAGCATTATCTGCATACTTAGTCGTAATTGTCGCCTGGCTGTCATAGGTTGAGGCAACGAGACTGTTTGGTTTTAAGGCTGCGTGAACGGCATTAGAAAAAGACAAATCGCCATCACCAACCGTGAGGATCCGCCAACTAGGGTTTAAATACATTTATTCAATCAATTGCTAAAACTTAGTTAAAGCAGTATACCAAATATATTAATCGAGGGCTGCGTTGCAGTATGATTTGCTGTTTTATCTACATACATTTACTCTGTCTTATTTAAGCTAAAGCAAAAGTGGTTAATGCCAAAAGGGATAGCAAAAAATAACCACAGCGTTAACCTTTTAACTGCTTTTCAGTTTCTACAACAGTCACAGTACAGAGCGCGAGTCGTGTTTTGAGCCCTTCAATCGCAATTTGTTTTAGGAGCAAATTAAAGGTTAACAGCACTGCAAAAACAAGGTGGATAGGGCCATGGGTAAAACCTTCGCTTGGATCAAAGATCATTAATCCAAACAATAAAAACAGCACTACTAAAAATATTTCAATGAGTTGGTTTGAATAAAAAGACAAACGGCCTTCGCCTTTACGGTCTTTTTTTATGTGGATAGCACAAAAAAAAGGCAGTACTTTTATTTTAAATAAACCATTTTTTTCAACGTAGTTTTCACCGAGTTGATCAAGTTTTAGGCGTAGTTGATCTATCATGCTGGCTCCTTGAATTGGGATGCGCAATAGTACAGGATTCAGCAGGTTTGCACCACCTAGTCATTTATTTAGGGTATAAACTAATACCGATCACCAATATATGACAGACAAAAACCACTGAGGTGAGAACAAAGCGCATTTTTTGGTAATCAACATGGTAGCTTTGCCATTGTGGTGAGGCTTTTTCAAATAGCAACACAAGCCAAAAGCTTGCAGCTAACCAGACTAACATCCATTGAGTGGGTAAAAATGATAAAAAAGGAATGGGTATTACTGTGGCAACAGCTTTAATTGCACGACTATAACTTTGCTCTCCAGCATGCCACAAATTACCTGCCATAAAAGCAAGTATGCCTATACTGTAAAAAGTAAAAAACTCTAAATTGACACTGTTACTGCCAAACATAAGCGGCCAAGCCACACAGCCTAAGAAGGGCAGTAGGCCCAAATAGCTTAATTGAATGTGGTTGATAAACTTTTCCATAACAGTATGCCTTGTCTCTATATGTTTTAAGCGTGAGTATTGTAACAGTTTTCTTTACAGTGAGGTAGGTAACCTAGCTTAAGTTAATAACGAACGAAGTGTTAAAACAGTTTCATCTTAAAAATCGATTGTTTTAATATAAACAATCAATTTTATTTATTTTCTCAACACCCTTATTGTATTACTCAAGCCAACGCAGAAGGTCTATTAAATAGACTGTGTTGAGTATTAATACTTTATATATCAAATGAGGAATACTATGAGCACTTCATTAATTAACACAAAAATCCAACCGTTTAACGCAACTGCATACCACAACGGAGACTTTGTAGAGCTATCTGAAAAAGATGTACTTGGTAAGTGGTCAATCTTCTTCTTTTACCCTGCGGATTTCACATTTGTGTGTCCTACAGAGTTAGGTGATCTTGCTGATCACTACGCACAGCTTCAAGAAATGGGTGTTGAAGTTTACTCAGTATCAACAGATACACACTTCACTCATAAAGCATGGCACGATACGTCAGATACAATTGGTAAAATTACTTACCCTATGATTGGCGACCCAACAGGGCGTATAACACGCAGCTTTGGTGTAATGATTGAAGACGATGGCCTAGCACTTCGTGGTACATTTGTTATGAACCCTGAGGGCGAAATTAAAGTGATCGAAACTCACGACTTAGGTATTGGTCGTAGCGCTAAAGAGTTAGTCCGTAAAGTACAAGCTGCTCAGTACATTGCCACTCACGACGGTGAAGTATGTCCTGCTTCATGGCAGCCAGGTGAAGATACATTGGCTCCTTCACTAGACCTAGTTGGTAAAATCTAATTTGCCAAGTGTAGCTAAGCTACATTAAGCGCTACTTTCAGTAGCGCTAAAACTCCCACTACACAACGTTTTAAGCACATTAGCATGTAATGTGTAGTGGGTTCTTTTTGCTGAAAACAAGGGCAGAGCCATGTTAGACAACAACATTAAAAACCAATTAAAAAGCCATTTTGAATCGCTTACTCAACCTGTTGAGCTGCTTATCGCCTTGGATGACAGCAAAAAATCAGCAGAAGTAGAAAGCCTAGCAAATGATTTAGTGTCATTAAGCGATAAATTTACTGTATCAAACAACCCAGATGCTAATGCACGTCGTCCATCTATGGTTGTTCATTCACCGATTAAAAATACCCACATTACGTTTGCAGGCGTACCGATGGGGCACGAATTCACAAGTTTAGTGTTAGCGCTTTTACATACTGGCGGGCATGCAAGTAAAGCAAAAAGCGAAGACATTGAACAAATACAATCTCTTGATCAAGAGCTTAATTTTGAAATTTACATAAGCTTGAGTTGCCAAACCTGCCCACAAGTCGTGCAGGCACTAAACACAATGGCCGCGACTAATAGTAAGATTAAGGCAACAATGATTGACGGCGCGCTATTTCAAGAGGACGTAGAGAAGCGCAACATTCTAGCAGTCCCTGCGGTGTATTTAAATGGCGAACCATTTAGCCAAGGTGCATTAAGCTTAACTGACATATTAAACAAAGTAGACAGTAAAGGTGCGGCTCGCCAAGCAGCGGCACTTAGCGAAAAAGATGAATTTGACGTACTGGTTGTAGGCGGTGGGCCTGCGGGTGCATCCGCTGCAATTTACTCAGCGCGTAAAGGTTTAAATACCGGTATTGTTGCCGATAGGTTTGGCGGCCAAGTGGCAGATACACTCGCGATTGAAAACTTTATCTCAATAAAAGCGACAGAAGGGCCAAAATTGGTTGCTCAGCTTGAAGAGCATGTTAAAGAGTACGATGTTGATGTAATGCATAACCAACGTGCAGCAGGGCTTGCACGGGTCAATAACCAGTACGAAATCACCCTAGAAAACGGCGCTACTTTAAAAGCTAAGTCATTAGTGCTGGCAACGGGTGCTCGCTGGCGTGAAATGAATGTACCCGGAGAGCAAGAGTACCGCGGTCATGGTGTTGCGTATTGCCCACATTGTGATGGCCCTTTGTTTAAGGGTAAACCTGTTGCGGTAATTGGTGGAGGTAATTCTGGTATTGAAGCCGCGATTGATTTAGCGAACATTGTTGAGCATGTAACGGTACTTGAATTTGCTGATACATTACGTGCTGATGAAGTACTTATTCGTAAAGCAAATAGCCTGAGCAACATCACAATTATTAAAAATGCACACACCACAGAGGTGTTAGGTGATGGTAATAAAGTCACTGGGCTGGCTTATACCGACCGACGATCAGGTGAAAGTAAAAACCTTACCCTCGCAGGTATTTTTGTTCAAATAGGCTTAATCCCCAATACAGAATGGCTTAAAAACAGTGAACTTGAGCTTAGTAAATTTGGTGAGATTTTAGTAGACGCTAAAGGTGCTACATCACTACCTGGTGTGTATGGTGCAGGTGATGCAACCAATACACCGTTTAAGCAAATCATTATTGCGATGGGCAGTGGTGCAACAGCAAGCCTTGGTGCATTTGATTACTTAATTCGCAACAGTGAGCAAAGCAGCGATGCTGCTTAACAACTCTTGATTTAACAGTCTATGTCTATGTTTTAACAGCCATACACCCATGACTGTTATTCTCCAAAGTCGCCCTCTCCAAAGGCGGCTTTTTTTTACGCTGTATAAGTACCTTATGTTATATTTGCAAAAAAAGGAGATCGTAATGTATCAAGGTAGTTGTTTGTGTAAAAAAGTAGCGATAGAAGTCAATGGTTCAGTCAGCAGCATTATCCATTGTCATTGTTCGTTATGTCGAAAGTCTAGCGGTACTGCATTCGCCACTAACGGGTTTATTAATCGTGCTGATTTTAAAGTGACTAAAGGACAAGCTAATTTAACGGCTTTTGAATTTAAACCGGGTCGTATTCGCCATTTTTGTACAGTTTGCGGCAGTCCTGTTTACAGTGAGAATCTCGATGACCCAGCGCGCTTGAGGTTACGTTTGGGTATTTTAGACAGTGATATTAATGAGCGCCCAATTAGCCACAACTTTTGCAGTTCTAAAGCAAATTGGGAAGACTTTGATGCACAGTTACCACATTACGATGGCTTTGAGCCGAGTCGGTAATAGTCTCTTACTGATACTTAGCAGCACTAATAAATTCGTCAAAGCTTTCGCACCACACAACAACGGTATTAAAGTTAGCAATATTAATGCCTTGCGGTACATTTACTAGAAAACCATCAAATGTTTTTACGCTGGCTACTCGGGTGAATGTGCCTTTATAAGCTAGAAAATCAGCTTCGTTATCAACGAAGCGATCTGCTAAATACAATTGGTAATCAGGGCCTGGGCTTAATTCACCATCGAAAGAAATTGTTGTATTAGTTAAGCGCACTTGGCCTATCCCATAGTGCAGTGCATCTGAGCCTGGCAAATCTCGTTTGAATTCACCACTGAATAGAGCGCGTTGAGCATGAGTGGCAAGTTCTAGTTGGCTTGGAGCGGGGGGAGCCGTAAGCAATGGCAGGGCGTACATGCCGCCTGCAAATCCAAATAAAAAAACGACTATATAAGACAATAAACGGATAAGCAGGTTAATCATGTTGATAGCCCTTATTTCAATTCAAATACCTTTCTATTTGAAAGGTTCAAGCGTTGCTCTTTTTCACCGAAGTAGCTCAGATAAAGCTCATCAAATTCGCCACTTTGCTGCATTTTTGTTAACCCTTCCTGTAGCAAGGAAATAAGTTCTTGGTTTTGAGCACTGCTATAAAAAAAGTACTGGTTTGTATATTGCAGCATGATTGTTGGCTCTATCATTAAATTTAAATGCTTTTGTTTAGCGGTTTCAGCTTCTATTGCAGAGACTGACCTAGGAAAATAATCACCTAGTTTGGTATCCAAAGCTTTTATCATGCTTTTATAATTTAGTTCACCATTAACAGTTAAGCCATTTCTTTTTAATATTTGAAAATCAGACCAGCTTTGTTTTTGTAAGGCTATAAGGGGTTTGAGCTCTTCTAATGTATTAATTTTTGCAAAGCGTTGCTGCTGACTTTTATTAATCATCAATAAGCGCTTGCCGTGGAGTCCTTTATATATAGGTAGGCTGGTATGTACTAGATTAGTCGTAGAGTCAGGATTTACCGCCAGCCATGCTAGGTTGATGCTGTTGCTCTTTTCGAGCTCTTCTACGATCCTTTTTTTATTCATGGGTTTGATCGAGTAAATAAAATTAGCCTTTTTATCTACTTTGGCAAAACTTTTTGATAATAGATCATGAATATAGCGGTTTGTTGGTGAATTTACATCACTTGGCCTAGCTAAGTATAAATTAACCTCAGTCTCTAACTCTTGTGCATAGGAGTTGTTAGAAATTATAACCAAAAATAAAATGGCGATCTTTTTTGTTAATCTTGAAAGCATAGCGAACAACTAATTTTTATTGATGGAACGACTATAACAAAAATAGACAATGCATATGTAATAAATTATTTAAAAAATAAAGATGAAAACTTCATTGCGTATTATACTTATTTTATCAACAGTAATACATTGGATAAATATGTTAAATAACTACTCAGTACGTACCCGTTTAGCAATGCTTGCCTTACTTCCATTGGTCGTTTTTACTCTTTCTTCATTTTTTTCAATTAACACCATGGGACAACTTGTATCAGGGATTGATAGTTTATATAACGACCGCGTTGTGCCACTTAAACAGATTAAGACGGTATCGGATAATTATGCCGTTAATATTGTCGATTTACTCCATAAGTACCGAGCGGGGACAATAACCAAACCTGCATTTCTATCAGCGATTGATGAAGCTAAAACTATAGCTGACAACGAGTGGAAAGCTTACCTAAGTACGCAGCTTACAAATGAAGAAAAACGCTTGGTTGGCGATGTTGAGCAAAAGCTACTCCCGGTTCAAAGCCACATATCAGCTTTAGTAAGCAAAATAAATAGTGGGGAGTTTGAATCATTGTCACAACAACATTTTGTGGCAGAGCTTTATCGCTATTTTGATCCACTTAGTTCGAGCTATCAATCACTTATAGAGTTGCAACTAAAAGAAGCGAATAGCTTTCGAGCACAAGCTAATGATAATTATCAATTTATAAAAGTTGCTATGAGTGTGGCGGCGATCGTTTTAATTATATTATTGCTAATAATTGCTTATTTAATTTATCGCTCAATACACAGCCCGTTGATGTCACTGCGTGATACTATCACGAAAATTTCATCGAATGCAGATTTGAGAGTGCGGGCTCAAGTCGTAGGGCAAGATGAGCTCGCAGATACAGCGGTTAACTTCAATAGTATGCTATCGCGTATCCATACTTTGGTGACAGATATGGCTGGAGCTACACTTACCTTATCATCCGCAGCTGAAGAAATGAATTCGATTAGTATTCAGGTAGCCAGTACAGCAACAGAGCAAGAACAACAATCAACAATGATTGCTACCGCTATCACACAGATGAGTAGTGCAATTGAACAAGTTGCACAAAATGCACGTGCAACATCTGAAAAAGCATCAAACGCAGATACCAAAGCACAGCAAGGGCAACAAGCGGTAGCAGATAACATAGAATCAATTAATACTTTGTCGACTTTAGTCAGTGCCAATACGCAGTTAATTAATGAATTAAATACTCAAACAAACGATATTAACCAAGTGGTTATGATGATCCAAGGGGTCGCAGAACAAACTAACTTACTTGCGCTGAATGCCGCAATTGAAGCTGCTAGGGCGGGCGATTCAGGTCGTGGCTTTGCGGTTGTTGCTGATGAGGTTCGACAGCTCGCTCATAATACGCAAAAAGCCACTGCTAGTATTAATGAGATGATAACTAAGCTGCAAGAAATGGCTCAACAAGCTGTTGAAGCCATGGATAATGCACAAAGTAGTGCGCAAGAGAGTGTTGACCATGCACAGTATTCGTCGCAAGTTCTGAGTGAAATTAATTATGAAGTGACAGAGATTGCAGATATGAATACGCAGGTATCAACCGCAACGCAAGAGCAAGAAACGGTTGCCAATGAACTAAGCAGTAATATAAATGAATTTAGCTCGAGTATAGCTTCCGTCAGTGAAAGCTCACAACAAAATGCCCAAGCGTCGCAAGAGTTAGCACAGCTAGCGGCAACACTGCAAGGGCAAGTGAGTGAGTTTAAAATATAGCGAGAAGGCTGTTTGTTCTTTATTTTAAAGGATAAACGGCTTCGCAAAATTGCAGCTAGTTTAGTCGCTAAAACGAAATTGTTTTCGATATACAGAGGGCGATATTGAAAATGCAGCTTGGAAATGCTGTCGGAAGTTAACACTTGAAGAAAATCCTGCTTTTGCTGCAACTAAATCTATATTTAGATCACTCGTTTCTAATAATTGTTGAGCTAAGCCAAGTCGTTGTTCTCGAAGCCAATAGGTAAATGTTAGCCCCATGGTTTTTTTTAATAGGCGGGAAAAATTACGCTGACTCATATTGGCTTTACTTGCAACCTGCTCTAATGTTAGTGGTTGCGTTATGTTGTTGCTTGCCCAAGAGAGCGCTGGATTTAAGCGATTGCTATCGATATCTCGGGGTAATGGTTTTTCAATAAATTGCACTTGACCGCCGCTACGATGGGGCGCAACAACCATACGTCTGGCAATGTGACTGGCTACATCATTACCGAGATCTAAGCGTAATATGTGTAAGCAACAATCAATCGCTGCGGCAGAGCCCGCGGAAGTAAATACGTTTTTTTCCTCTATATACAATACGTTATCATTAAATGTAACCGCAAGGTATTTTTGAGTAAATTGTTTAGCCCAGCCCCAGTGAGTCGATGCTGTTTTGCCATCTAAGATGCCTGCTTCAGCGAGTATAAAAGCACCCAAACATAAACCAACCATGCGTGCTCCTCGGTTATGAGCGCAGCGTAATGCAGTTAGCAACGTTTGCGACACCGGAGTATCTGGGTTGTACCATCCAGGAATAATGATCGTGTCAGCGGTTTCAAGAACTGTAAAATCTTGCTCAATTGTTATAGGAAACCCCGATAGTGTGGGTACGGCACCCTTATTTTGCGCACACACCATAACGTGATACGGCTTTATGCCAATTCGCTCTATATCTTCACCAAAAATACTGCAGGGGATCGACAAATGAAACAAACTAATATTGTCGTAAGTAATAATCGCTATTTTATGTTTTGGAGTAGAATTCATATTGGCTTAATCCCATCGGTTAGCGTCTTTTAGGACGCTATTTGCCAAAAACTATACGTTATAAGATACCCAAATGTAAACGTAACACCACTCAAGTTATAACCGTACAGAATAGTTATAGACCTGTAAGAGGTGTGATAAGTGAATGTTCATCATTATAAAAGGGGAAATTATGACTACCACAACGCTACGAAATTTAAAGGTTCTAACGCAGACTCCAGCAAGTCTCGCGCACGCAACGCTGATATTGGTTGATTATCAAAATACCTATACTCAAGGTATTATGGAGCTGGAAAATTGGCAACCCGCACTTGACTCCGCAGCTCACATATTAGCGCGGGCACGTTCCACAGGAACGACAGTAATTCATGTAATACATGATGGGGGACCTGGTACACCTTATGATATTGAAAGCGAAATAGGAGCAATACATGCCAGTGTAGTCCCCATTGCAGGTGAAGCAATTGTCGTGAAAAATTACCCAGATGGTTTTATTGATACTGATCTCGCAGAGCATGTGGATGCGGCAGGGCACAAAAATGTGATTATCATTGGTTTTATGACTCATATGTGCGTTACATACACGACGCACGGCGCATTTTTAAGAGGCAATCAAGTAACTGTCATTGCCGATGCATGTGCAACTAGAGCATTAAGTTCATCTGTAGCTCAAGTGAGTGCCATAGAGCAACATCAAGCCGCGTTGGCTGCTATGAGCGATTTATTTGCCGTGGTTGTACCTACAATTGCTGAGTTAAGTAATTAACACTCAGGTATTGTTAAATATATTTTAGAGTGTAATAACCGCGGGCAGTACAACTGCCCGTTAAAATATGCTGAAGGTGGGCATTGAGTATATTTAAACTTCTTCAACCCACATAACACCGACTTCTTTTTTAACTACTTTAACATGTGTTCCAGCATTAAGTGGTTGTTGGCTTTTCAGCTTCCAAGCAATACCTGAGTAGGTGTGTGTTGTGAGACCTTGTTCATCAATATCATTTGCAAGCACAAAATCAAGTTCAGCAAAGTCGCTTTTGACTTCTTTGCTATCCACATTTTCTTGCATACGTTTAAGTGGCTTCCATAATAGTAGGGCGCATGCAGCTGTTATAAGTGTATTGCTCCACAGTGCAGTTGCTAATGAATCATCCAATAAGCCAACATTCATCATTAAGCCAGTCGCAAACAGCGAAATACCTAAAAACAATAATATGAACGTAGACATACCTAGCACAGCCACTTCAATGATCAGTGCTAATACACCTAAAATCATTAATGTTTCAGACAGATTATTAATTATAAAGTCCATCACTTACTCCAAGGTTAGCTTTTTTGCTTTTGGTTTAGTGTATTAATAATAGACATACCTTGTGCTACGAGTGAGCTGGCGTCAGTGGCGTTATCGGGTAGTAATACCACCGAAGATTCACGGGCAATGGCTTCTTTTGCTGCAATCGCTTTAGTGGCTAAGTCAAGTTGTATTGCCTTTTGGCCTTGTTCAGTATCAGCTGCTTCACCGACTTTACGCAGTGCATCAGCTTGTGCTTCGGCGACAGCTATAATCGCTTTAGCTTCACCTTCTGCACGCAGGATTTGCTCTGATTTATCGGCTTCAGCAGCGAGTACCTGTGCTTGCTTTTTACCCTCAGCAACATTGATGTTTGCTTGGCGGTCACCTTCTGACTCTAAAATTTGTGCACGTTTAACACGCTCAGCTTTCATTTGTGCTTCCATCGCTTCCATAACAGATTGTGGTGGCACGATATCTTTAATCTCGTAACGTAAAACCTGTATACCCCAAGGCTCAGCCGCTTGGTTAATAGCTGCAACAATATTAGTATTAAGTAGGTCACGTTCTTCAAACGTTTTATCAAGCTCCATTTTACCCAGCTCAGAACGCATCGTTGTTTGCGATAGTTGCGTTACCGCAAACACATAATCGTCTACACCGTAGGTTGCTTTATAAGGGTCAAGTACACGGAAATATAAAACGCCATCAACAATTAATGAGATATTATCTTTAGTGATTGCAGATTGTGAAGGCACATCTTGCGCTTGCTCTTTTAAGCTTCGGTCGGCAGCAATACGGTCAACAAAAGGCACAATAAAGTTTAAGCCAGCTTCTTTGGTTGATTGGTACTTACCAAAACGTTCGATGAGCCAAGCACGATTTTGTGGCACAAACTTAACACTGCTTTTAAGCAGCACTAAAACAAAGATTAGTAAAAACGCTTCAACAGTAAACAGCATGTTGATAATTTGCGCGATAGGGTCCATAAATGCTCTCCTTAGATTATTGCCAAAGTGGCGGGTCACACATTTATTTATGTATTTAAAAGCGTGACTAACTTTAGATTACCATTGAGTGATAAGCTCTCCAAGCAAAAAATAGTGACAAAGTATGTCAAAGGAGATTGCAGCTATGAAGCGTGTAGATTTATTCTAAAAGCACGCCTTTTGTTTTAAAAAACAACGCTATTTAATCAGTTTCAAGGTAAAGTTAAGCCGTGCGAGCAAGCTAATGCGACAGCAGGTTTTAATTTTTGCTTCAAAAAAAGTCAATAAAGCAGAAAAGGAATTCTGCTTGTAACCAACGGTTTTTCTGATAACGTTAATTAATCATAACAAAAAGAGTGCAGGGAATGCATGGTTACAAAACAGGATCAGAATACTCATTACCTTAATGGCATAAGCCAACAATATTGGCATTTTATTGAGCTTGTAGCGCAATGAAAAAATCAGTGCGAAGGGGGCTTAATAACCACAGATATACAACTCTATATTCAAACAACTCTTTTAAATACAATTCCTTTAATGAAAACATATTTATAATGAGTGAATGCTATGGATCATTTTAGCCCCAGTAATTTAAAAACGAAAGCAACACAAAGCGTTGCTATGGCTCACCCAAGTTCTACAGATCTGCATCATCAATTGGTAAAGTCGCATTTATGTTCTGTTAGTAATATAGCTTTGGAGATTGCTAAAAAGTTCGATTGTGAAGATGCGGCGGCATTAATTGGCCTGCTGCATGACTTTGTAAAGTACAGTTGTGCATTTCAGCGTTATATGCAGATCATTATTAAAGAACAATCAAGCCATTATGACCCTGATTTAGATGGTGCAGTGGCAAAACAATTAAAAGGTTCTATCGATCATTCAACGGCAGGCGCGCAGTAGATCGCTAAGGAGTTGCACAGGCATTTACAATCGGTTTGTAAAGATGAGCCGAGCATACAAACATATGCACCGGCTATTTTGCAAATACTTAGTTTATGCGTAGTTTCGCATCATAGTGGTTTGATAAATAATTTGCCTGAGCCGGTAGGTGGTTTTGCAAAACGGCTGATGAAAAGCGAAGAAGGAGCGCATTTTAATGAGTATATAAAAAATGCAGATGTGACCGTCATCGAAAAGCGCAGCAACTAGCAACAAAGTCATTTTTACTTAAAACCACTACCCAATTAAAAGTATTACTTGGTGAATATAGCTTAAGCGTCGTAGAGCATGATTTTTATTTAGGGATGTACACTAAATTATTGTTTAGTAGTTTAATCGTTGCAGACAGAATCGACAGTGCTGATTTCGAAAACCCTGATAATAAAGCAGAACGTAATCAAGCAGCAGATTGGGAAAAGGCTTGCAACAAAATTGAGCGTTTTGTAGCCCAGTTTTCAGCTGGTGAACCGATTGATGCTATACGTGCAGATATATCTAATAATTGCCACACACGTGCACAGGATCCACAGGGTATATTTAGTCTAACTGTTCCTACCGGTGGCGGCAAAACACATGCCAGTCTTCGCTTTGCATTACATCATGCGAAAAATCATAATCTTGTTCGCATCATTTACATTATTCCTTTTACCTCCATTATCGAACAAAATACCGATGCAATACGCAATGTGCTTGACGATGAAAATAAGCAAAGTTGGGTATTAGAGCATCACTCAAACTTAGAGCCCGAAGCACAAAGTTGGCGCTCAAAGTTAGCAGCCGAAAACTGGGATCGCCAAATTGTGCTTAACTACTATGGTACAGTTTTTAGAAAGTACATTTGGCAGTGGTACAAGAGGGGCAAGAAGACTCCAGCAAATGAGTAATGCAGTCTTGGTGTTTGATGAAATACAAACTTTACCTATTCGCTGTGTGCATTTATTTAATAACACCATAAATTACTTAGCTCGTTTTTGTAAAGCAACCGCGGTGATGTGCACTGCTACCCAGCCATTACTTCACCAGCTTCCGAATGAAAAAGCAATGTTGGGGCAATTAGCATTAACGCCTGCTAACGAATTAACACCTGATATCACTACGTCGCGCCTCACGCAGGCGCGTGGATTGAAACATAACCGTTAAAGTCATCAATAAACATAATGTTACCAGCAATGCAAAAATGATCCACTTCAACAATTGAAATCTGATCCAGTTAACTTAACACCAGCAGCTTAGATGACGATGGGCCGAAAACAACGTACCGAATAAACAGTGCAGCCTGAGGTGGTGGGTTGTGAAGGAGTGATGTAACTAAGCTCCATGGATAGATTAACACGCTAATGTTGGTTCAAGGCCAAGGTTTGTCGCGAGGTAAACTCGCTGTTACAAATTTCGGTTTAACGTTTATCAGACATTTGAATATTATTACGGCCAGAGTTTTTTGCTTTATAAAGTGCCTTGTCCGCAGTTTTGATTAGCTGTTCAGGTTTTGTTTCAAGGGTTGGTATACAGCTAAATCCACCTATACTTAAGGTTAGTTGGCTTGAAATTTTAGAAAACTGATGAGGAATGGCTAAGCTTTTTATTTTGCTTTGTATCAGTTCAGAAAATTGCTTGCAGTGCTCAGCATCAATACAAGGTAGAATAATTGCAAATTCTTCACCGCCATAACGGGCGGCTAAGTCACCTTGACGTTTACAAACTTCATCTAAGGTCAGCGCGACTTGTTTTAGCACATTATCACCGTGCTGGTGGCCGTAGTTGTCGTTAAACAATTTAAAATAGTCGATGTCGCAAATAATTAAACTGAGTGGTTGTTGTGCGCGTACGGCACGTTTAATTTCATATTGTAGAGCTTGATCAAAACGACGCCGGTTGGCGATACTGGTTAAGCTATCGATATTTGCTTGTAATTCGAGTTCTTTATTTGCTTTGAGTAATTGCTGTTGAATTTGCTCAATGTGTTTTTTATATAACGCATTACTTAATGCTCGCGTTATTATTTCGCCAATTAACTTGATCCGGATTAAATCCGTATTAGTCCAGTTCCTAGCGTTTTTCACGCAGTCGCAACCAATAAAACCGAACAGCTTATTATCTGCTTTCAGTCCAACACATAACAGTGACTGAATACCTTCGGCTTGAAATTCAGCCTTTTCGCCCTCTGCGCAAATAGGTAATTGGTTAACATCAGAAACATTAAACACCTCAGACTCTTTCATTGTTGTATAAAAGTAAGGAAGTGCATTTTGCGGAATATTCTGCAATCGATCTTTAAAGGGACTTACATTGTCATTAACCCACTCATGAGTATTGCTCATTAATTTGCCATCACGACTAAATTGAAACAAATAGCTACGATCTGCTTTGCTAAATGTACCAATAGTTTGCAGTACCAACTCGATTTGATGATCAAGGTTGTCGGTTTGTATGTCGATTAGTTGAGTTGATATTTTGGCGATGACTTCATCAAAGTTATCAGCTGAAGCTGCATTATTTGTCGGTTCAAAAATAAAAACCTTAAGTGATGGCGTTAATTGGTTGCGCTTTATGTTGAGTTGACCATTTGCTAATGAAAACGTGTTGTCGGTAAAATTAGCATGAGCGATGAGACTGTATAGTGACAATGTTTTGAGTGTATGTAAATCTGTTAGGTCAAGAGCCTTGAGTAGTGTGTTGGAAAGGTCTAACTGATTTGGTAAGTTAAATAGTGCTTGTGTATTAGCGTTACAGTAAACGAGGTTGGTTTGTAAATCTAATAAAATAATAGCGATGGGCAGCGAAGATAGCGTATCCCATGTATTTTTTGTTGTTTGCACTTCATTATTTAACGAATATGTCACTGTTGCTTCAACCCCTTATTAACATATTGAGCATACAAGCAATCTATTTGAATTGGTACTGTTTTAATATTAGCTGGTGATGTCAGGTTTATCATCTTTAAGGGGAATTTTTTAGTGCGTTTGGCTAAGGGACGTATTACAATTGAGATTGTATATCATTGCGACGCAATACTTTCACCAGCATGATATCTATCTTCTCAATTAAGCACAGGTAAACTACACCTTCATGACCGATATTACGACGCACCAAGCTTCACGTCGAAGATTATTAATTGCACTTTCTATCACCTGTGCCTTTATGGTGATCCAAGTCATCGGGGCATATTATGCAAACTCATTAGCTGTTTTAGCAGATGCAGGGCATTTATTTGTACATAACAGCTCTTTATTTATCGCACTAATAGCTTCAAGTTTAGCAATTCATTTAGCTAAAAACTTTAATGATGGTTATCAAAAAGCGGAGTTAACCGGAGGCTTAATTAATGGTTGTCTTTACCTGGCAATTAGTTTAATTATTTTATTTGAAGGTGGGGAACGTATTCTGCATCATCACGAAGGGCAAGGGCCACCAGTCAATAGTTATTTAATGTCGGTTATAGCTGCAACGGGCTTTTTGTTTCATGGTGCTGCCGCTTGGGTACTCTATAAAGGGCGCAAAGCAAGCATTAACGTTTACGCTGTTTTTTTACATTCATTTTTTGATTTAATTTCTACGGTCTCCACTTTTATCGCGGGTGTGTTAATTTACTTAACAGGTTGGACAATTATCGATATTTTATCGAGCATGTTAATTGCCTCATTTGTGATGTTTACGGGTTTAAAAGTTATTACCTCATGTGTGAAAGGGTTAGTACTGAGCAAAGCAAAGCTGCCCGATGTTACAGATATTGAATGTTCAATAGCGCAAGTAGAACATGTTGAAAATGTTCATAATGTGACAGTGGTTCGCCGTGAAGAAAAGCTAGTTGTTGGTGCACATGTGGTGTTGAAGCGCCATTGTACGAAAGAGAAGCATGATGAGGCTTGCCGCTTAAAAGTAGAGCAGATACTTGCAAAGCAATTCAATATTGTTGAGAGCGTATTACAAATTGAAAGCAACGGCTGCCAACATTAAATGTGCTAATACGCTACCGCGTTAATTAATACTTGGCAAAATAGATTTTTTCCCTTACTTTTAATACTATTAATTAGTTGTTTGAGTAAGCTTTTGGTAAACATTCAGCATCGCTATTTTGCATTAACTGGCACAATTGTATTAGCGCTGCTCGCTGGCTTTTTCAATTTACTTCCTTTTTGGTTTCTTGACAGTTCAGAGTTTCTTCTCGGTCAATTATTCGTTTTATTTTGTCTACTTAGCTTTGGCTTGCGTTATGCCGTGTTAGCTTGTGCAGTGAGTGCCGCGTTCATATTTTATCGCTGGGGACACTGCTGGCCTGCCATTGTATTCATGGGGGAAGTATTTTGGCTTTATTACTTTTGCTACTGCCGCGCAAAAAGATTGTTTTTTATCGGCATGGCGTATTGGCTCATAATTGGTCTACCTGTACTTGGGCTGATTGGTATATTTATTATGGAATTGCCAAATTTAGCCGTACTCACCGCGTTAGTGAAATATTTTTTAAATGCTGTTATTGTCCTTAGTGTTGTTGATTTAATTAGCTTTTTCTTCAATGGTCAATCTTGGCATCGTAATTCTTCGTCTTTGTATAAAATTTTAAATTATATCGTTAGCCTATTGGTTATTCTAGTGGTCTTGATAATCACGATAGCACTGACTAATAACCATTATTCTCGCGTGGAATATGAGGTTAAAAGCCAGTTATTAGACAAGTCCAAAGATATAGCGGTTAAAATTGACCTTTATCTTAATGATTATCGTCGTGCGGTAGTTTTAACAGCCAAAGCAATTGAGCAGGGCGTTGATGAAGAGGCTGCCTTAGCCAATTTAATGGCTCAATATCCTAACTTTCGGTCTTCGATTGTCAGTGATGAGAACGCAATTGTGCGCATTTTTAATCCTGGAAGTTTAAAAACAAGTTTAAATGATGATGCTCCGTCAATTGCTGATCGTGATTACTATAGGCAAGGAAAGGAACAGCCAAACGGTTATATTTCTAATATATTTAAAGGCCGAGGTTTAGGGAGTGAGGCTATTGTTGGGGTGTCAGCACCAATAACTATTAACGGAGTTTTTCAAGGGATTGTTGAAGGTTCTCTGGTATTTGGTTCACTGCTGCAATTTAGACCTCACTTTTTTGATAATGAGGGGGAGTTAATTGTTCTCGATGCGAGCAAACAAGTCGTCTTTTCTACACTTAGTAAGCATTACACTGTGTTATCAAAATTAACGGATGTTGATCTCTCTCAGTTTAATGGGAATTCAAGGTCAATTATGGAAAAAACGATCGATGGTGAGCAGCACTATGTGCAATTACAAAAGACACCGCAACAGGGATGGTATGTTGTTACGTTGTTTAAACGCAAATATGCAAATTTAGTTGCAGCAAGTGCTTGGCTTGAATCACTGCTGCTAGCCACCATTATTATTTTATTGATCAGCGTTTTTATAACGCAGCTATGTAAGTGGTTGGTGCGTCCAATTAAGGAGCTTAGCTCGCAAATTGATGAATTTGACCCACAATTCAATGCGGTTTCGTTTCCTCAAAATGCGAGTTCATGGTTAGAATTATTCAACCTGCAACAACAGTTTACTTCCATGGCAGTTAAATTAAGTAATAACTTTAATGAGTTAAAGCAAGTTAACACCGAAAATAACGCACTTAATCAACAACTAAAAAACTTTAATGTTGAGCTTGAATATCAAGTTAATGAAAAAACGGATGAGCTGTTGAATGCAGTTGCAGTTGCAAATAAAGCAAGCCAAGCAAAATCACAGTTTTTAGCGAATATGAGTCATGAAATTCGTACACCCTTAAATGGCATAATAGGTTTAACAGATATTTTGCTTAGTAATAAATCTAAGAATGATGAAGAACATAGCTATTTAAAAATGATTCAACAAAGTGCTGATAATCTATTAATTATTCTAAATGATATTTTGGATTTTTCGAAGATAGAAGCAGGTGCATTAAAACTCGATTTACAAAGTGTAAATGTTGAACAGTTACTCACTCGTTTGACAAAAGTGTTTATAGGTACGGGTTTGAAGTCAGGGGTGAAATTTAACCTTGAAATTTCCCCTAATTTACCCGCAATTCTCTTGTTAGATGGTTTAAGGCTCAGTCAGATCATTAATAACTTGCTCAGTAATGCCGGTAAGTTTACCTCTGTTGGTGAAATTACCTTACATGTTCAGTATTCAGCATCAAAACTTGCTATTGAAGTAGCAGATACCGGCATAGGTATATCACAGGCACAACAAAAATTACTCTTTAAAGAATTTACCCAAGCCGATATTTCAACAACCCGTAATTATGGCGGGACAGGGCTTGGTTTAGCTATTTGTAAGCGTTTAATTACATTAATGGGAGGACGACTTAATTTAACCAGTGAGGTTGATGTAGGAAGTTGTTTTAGTTTCGAAATACCTGTGAAGCACGCCCAGACTATTAGCCAAGTTTCTGATAAAACAGGGGTACCTGCTTTAACTGATTATAGTTTGCTACTCGTGGAAGACAACTCAATTAACCAACTGGTTATAGGTAAGATATTAGAAGCGACAGGATGTACGCTTACAATAGCGAATGATGGTGAGCATGCTTTGGAATGTTTAGAGACTATCACACCTGATTTAATTTTGATGGATTGCCAAATGCCTAAAATGGATGGCTTTGATTGCACGGCTCACATTCGTGAAAATACTTCAAAATACGGTGAAGTTACTATTATTGCCATTACAGCCAACGCGTTCGAAGATGATAAAAATAAATGTATAAGCGTTGGAATGAATGACTTTATAGCTAAACCTGTAGCTCGAGAACAATTGTATAAATGCCTTAATAAGTGGCTAACCAACTCAGTGTAAATGTGAGTATTTAATTAAACTTATCAGCTGTTTTATCTTAGGCTATACGTTTTGTAGCTTTTGCAGTAAAGGGCTGAGCTCTTTTTCATCTAAAAGCATATTACAGGACATTGGCTTGGCAAAATAATACCCTTGAAAATCGTAACAGCCTAATTTGGTCAAAAATTGTATTTGTTCTATTGTTTCAACTCCCTCAGCAATGCAATATAAATTTAAGTTTTCTGCTAGTAAGTAAATTGTTTTGATAATAGATTCATTACTTTCATCAGTGCCGATATTTCTGATAAAGCTTTGATCTATTTTTATTACATCAATAGGAAACTTGCTTAAATATGTAAGCGAAGAATAGCCTGTACCAAAGTCATCAAGTAATAGTTTAAACCCTGCATTTTTTAACAATTGTAATTGCTTTGCCGCTTTTTCTTTATCATCAAGTAAGGTGTTTTCGGTGATCTCCAACCTTAATTGAGTAGGATTAATGTGGTGCTGCGATAAAATTTCCAAAAGCCGAACATTAAGATTTGTTTTTAATATATGCACAGGGGATAAGTTGAGCGATAAATAAAACTTAGGGTTAGCACGAAGCACTGAGGCTAGCTCTGTTAAGGCTCTAATTAGCGCTTGCTCAGTGAGAATATCAATTAAACCCGCTTCTTCAGCGATAGGAATAAATACTGCCGGAGAAATCATTTTGCCTTGATGCTTCCAGCGCATTAATAGCTCAACGCCATTTATTTTTTTTGTTTTGCTATTAACAATTGGTTGGTAATTGTTGAATAATAGATCGTCTTTTTGCGCATCTTTTAAGGCATTCTCTAATAGTAACTTTTGTGTTATCCGCTCATTCATTTGTTCGGTAAAAAACTTAAAACTATTTCTACCAGCTTGTTTAGCATGCATCATGGCTATGTCTGCATGGCGGATCAGTGTATCTGCGTTATCGGCATCAAAAGGGTATAGGGCAACGCCAATACTGGCTGATATATTGATTGCAAAGTCATTTATTTCAACGCGTTTACCAAGCTCTATTGAAACAGATTTTACTAAAACGCTAAGAGATTGAGGTGACTCAATATTTTTTACTAACAATAAAAATTCATCACCACTTTGGCGTCCTAATAGTGAATTACTATCCAGCATATTGTTTACACGTTGAGTGATATTACATAAGAGTTGATCGCCAACAGCATGGCCAAAAGAATCATTCACAGGCTTAAATTTATCTAAATCAATAAAAAGGAGTGCCGCGAGAGTCCCATCTTGGTGGGCTGTTTTTATAATATAGTTAATTTTTTTGTACATTAAAGAGCGGTTAGGCAATTTAGTTAGTGGATCGTAGTTGGCTAAATAGCGCAATTCATTTTCAGCTCGCTTCTGTTCAGTTAGATCAGAAATAACAATAACATAGTAGCCAATTAGTGGAGCTTCTTTGGTAATAGCGGTGATGCTAACATGGATAGGGTGGGAAGGATTGGCCTTGGTTTTTATATATGCATCACCACGCCAATTTCCTTTCGCCTTTAAGGTTTTAATAACATTAATATAATTGAGGTATTGGTGCTTACCAAGGGCTGACAAGAAACGTTTGATATTTAACTTATCTGCTTTTGAGTTGATAGAAAATGCTTCAGCAAAACTGTTATTGACCGAAAGAGGTTGATAATTACAGTCTAATATTAATAACCAGTCATTGATTTGGCTAAATGCTTCGCCTAATATCGCGGCTTGTAGCGCGTTTGCTTTTTGTTGAGTGATATTGGTATAGATCCCTGATACTCGTATCACCTCACCTGTTTCGTTTCTTTGCGTT
Source organism: Pseudoalteromonas mucoides (assembly GCF_049257175.1). NCBI lineage: Bacteria > Pseudomonadati > Pseudomonadota > Gammaproteobacteria > Alteromonadales > Pseudoalteromonadaceae > Pseudoalteromonas > Pseudoalteromonas mucoides. The sequence continues at coordinate 95,723 of NZ_JBMMUC010000017.1, forward strand.
ACTTTACCAATATCTTGGTACCATAACCAATGGCCTTGAGCATGTTTTATACGGTATGTTGCTTGCCATTGTTGATTGTTATTTTGGGTTATGAAGTTTTCCCAGTCTTGGCTTAGCTTGTTAAAATCGTTAGGGTGTATTAATTTAGAGAACTCTGAAAAATCGATATTATCAGGTAAGCTTTTATAACCAAGTTCTTGCTTTAAACGATGTTGAGTACCTGAATGAGTTAGTAAGTTTACCTCCCAGACGCCACTGTTACTGCTACTTAATGCTAAAGCAGTTTGCTGTTGTGATTGCAACACATTTTTGTGAGATTGCTCTATGGTAATTCGCTTCGTACGGTATTGCCAAAAAATAAAAAGTAGAATGAATACGCTCATAAGCCCATATAAAGATAATGCAATTGGTGAGCGCCAAGGGGCGTAGGCAACTTTAAAGTGCAATGTAGCAGGCGTAGTTAACTTTGTGTCACTATTTATGTATGAGGCGACGGATAATGTGTATTTACCTGGTGGTAATGTAGGTAAAAAAACTTTATTGTCTCGGTAATTGTTATAACTAAATGAGCTAGGTCCAGTTAAAGAAACTTGATAACGGGCTTTATCAATATTTATAAGATCGAAATTTGAAAAGCTGACTTCTAAACCCATATCATCGGCGCTTAACTCCAGTTGTTTATTTTCGTAGCGCATTGGGTAATATTGGATATGTTTTGAAAATAATGAAACGTTGGTGATTTGGGTGTTGAGTTTGTTTGTGACATCACTTACATCTAAAAAATCTTGCGGGGCGATTGTTAATAAACCTTGAGTAGTGCCAAAGGCAATTCGGCCATCATCAAGAATTGCGTGTGCATCAAGGTTAAACTCGTTGACCGTTAAGCCATCTTTGACCGTATATGAATCGACCTGCATTGAATTTACATCAATTTTGTACAAACCATTTTGACTGCTTGCCCATAAAAAACCAAACTGGTCAATCTGTAACGCAAAAATAGATTTAGTGTTTATTCCATCGGCGAAATTTAGACGATGTTTCTCCTTGTAACTGGTTGCATCTAAGGCAATTAAGCCTTCATGGGATGATGCAAGCCATAAGGTATTATTATAATCAATAACCCAATCATCAATTGTTATATACATCAATGGGTTGTGGTTTTTAACTTGGTAGATAGTGGTGAGCTTTTGCGTTGTTTCATTGTAGCGGTACAAAGCACCTGATGCACTAATGAGAAAATCATTGGGGGAATTAGTCAGCGGTTTTAAAAATGTATGCATTACAAGGGGATCTAATTGGTCAATAAGGCCTTTAATGACTCTGGTTTTCCCCGTAGTGCCATCGTATAAATAAAAATTTTCAGAATTTATGAAGGCAAATGTGTCCGTTGTGATTTGATGATAACCAAACGAACCACGTTGATTAATAACGCTTTGAGTTAGGCCATGGCTCTTTATAGGTGACAAGCGTTGTGTTTTCTTATCAAAAAGGGCAAGGCCATCGTAAACTAATAACCATAAATATCTATTAGGTTTTCCCAAGTCTGCATCAGTGACACCAAACACGGCAAACTCGCCAAAAAAAGATTTTTTATCTTCAGTTGATAAAAATGTTTGGCTTTGTGAGGTGGCTGTATTTAGTTTCGTTAGCCCATTACCGGTACCAACCCAAAGTGTATTTAATGCATCTTGATATACACTTAGAACGAGATTGTTATGTAATTTGCCATTGTGATTTATTTCTATGTTTTTAAATCTTTTCGCAAGCGTCGACCATCTAAATACACCTTGTGAGCGAGAAGATAGCCACGCTAAGCCGGTGTTGTCTAACATTACGTTCATTATGGTGTTGTCAGAGATATTAAATTTACTTTGATCAAAACTAAGAATAAATTCTTTTTCACCAGTATTACGATGATATTGAAATAACCCACTCTCGGTTGCGATATATTCACCATACGGGCTGTTTATGTAATCCCATATGTTGTGTTCACTTATTAAAGTTTTGATCTGCTTTGTATTTAGTTGACCTACCTCATTAAATGCAATTCTATAAAGCCCTTCAACCGTACCAACCATTAAACCTAGCTGTTGGTCGGCTCTTAAAAATTTCACATTACTGTTATCTGCGTTTTGTTTGAGCTTAGGTAATAAAGGTATTTTGGTTGTGTATCCATCAATTAATGATTGTGAAAATAAGCCGTCGCTAGTACCAATATAAAGATAGTTGTTATGAACTGTAAGGGCACGAACGACATGATCCTTTTTTTGAATAGAAAATTCATGACTGAACGTTTTTTTCACCGCATTATAAATATACACATGTTGATTAATAGCTAGATAAAACAGATCACCTTGTTGTTCAACCGCCATAATTGGAGAAAATATTTTATCTACTTCGTTGAGTTTGCCTGAATATATTTTATTTACCGCTAAGGTCGTAGGGTCAATAATATAAGCACCAGAGTACTCTGTAGAGACAAAAATTTTTCTGTCTTTGGTTTCGTATATTAGTAATATTGAGAATTGATCAAAGTCAGGTAAAATCTGTACTTGATAGCCGTCATACCTATTTAAGCCTTGGTTGGTTGCTATCCAAATATAACCTAGCTTATCTTGCAAAATATCATTTACAAGGCCTTGCGAGAGGCCTTCATCGGTAGATAAGCGTTGTAGTTGTTGAGCATAATTTTTTGTATTTGCTTGCACATTACATAAAGTCGATATGAAACCTAACAATATGATAAAAAAGGTTCTCAAACGCACGTATATGTTTACCCAGCTAAATTTACTATTATAGATAAATATAGCATAGCAATTCGTTAGTAATAATTTAATTACTAAGTATTTATAAACTTTGTTGCAACAAAGTAGACTGAACGTCAGGGAGCAGAATATGAAAAAAGTGTTTTCACCAGAAAGTGCACAGAGCCTTCTGTTGGTCATTGATATTCAACAAAAACTCGCACCAGCAATGACTCGCTATGAGCAAGTAAAAGACGTTGCTAAGCAGTTGGGTCAAGCTGCAGTACTGTTTGATGTACCTTCACTTGTCACTGAACAGTATAAACAGGGCTTGGGCGAAACAGATGAGGTATTAAAAAGTCAGTTAGTAGATGCGCAGTATTTTGATAAAATCCATTTTAGCGCGTATAAAGAACCAGGATTCAAAGAACTAATTGCGTGCTATAAAAAGCCACACATTATTGTTGTTGGTATGGAAGCGCATGTTTGCGTGTTGCAAACTTGTTTAGACTTACTGGCACAGGACTATAACGTATTTATTATTGCTGATGGCGTATGCTCACGCCAAGACCGTCATCGTGATATTGCAATAGCACAATTACAGGAGGCCGGCGCTATAATCTCGAACGCAGAAAGTGTGATCTTCCAATGGGCTGAGGTAGCAGCTACAGAGCAGTTTAAAAAAGTGCTGAAAATCGTTAAGTGACAACACAACACATTTTTTTGCATTGTAAGGAACATGCTATAATTACTGTATTAGGGATTTAGAATGATCTAAATGGAGATTCAAAACGTTTAGAGTTGTTTATTAGGGGTGCGTATGACTCATATAAGTCGTTTGTTTACTATTTTATTTGCTTTGCTCTTTATAGAGTCACTAGCGCTGGGGTTTTATTTTTCAACCCTAATACCTGCATTAATTGTTGGTGTTCCCCTTACCTTATTACCTATCTGGCTGCTGCAAACACAACCCGATAGCCCCATAACGGCGCACGTAGCCAGCGCATCTTTAATGCTTTTTGCTTTTTTACATATACAGCAAACTTTTGGTTTGATTGAAGTGCATTTTGAAATATTTATTTTGCTGGCTGTGTTAATTATGTTTGTTAAATGGCAGGTATTTATAACTGCCATTGCCTTTGTCGCTGTGCATCATCTTTCATTTTATTATTTACAAACTCAAGGCTCCGGTTTTTATGTATTTGACCCCGATAGATTAGCTTTCAGTACAGTACTGATACATGCGGTGTATGCTATAGCTGAAGCGGTCGTAGCCGGTTACATTGCAGTCTCTTTGCGAAGAGAACGTAGAGGGGGTCGATCATTAAGTAATGCGACAGAACAGATAATGGCAGATCCTGAGCATATTCAATTGTCAGTACGTGCTGATGATACTAAAAATATAGTTATTCAGGGTTTTAATTCTTTATTAGATACTTTAAGTAAAGTAATTGAACAAGTTAAAATTCAATCCGGTTCATTGCATGCTAATTCGCAGGAGTTAGTGGCTGTACACGATGAGTTAGCTGATGCGGCGGCACTGAGAGCTCAGCAAACGGACGATATTGCACAATCCGGGGTATCTGTTGCACAGGGTTTTAATTTAGTTGAGCAAGAAAGTGAAGTGCTTAAACAACAAGTGGATGCAATTACGCTTGCCGCTGATGATGCGTTGAACGATGTGCAACAAACAGATGATAAAAGCCAAGAATTACGTGGACACTTAAATCATACTGAAGAACAAATTAATCATCTAGTGGCTGCCGGAGATGTAATTTCTAATTTGCTTAATGAGATATCAGGTATTGCCGAACAAACAAATCTTTTAGCATTAAATGCAGCAATTGAAGCTGCAAGAGCGGGTGAGCAAGGCAGGGGATTTGCTGTGGTTGCTGATGAAGTACGCTCTTTGGCTATAAGCAGTAAAGCAACAACAGATAAAATTGCTCATACGCTTAATGATTTGGTTAAAAATAGCCAAACCTCAACACAATCTATGAGTCAGTGTTTGAGTGTGGTAAATGAACTCACACAAATTAGCTTCACTATGAAAGAAAATATTTTGGGTATGACACAACAAATTGACACGGTGGCAAAAAGTACGGATTCAGTGGCTCGAGTAGTTGCAGAGCAAGCAACCAATACTGAACAAATTTCCGCCAGTGCAGATGGTTTGCGCATGAGCCAGCAATTAGATTCTGAGATTGTTGAAAAACTAACGGCTAAAGTGCAGATGATTGATGTGAGTATTGATGTACTTGAGCAAAGCATTGCTAAATTTAAATAACCCGAAAGTTAGGCTCTACCTGTTGGTTTTGATTTGGCTCGTCGTGGTTGTCTCGGGACTCGTGTATTTTCAGCTCGCGAGCATCACGACGTTTGATCCCCAAAATGAAATGACCCAATCAAAATGGTCAGAACAATTCAAACGAAACATAAAATGGTTGTCTTCTGAGAATCCTAAGCTGATTATTGTTATTGATGGCACATGTGGTTGCTCTAAGCGAGCTTTTAGCCACATAAAGCAGTTGCAAAAATACGTTGCGAGAAATAGCTATGATGTACAAATTATAAATCAATCTTCAACAGCTACTCATTTACTACCTAATACTCCAGGTGCAGTATTGTTAGATGCTAGTGGAAACCTGGTATACGCAGGGCCACTTTCACAAGGTTTAGCATGCTCTGCTTCAACTGGTTTTGTTGAGCTCGCCATTGATAACCTGGCCGCTGGTTTTAACTCAAATTTAGTCGTCACTGATAGTAAGGGCTGTTACTGTAAAGGTTCATAATTGACCCCGTAATTAATGCGAGGGCTAATAAGTATGATCTATAAATGATCTTTAACGTTATTCAGAGCACTTTATTGTTCATAAATGCTGATAAATAGCATCAGCACATAGACTTATTAATAAAACAATTTTAATGAATTAGTTAGACACATCTTTACATGACTGCCTTTTGATAAATGCACTTGGGATAATCACTTTTTGCGGCGGTGCGTCGTTGTTACTAATGTTATCAAGCAGTAATTTCGTTGCCTCTTTACCAACCTCATAAGGGTTTTGAGTGACGACAGTAATAGGCACTTTTAAGTATTCAGCCATTGGAATTTCATCAAATGCTAATAGTGATACATCCTCAGGAATGGATATATTTTCGTTATTTAAAGCTTTTAATAATTCAGTGGTAATAGGTAAGTGCTGGGTAAAGAATACGGTTGGAGGATTAGGAGCATCAAGCATGTTTTTAGGTGTCTGGACAAACCCTGACTCACGATGCCAATATTGTACTAACGCTTTATCGACTCCAATATTATGTTTCTCTAAAGCATCGCTATAGCCTAAGTAACGGTCTTTTCTTGATTTCATACTTTGAAAGTCTTGAGTCAGAAAGCAGATCCGTTTGTGGCCTAATTTAATTAAATACTCAGTGGCATCGAAAGCGGCTTTTCGATAATCAGAAACCACGATATTTTTTTCATTGCCATCATGCTCTAATTGGAAATGAACAATCGGTAAGCCGTTGCTAATATACTTATCAATTAACTGGGTATTCTTACCCGATGAAGCAATAATTATTCCATCAACCCGTAATTGATATAAGGTTTCTAATGATTTTGCCTCTATTTCTGAGTCAAAATCAGTGTTGTAAATCAATACATTGTAATTGCTTTTTTTACAGTAGTCGTCAATTCCACGAATCGTGCGGCTGGTATAAAAACCGGTAATGTCCCTAACAATGACTCCTATGGTTTTTGTTGTATTCATTTTTAAACTACGGGCGATAGGGTTTGGTACATAATCAAGCTCTTGAATCGCGAGCTTGATTCGTTCCTTAGTTTTTTCTGACATGTAGTCAAAGCGGCCGTTTAGGTATTGAGACACTGTACTTTTTGAAACTTCGGCGAGCTGTGCAACATCAATTAATTTTATTTTTTTTTGCATCTGTATTTTCTTTAAAAGTCTAAATACGTTTAATATTGATATTTTGCAATATTGTGATATTTTAATCAACTAAACCGATTTAGTTGCGGTGCTTATAGTGTGCACTGAATTGGTAAGGTTAACCCTTTAAAATTCACCTAAAGTAAGTTTTTTATATAGGTCATCCTCAAATGAACCCTCGTGCGTATATTCGGCATAATTTTGCATTAGCGTGGCCACTCGCATTTAATGCATTATTAGTTCAATCAATGTTGATGATTGATACATTGTTTGTTGCGTCGTTGGGAGAAGTACCCATTGCCGCTATGGGGATTGCTACCACAATTATTGCATTTGTACTGGGTCTTGAAATCGCTATTGGTAATGGGGTGCAATTACTTGTCGGGCGAGCGTTCGGCTCAGGCAATAAAGCTGGTTTAATAATTGCCTATTGGTCAGGTCTTTTGATAAGTGTTTCAACAGCATTGGGCTGTATCGCCATTTTGACTGTGAGCAGTGAAAGCTTAATTGCGTTTATAACTGACGATATTGATATAGCGCAACTAGCAGAGCAATATATATCAATTACTAAGTATATTGTTTTGATAACAGCTTACACGCAAGTTTGCACGGCCTTTTGTAATGGTCGCGGTAACTCTAAAGTCTCTTTAAAGGGCTTTATCTTCGAATTACCCATTAATGCATTACTTAGCTACTTTTTGATCAATGGCTTTAATACCTATGAAGGGCTTGGTTTAGAAGGTGCTGCGTGGGGGAGCTTGATAGCCGTAAGCTTAAGGGCTGTATTTTTTTACGTTGTATTAGGTACAGATGAAAAAGCGGACTTATCCTTCCCTAAAAAAACGCTATTCTTACGTGAAATTGGGCCGCAGTTTAGTGAAATATACCCAATTGCCGCTAATTTTCTTTTGCTGAGTGTTGGCTCGACGGCGTATCAATTATTGTTTGCTCAATTAGATCTCTATGCATTTGTGGCTATCACCTTAATTTTTCCTTGGTTACGGGCTGGAACGCAGTTCCCTAACGCCTGGGCGCAAGCATCTGCAATCAGTATTAGCCAACTTTTAGGTCATAAAGAAACGGGAAATTTAAAACTATTTTCCCGACATAGTACGCAAGTAGCCATGTTCTTAGCGGTTATTATTGCAGGGTTGTTTAGTGTACTGAGTCAGTACATGGCGTTTATTTATCCCGATATAGAGCAAGAAACGCAAATCGCATTAATGATTATTGCACCCTTATATATCATTTTGCCTATCATTAGAGCCTACAATACAGTGGCAGGAAACATACTTCGTGCATTAGGTAAGAGTAATTTAGTGCTAAAAGTTCATTTTATTACGCAGTGGGTTATAGCATTACCTGTGTGTGCATTATTAGTTTTGTATTTTGAGGTCTCAATTTTTTGGGCTTTCGCATTGCTACCCATTGAAGAGCTGCTTAAAACAATTCCGTTTTATCGCTACAAAAAAGCGTTTATCCTAGATTTATAGCGAAAGTAGTATGAAGATAAAGCAACCATTGCGCTATATCAGCTAAGCTGATCTCAACACTATGGTTGCTGGGGTAGGTTATCTAATCGAGAGTAATAGCCTTATAACTCTTGCCAAAGCTATCTGTTGAAACAATATGCTTTGAATCTAAAATTGTGCCATCACTTGCTTGCCACTTTAGAGGAGTATTTGCTGTGGTGCCTTTTGGTAATACAAAGTTGTTAAAGTCGCTATTGATTTTAAACGTGTCTTTTCCAATATAGGTCACTCCATCGGGTAAATCCACGTGAGTGAGGCGATTAGCCAAAAACGCTTTCTCACCAATATATTCAAGCTCTTTCGGTAAGTTTAAGTGGGTTAAACGATTATCTCGAAAAGCACTTTCTTCAATGGTTTTAAGTCCTGCGGGTAAATCCACCGTGATTAAAAAATTAACATTAAAAGCGCTGTCTTCAATGGTTGTAATACCTGGCGGAAAAGTTACACGGGTTATACGGTTATTTTGAAAAGCAAAGTCCCCGATAGATGTAACACCTGCAGGTAAATCGACAATAACTAGGCTGTTATCCCTAAAAGCACTACCTTGGACGCTTTTAAGCCCTTTAGGCCAAGTCACATGGTTAATACTATTTGTTGCAAAAGCACCTTTACTAACAGATGTGATACCCGCAGGTAAATCTACACGGGTTAGCGTGTTAAATTCAAAAGCACCTTCGCCGATTGAGATAAGTCCAGCAGGTAAGTCTACATTTGATATGCGATTATTTTGAAAAGCAAAGTCACCAATAGCTGTGAGCCCAGAAGGTAATCGTACGGCTGTAAGGCCATTGGCTTGAAAGGCATTATTGCCAATTTTTTTTATAACTTGTCCATCGAGTTTATTGGGAATAATAACCGAAGGACGATAATTATCACCTGTAGCATCAGTGAGTGTTGTACTTGTAAGCACGCCTTTGATGACAGTTACATCATTATTTTTTAAGGTATAAGCAGTTTGTGATTTAGCGGTAAAAGTGAATGCAAGCAATACAATTGCACTCAAAAATAGTGTACTGATCTTCATATTATGTGATCTCCAGCAAGTGTGCATAAGCTATGTTTTGTAGCTAAAAATGGACCATATTCATATATGGCCGCTATTTATATCATCTAGAAGTGTTAAGTTTACCAGCGGTAACTTGCACCAAATGTAATGCGGCGATCAGTAAGACCTTGGAAACAAAGTAATGCTCCGCCATTGACACAAGATTGAGCCACTTCGGACTCGGTTAAATTAACCCCTTCGATGCCAATGTTTAGCTGCTCTGTTACATCATAACTAATGCTGGCATTAAGTTGCCCTCTGTCTTCTTGTACAACCATGAAACCCCATGGGTATGTAGTTGTACTGCCGAAATCTTCAGAACGATATGCTTCACGCCAGGTGTAACGCATTCTTGCACTTAGGCCAAATTTTTCGTAATACAAGGTGAAGTTATAGGCGGTTTCAGATAAATCTGGCAGCCCATGCAGCGCTGAGACTTCAATTCCGTCAATCCCCGTTGTTGCTGCAAATACTTCATTTGGACGACTTGCGGCATAATCTAATGCTTCACCGCCATCAAATTTTTGATACGTATAGTTTGCTAAAACACCAAAACCTGATGCCCAACCTAACTCACTTTCAAAGCTAGATAAGTCATACTGAACAGCCATTTCAACACCTTCTTGGGTGGTTTCGCCGGTGTCATTGATCGTTGTTGACCAAGGAACACAAACACCCACGCCTACAGGGCCAAATACATTAATATCAGCAATAGGGTTCCAAATCCCCCCTTGTTCGCAATCAGGGCCTGTTGTATCACGGTACCCTGTTTCTGGGTCTTCATATGGGTCTACTTGTTGATTAGCAAATAGGTTGTTACGTGTTTTATGAAAATAGCCAATACTAAATACACTGGCTTGTGCGAAATACCATTCGGCTGAAAGATCAAATGAAGTCACCTCTTCGGGTTCTAAGTTAGGGTTACCAACTGAAACCGGTGGGTTAGGGCTAGTGCTATAAGTTACTGAAGTTGAAAGGTCATTAAAGTCAGGGCGACGTATATCTTTACCCCAACCAGCACGAAGAACTAAGTCCTCTGTTACATCGCCAACAAGGTTAATGCGCGGTAAGAAAAAGCTGTAATCACCTACGTTTGTTACCTTTGATACTGTGGGGTTGCCATTCGTATCGGTAGTAACAGAATTACCAGTAGAGGTTACTTCTGTTTCTAAATACCGCACACCCACGTTACCGCGTATATAATCGGTTGAAAAGTTTGCTTGGGCGTAAAGCGCGTTTGTCGTTTCTTCAATATCAAAAAATGCACTTACTTCAGACGTTGGCGCTGTAATAGGTGTTGATCCGCCATGGGCGGTTACTGCATCGTTTAAAATACGTAACACATTATCTTGATCGGCTGAAACCATCTCAGGGTTTACCATGAGAAAATCACTTACAAATAACTCTCTACCATCAGCATCGCCAAAGTTATCTGGACCCGCAATCAGCAGTTCAGCAAATAAGTCACCTCGCGGGCTATCTGTTGCTGTTCTTAAACCCACATTAGAGCGGATTTGATCTGTCATACTCGTTGCTTTACTGTGGCGTAATCCGAAATCTATAGTAGTAAATATTGACCAATCTAAACCGTAAGTTAGATCAACACGAAAAGCGTCTTCAGTGTTTTCTGTTTTATCGCGAGCGGATTGTACATCACGCAGCATATAATTTGCAGGGTTCATCATATCTGCGACTGTTGGGGAGTTCGCCTCATCAAATGCAACACCAAATGCGAGTGAACCTCCGGTTAAGTCATAAATAAATGGTGTGCCATTTTCATTAGATGAATTAAGTGCAGCATTTGGGTTTATAAAGTTAAGTCTGGTGTTGATGCTAGGGTTTGATGAATCAGACGTTGATGTTGATGCTTCAACAACTACTTTAAGGTTGTCACCTTGCCACTCTCCACCAAGTCTAAATATTTCGCTTTTTGTTACCCGAGAGCTGGTATCAGCATTAACACGTAAGTTTGGATCGCCACCACCATCTTCAACAGGAATAACCCCTTGAGTAGCCGCTTGAATACTACCTAGGTTTTGGCCATTCAAGGTGCCAAAATTAACTGTTTCAAATGCTGTTGGAACACCTACACCAATAACATCACTGACACCGGATGCTTGTATTGCTACACCTTCAGCATAGCGTTGTTGATCATTTATAGTGGCATCAAAATAAAGTTTTGAGTCAGAATTTGGAGCCCATTCAAATGAGCCTGATATATTCTTAGTTTCATACTCATGATTATCGTAATCTTGGTTTAGAAACTGAATACCTAAAAAATCAAAATCTTGAGCGTTTGCAGTACCGCCATCTGAAGTAATCACGTTATCACGGTCAACACGCGGACGAAAAGCAGTTACATCTTTTTCAGCATAACTTGCACTAATTACAACGCCAAACTCACCATGTTCAGTAAACCAATTATCACCGTATGTGCCAGAAAGACGAGGTTTTATACCATCGGTTGACAGGCTACTAGATTCACCTTGTACTCTAATTGATGCGAGAGGTTCACTTAATTGAAGTGGGCGAATTGTACGCAAGTTAATGGTACCGCCTACAGAGCCTTCAATGGTTTTTGCATCTGGCGATTTTGTAACTTCGACACCGGCAATAATGGAAGCTGATACATCCTCAAAATTAATTCCACTGCGACCCGCTCCAGAGCCAACAGTTGATACTCCATTTATTTCAGTGCGGTTAGCGTTAGTACCACGGATTTGTACACCTGTGCCAACACCCGCAGTGCGTGTAATTTGCACACCAGTTACATTTTCTAAAACCTCCGCAAGATTTTGATCAGGCAATTTACCAATATCTTCGGCCTCAATAATTTCGACTAAATTATTTGAATCACGCTTTTCTAAAAGCGCGCTTGTCAGCGCACTGCGTATACCGCTTACTTGAATAACTTCAAGGTCATCATCAGCTTGAACTTCCTGAGCATGAATGTTCGGTGTAGCTAAAAATGCGGCTAACGCGGCACTATACAAAGGTAAATATGATCGACGGTTTTGCAGTGCAGAGCTTATTTTATTTAATTTTATGTTCATGATTAACCCTTTAACTATGTGTGTTGTCGTTATTGTTCGTGTAAACAAATCGCTTAAAAATGTAACTAACCAGAAATAAAAACCGATTTACTAAATCGATTTATTAAAAACCTAACACATAATAACCAGATGTCAATAGGGTTATATTTGAGCGGTTGTAATAAATATGTTAACGGTTGATTTTAAGATGCTAGCTAATTTATAAATTTTATTATTGTTTATTAATTAAACTGCTGATATTTCCTCGTTTATCTTATTTATTGGCGAAGAAGGATCTTAAACGGAGGAGATTTGATTTAAGAAATGTTGTTGACTTAGTAATTTTGCATCAGTACTATAATTTCCAACTAAATCGGTTTAGTAAGTTTTAGGTTTGGTAATCTAAATAAGGAAAACCAATGAAAATTAAAGACATAAAAGTATTTGTATGTAGTCCTGGAAGAAACTTTGTAACAGTGAAAATAATCACTGATGCAGGTACATATGGATTAGGTGATGCAACGGTAAATGGCCGAGAGATGGCGGTGGTTGCTTATTTAGAAGAGCATCTCGTGCCATGTTTAATTGGTCGCGACCCACAAGAAATTGAAGATATTTGGCAATATCTATACAAAGGTGTTTACTGGCGTAAAGGGCCAATAACTATGGCTGCAATTGCAGCTATAGATATGGCTCTTTGGGATATTAAAGGTAAAGTGGCCAACTTACCCGTTTACCAACTTCTGGGTGGCAGAAGCCGAAAAGGTGTTACGTTTTATGCGCATGCAAATGGCGAAAATATCGACGACACCTTAAATAGGGCGCAAGAACATATTAACAATGGCTTTAAGGCTATTCGTTTGCAATCAGCCATTCCAGGGCTAAAAGTGACCTATGGTGTGCTAGGTGATAAAAAAGATTACTTTGAATTACAAGGTAGCCGCCCGTTACCACCGGAAGAAGAATGGTCAACCGCAAAGTATTTCAATTCAATTGTTGAGTTATTTAAACAAGCCCGTGAGCGTTTTGGATATGAAGTACATTTTACTCATGATGTTCACAGCCGTCTTACCCCAATTGAAGCTGCTAAGTTAGGTAAGTTATTAGAACCTTATAACTTATTATTCCTTGAAGATGCAGCTATGGCAGAAAACCAAGATAGTTACAAAGTTATTCGTAATCATACCACCTCGCCTTTAGCTATTGGTGAAACCTATAACACTATTTGGGATTGTAAAGATCTTATTCAAAATCAGTTGATTGATTATATCCGTGTGGCAGCGACACATGCTGGTGGAATCACAGCACTTAGAAGAATTACCGACTTTGCCAGCATTTACAATGTTAAAACTGCGCCACATGGCGCACCTGATCTATCGCCAGTGTGTTTTGCAGCTCACATGCATTTAAATATTTGGGCACCTAACTTTGGTATTCAGGAATTTGTTGGTTTTGGTAACGAAGGGTTAAACCGTATTTTTAAACATAATTTCACCGTTGAAAACGGCATGGGAATAATGAGCGAAGCCCCTGGGTTAGGCATTGAATTTGATGAAGAGGCCGCAGCTGAGTACCCGTATAAACGCTCGTATTTACCAGTCAGCCGATTAGAAGATGGAACAGTCTGGAACTGGTAAAAGCAATTTAATAGCTATAAAAATAATAGATAATTTAAAGAATCACAGGTGACAAAATGAGTAATAAAGTCAGAGTATTAGTTCACGGAACTGGTTTTGCAGGCCAAGGCCACGCAGAAGCATTTAGATACGCAGGTGCAGAAGTTATTGGCATAGTAGGAAGAACAGAAAGCATCGTTAACCAAGTTGCCAAAGACATGGGGATTGCCTACGCGGGCACAAATTGGCAACAAGCACTCGAAGACTGTAAACCTGATGTGGTATCTATCGCCACACCAGGCGGCGCTCATGTCGAGCCTATCAAGCAAGCCATTGCTTTTGGTTGCCATGTATTTTCAGATAAGCCGTTAACCGCAGATGGCTCTACCTCAAAAGAGTTATACGACTTAGCTGTAGCAAAAGGTGTTAAAACGGCTTTTGCATCGAGCTTTAGATACATGCCTGAAATTTTGCATGCTAAACGTTTAGTAGCAGCGGGAGCAATTGGTGAGCCTCTCGAAGTCGAGTGTATTTCTCACTTTAACTTAGAGCGTGATATTCCCTTTGGTTGGTCACATCGTCAAGAAGAGGGGGGCGGGCGTTTAAACAATAACTTTACTCATATGATGTCGATAGTGACCTCTGTGGTCGGTGAAAAAATATTATCCATTATGGGAGAGGTGCGCGACGATTTAGGCCGAGCACCGATTGTTGAAGGGGTACATAACTTTAAAACACGTCGTGACTTTATTCCCAAGAACATTAACGACCCTTCATTAAAGTGGGGGGAATCCAATGTTGAATGGTCTTATAACGTGCTTGCACAACTTGAAAGCGAATTCGCGCAAAAGCCTGTGTCGGTCATGTTTAAACATGGCGGTTTACACCCGCGTTTTAATGAAGATCATATTGTATTTTATGGCAGCAAAGGCGCTATTTATATTAAAGGTCATTACGGCGCAGGACCACTCTATTTATATGGTGAAAGTAATGGGGGGGATGCTAAAGAATGGCTTGAGCAAGCATTACCAAGTGATATAGCTGCAAATATACCTGACGTTGAAGGAGATACCGAAAGAAACTGGCGTTACCTCATTCGTGAAATGGTCAGTGATATTGAAGGCAAAGATGTGCAGCCGTATCAAACCTTTAAAGAAGGTAGTCAATA
Source organism: Pseudoalteromonas mucoides (assembly GCF_049257175.1). Classification (NCBI taxonomy): domain Bacteria; kingdom Pseudomonadati; phylum Pseudomonadota; class Gammaproteobacteria; order Alteromonadales; family Pseudoalteromonadaceae; genus Pseudoalteromonas; species Pseudoalteromonas mucoides. The sequence continues at coordinate 110,807 of NZ_JBMMUC010000017.1, forward strand.
TCAGCAACTCATAGACCTAATTCGTAAAAATGACTATTGGGTAGACGTTAGTAAACTTTAATAGAAGGGCGACAACATGTTCTATGATTACGCAGTGATAGTAGGTTATTTTCTGTTAGTTATTGGTATTGGTTTTACCTTTAAAAAAATGGCAGCAAAATCAACCAGTGATTACTTTCGTGGTGGCGGGCGGATGCTGTGGTGGATGGTTGGATCTACCGCCTTTATGGCGCAGTTTTCTGCCTGGACATTCACCGGAGCCGCAGGCAAAGCATTTACAGATGGTTTTGCCGTGAGCTTAGTGTTTTTTGCTAATACCTTTGCTTATTTTTGTGGTTGGGCTTTTTTTGCGCATCGTTTTCGTCAAATGCGTGTAGATACTCCAACCGAGGGTATCAAGCGGCGCTTTGGTAGCCAAAATGAATTGTTTTTCTCGTGTGCCTTGATCGTTTTTAGCTTTTTAAATGCAGGTATTTGGTTAAATGCGCTAGGCGTTTTTACCAGTGCAGTATTTGAGGCGGATATAAACGTCACTATTATTGTTACCGGTTTAGCTGTGTTGTTTATTTCGGTGTTGTCGGGGGCGTGGGGTGTTGTTGCGTCTGATTTTGTGCAAACGCTGGTGGTTGCAGTAGTGTCTATCGCGTGCGCGATAGTGGCACTAGTTATGGTAGGTGGGCCGGTCGAGTTAGTCGATAACTTCCCATCAGGATTTGTAATGGGCCCTGATATGAATTATGGCTTATTGTTGGTGGGCACTTTTGTATTTTTCCTCGCCAAGCAAATGATCACCATAATGAACTTAAATGATTCATTTCGTTTTTTAAATGCAAAAGACACAGACAATGCACGTAAAGCGTCCTTATTAGCCATGGTACTGATGGGCATTGGGAGTATTATTTGGTTTATCCCACCTTGGGCATCTGCAATTTTATACCCAGATGCAGCGGTTGCGTATGCTGAGCTTGGTAATAAAGCCGCCGATGCTGTGTATTTAGTGTTTGCACGAAATGCGATGCCGATAGGGACTGTAGGGCTATTGTTAGCTGCGTTATTTGCAGCGTCTATGTCATCAATGGATTCAGCATTAAATAAAAACTCAGGTATTTTTATTCGCAGTATTTATCAACCCATTTTAGCAAAGCGCAACAAAGCAGTAACAGATGAACACCTTTTAAAAATGGGTAAAATATTAAGCTTTATTAGTGGTTTACTAGTTATTGTGATGGCGTTGTTTTTCAAGTCCTTAAAAGAGCTTAGTTTGTTTGATTTAATGATGTCGTTCTCTGTGATGATCCAAGTACCCATCTTAATCCCGTTGATTTTTGGTTTATTTATTAAGAAAACGCCGACATGGGCTCCTTGGGTTACGGTTGCACTTGGTTTATTTGTTTCATGGTTCGTGATGAATATATTAACACCTGATGTATTTGCGCGTTTCATTGGTATTGCTGAATTTACGCCAAGAGAAGCAACAGATATGAACTTGATTTTAACCATCGGCGCGCACTTGGTGATTACCGCGGGGTTCTTCTGCTTAACGTCAGTGTTTTATAAAGAAGAAAATGATCAATACAAACAGCAAACAGATGAATTCTTTAAAGATCTTGAAACCCCGGTAATAGCGGATGATGAACAAGATGATTACGACCGTCAGCAGCGTAACAAACTAGGATCTATGGTGATGTATATGGGCACTGGAATTGTCTTTATGGCATTAATTCCTAACCCATGGTGGGGGCGCTTAATTTTTGTATGTTGTGCGTTGATCATTTTTATTACAGGCATGTTGTTGAAAAAAAGTGCAAAGCCACTACACGCTTTAGCATAACGTTTTAATGACTTTCGGCGTTACCAACTGCATGTGTAACGCCGTATCCTGCAATACAAATTCGTAATAAATTTAGAAGGAGTTACCTGTGAAGCTAACAAAATTAAGTTATTTGGTTTTATCGCTTGGAATATTATTTTTTATTTTTGGCTGCACGACTGATCACCAAAACAATGAAGCAATTGACTATGTACAACTTACTCATGGTATTGATGAATCAGCGGGGGGCGTATCAAGCTACATAATTAACACAACTAACGCGACTTACTATCTTGAAAAGAAAGGTGGGGGTTTATCAAGTCTTGTCGATAAAGAGGGGATTGATTGGCTAGGTTTTCATAATGAAAAAGGCTCTGGCCATAAAGGAGAGTATCGCGGATTTCCTAATGCGATTCATAAACAAGACGGTAACTATTTCCATGCACTCAATGCTGGCACAGAGCTATCTACATCTGTGGTAGATATTGAATCTGAACAACACGTGCGTATTACCTTTACGTCTGAAAACAAACAATGGCAAGGGCAATGGGATTTTTACCCACGCCGGTTAGATTTTACCATGAGTAAAGTCAGTGAAGGATATAGCTATTGGGTGCAATATGAAGGCGTACCTTATGGCGAAATGGATAAAACCGATTTTTGGTATTCATCCGCCGACACTAAAGCTCATTTAATTGATGAATCATTTTTAGGGGATTTACCCTCACCTGAATGGATAGCATTTGGCGATGTTAATAGCCCGCGTATGCTGTATTTATTACACCATGAAGATGATGAAAATCCTGATAATTACGTAAGTAGACCAGATATGACGGTGTTTGGTTTTGGCCGTAGCAATAAAGATAAATATCTCACTACAGCACAACGGTTTTCAATTGGATTTATTGAGTCATCAGAATATGAAACTGTGCAAACAACAATAAAACAGCTTTTAGATTAAACTTTTTATAAATGGAAGTGCTTTTGGTCGCATCAAAACTTGTATAGTGTGGTCTTAAGCACTTAACTAGATTTAAACTAAAGCTAAGAGCTCCGCGTACGTATGGAATTATTAAAGCATTTACTTTAATGGCTGTTTGTTATCATCGTATGAACACGCAATTTACCGATGTTATTTGGTTATCACGGTTTTCGGCTCATTCAAGTAGGTATCAAACTTTAAAAAATATTTCACTCGTAGGTTGGACCAACCGCTGGAGATAGATTTATTGTTAGTAGATATTTTATTTAGTTTTTATACCCCACACTCTTTAATAAATTAAGCTCGGCCACGCAGCGCAGAAATACAGCTTGCTAAAATTACAAATCCGAAAGATATTTTAAACGCCAATGAAATGGTATTCATTAATGCGTGGCTATTTTGCGCTGAAAAGGTGCTGTCACCAAGGTAGTAATGCACAATCAAGTTGATTAAGCTCATGCCAAATAAATTACCAATTGTACGAGATAAGTTCATTGAAGAAGATGCGACGCCTAGCTCACTTTTATCGACAGCCCCCATAATGGCGTTGTTGTTTGGGGTTGAAAATAAGCCAAATCCAATCCCTAATAATAGTAGTGAGCCGCTTATGTAAGTTATGCTTGAACTAACCGATAGCTGGGACAGCATAAAAAAGCTGAACATGGCAATCATACAGCCAAATGTAACAAGTAAGCGAGGCTGTATTTTATCGGCAAGTTTACCGGCTAGAGGCGCCATTATAGCCATTGAAACTGCTTGAAGTAATACTATTTGCCCAGCTTGTGCAGGGCTCAACCCTTTAATATATTGCAGGTATAAACTTAATAAAAAGGCCAATGAAAAGTTACTGGCATACATTAGAAATGAAGTTGATAGTGATAGGCTGAACACTCTGCTTTCTAAAAACATTTGTACACGAATTAGGGGGCGCCGACTTCTACTTTGGTGAACAATAAATAGCATTAAACAGATGATTGAAAGCACGGTTAATAACCAGCCCGCAGTACTCGGTAAGTCACTCAGCCCTAATACTAAACAAAATGCAAAAAGCGAGAAAATAACGGTACCCCACCAGTCAAAGGGTGTTTTGGTATCATTTTTCCATTCTCCATGTAAAAACAATTTAATAGCAATGAGCAGCATAAGTACCAGCGGAATTTGCGAGTAAAACACGGCGCGCCACCCCCATAGCTCAGTCAGCCACCCCCCCACCGCAGGCGCTCCACTGAGTCCAATGTATACACACGCTGCTGAAGTACCGAGCGCCATGCCTCGTTTGTTACTTGGCGTGACTGAAGTAATGATGGCAACTCCGATACCAAAAATCATGGCCCCAGCCGCACCTTGAATAAAGCGCCAAAAAAGGACCCATTCAATAGCGGTTGCTATCGCACACATAAACGAGGCGAGTGCATTTAAGCCTAAACCAAACGCATAAACGCGTTTACGGCCATAGTTATCTGCAATTTTTCCGCACGGGAGCATAAATATGACACTACTGAGTAAATACAATGTAGGCATCCAAGCGATCATTTTTGCGCTTGCGTCTAAATCTTCAGCAAGATTGGGTATCGCGATGTTAACGCCTGCCATTCCAAGTGGACCAATAATGGATCCGAAGCAAATGATGATAAGTGCAATAGTCGTCGGGGGAAGTTTAAACAAGAAGGTATCCTTTTATACTCTAGGCTTAAAATACCACGAGATGACGCTTGCTTCTACAAACTTATAAGGCGGTTACAAAGAAGTAATAATTCATTCCTAATTTGGGGTCTTGTGTTCCAAACTGTATATCAATTAACGGTTAGTATATTAACACATAGTTGAGAACATTTTTACGAGCTAACTTAAGAGGCATATATGTGTCACTTACTTAAAGAAGGAAATAAAACAGACATGAAATAAAACAGGACAGACACATTTTTTTTGCAAAATCCAAAGTATCAACTACTGTTGTTATATACAGTTTAAATGAAATTGATATTTTATGACTCGCGCAAGAAAAAAGCTGATTGATTTAGCATCCACATCTTACTATCACTTAATCTCACGCTGTGTTAGGCGGGCGTTTTTGTGCGGAGATGATAAATATACAGGTAAAAACTTCGATCATCGACGGGAGTGGCTAGTAGATAGAATAAAGTTATTAAGTAGTGTATTTGCCATAGAAATTGCCGCTTATGCAGTTATGAGTAATCATTACCACCTTGTTGTGAATGTTAATAGGCGTCAAGCACTTAATTGGTCAGATGATGAAGTAATTAACCGCTGGTATCAGCTTTACAATGGCCATGTTCTAGTTGATCGTTACTTAAATGGAGAGAAATTAGATAAGGTAAGTGACCTATTTTTCAATGAGCTCATCGCAAAATGGCGTGAAAGGCTCTATGACATTAGCTGGTATATGAAAAATCTCAATGAGTATATTGCCCGCGAAGCCAATAAAGAAGATAACTGCACGGGAAAATACTGGGAGGGGCGCTATAAATCACAAGCATTATTAGATGAAACCGCAGTGCTTAGTTGCATGGCCTACGTCGATTTGAATCCTATCAGAGCAAACATAGCCGATACGCTTGAAGACAGTGATTTTACGTCAATTCAGGAGCGTATAGCGCATTTAAAAGCTTTTACTACAGACAAAGTTAAAGCGAATAAACCTCTTAAACAAAAAGAGATGTTTAAGCATGAAAGTCAACCAGCAAATCTCAAGCCATTTGGTGGCAACCATATTAAAAACACGCTTCCTTTTGCCTTACTGGATTACATTGAATTAGTCGATTGGAGTGGGCGTCACATAGATCCGAAGAAGAAAGGACATATCAACAAGGCTGTGCCAAAAGTGCTGCTGAATTTGAATATAGAAGAAGCGCACTGGCTTGAATCAATTCAACGTTTCAGGCAGCAATACTCAAATTTTGCAGGCAGCAAACAACGGTTAAAGCAACAAGCTGCAACCAATGACGTGAAATGGTACAAAGGCGCTGGTTGAGTAAAGAGTGGAAGCCTCTTCAGTGAATTGTTAAAAAATACAATTAAGTTATTGATAAAAATTAAACCTTTAGATTATATTTATTGCCTAAACTCCCTTCCAAGCTACTCAACTCTACGTTTTGCAACAAGCAGTGCATAAAAAATAATTACAACGTTATCCACGATGAGATAGTTGTTAAATTTTCAACAGCAAAATATGCCTGTCCTTTTTATTATTCACTGGCTTGAATCAATTCAACGTTTCAGGCAGCAATACTCAAATTTTGCAGGCAGCAAACAACGGTTAAAGCAACAAGCTGCAACCAATGACGTGAAATGGTACAAAGGCGCAGGTTGAGTAAAGAGTGGAAGCCTCTTCAAGTGAATTGTTAAAAAATACAATTAAGTTATTGATAAAAATTAAACCTTTAGATTATATTTATTGCCTAAACTCCCTTCCAAGCTACTCAACTCTACGTTTTGCAACAAGCAGTGCATAAAAAAATAATTACAACGTTATCCACGATGAGAGAGTTGTTAAATTTTCAACAGGAAAATATGCCTGTCCTTTTTATTTTTCATAACCGAGATTCGTATAACGCCTTAAGCAGAAGCGCCACTTGCGGCGTCCTGCGGGCTTAATTTGTTATGTGATATTTGCCTTGTTGTCATTTGAAAAATGCTAATGCTGTACACAAAAACAATTGCAAGACCTACCGCGAGAAGTCGAGATTCTGGAACAAGGAACCAAGCTAATAAAACTAGTCCGGTGCGCAATACTGCGTGGATTAGTCCTAAAGGGTGTTGAATTATCCAGGAGTAAACAATCCAGTGGAGCCCCAAGCCAATACCAACACTTAAAGTAAGAAACTCTGGTGCATATAAAAATAATGGAATATGGACAGCCCATAGCAAGTTAACCATCAATACAGAAAACCCCATAAGCTTTCCAAGAGGATTCTGCGAAGAAAATACTTTTTCTTTAGTTATTTTTGATATTGCTAGAGCAATTGGAAATATCGAACCGGAACCAAAAAGCAATACTAATAGTCCCATTCTTTCAGAGACTAGAGTCGACAACACGGCTATAACAAACCAATAAATTGCACCAGCAATTGGCATCGATAGTGATCGTTTTGCTGATTCTTCGAAATCTGCTCTTAGCTCTTCCAGTGTCATCTTTGTTCCTTAATGATTACATTTCACATACAGCTTATTGAACACCGTTTTGGTGGTTTATAACACACCAAAACGGCTTATATTACATACACTAATAATTTCACTAATAATTAACTTTGTAAACAATTGATTAAAGCGGCAATAAATTAAGTGTTTTATTCGGTACTAAAACGGCGGTTAATAATGTTATCGGACAAAATAGCCTGGCTGCACAAATCAGGTAAAAATGGCTTTATTGTCTGCAGCAATTTAAAAATATAAGCTATAAATAATCTATCAATCACAATATATATATCAGAGATGACACATACTAATGCGAATTTAAAACCCTATAAAATAGCTTTGAAAGTACTCTTTAACATCATGAATGAATGGAAAATTGAAGAAAAAAAGCAGCGTATCTTACTTGGGAATCCCGCGATTGATGTATTTAAACATGGAAATGCGGTGAGGTAACGTCTCTAGAAAGTGATGTATTAGTGCGAATTTCCTACATGATAGGTATCTACAAAAATTTAAGATCGCTATTTCCTTTGCAGGGACAGGCTAATGAATGGCTTCTCAAGCCAAATTCAGCGTTTGGCGAGGCTTCTGCGCTGGATTTTATGTTGCTCGGACAGATGGCGAATTTACGTGAAGTAAGGCATTATTTAGATGCTCAATTTGATTACATAACTTCTGGCAACACATAAAAATTGACTGCATTCCTGAGCCTGATTCAATTACAGACTATTTTAGATGTCGTCGCATCTTATTATGGGGATATCTGACCAGCGTGTTGTGTAATGGGGTGATAAGAAGGCTCGCTTCATATTCCAGTTTTGGGAGAGCCTTTCACCCCCGAGTGATAAAGCGCCCACACCATAGCGTTTGTTGACTGCATCTAAGCATTGCATCATCTTTGGTTTGTCTTCACTGACTGCAAACATATCAGCTTGTTGGTATAACTCACTTTCCAGCTCAATTGCACCTATGCCACATCGATAAAAGCGTACATTTGGTTTGAATATGTCATCAATAACCCGTGAAACAGCTTTGGCGATAACGCTGGTATCGGATGTGGGGATGGGAAAGTCATAGAGCAGAGATTTTTTATAATATGACTCTTCATGTGGAGAGCTAGCTGCAAATATAACGATGCGCTTTGTTAATGAACGTTGCTTTCTAAGCTTACGCCCAACGATTGCAGCGTGTGTTGTCAGCGCTGATTTTAAGGTTGTTATATCACTAATTCGTTCCCCAAAACTACGGGTTGAAAATATCTCTTTTTTATTTTGCTTTACTTCATCCCAACTTAAACAGGCAACACCATTTAACTCACTGACTGTTCGCTCAAGAACAACACTGAACATTCTTCTCATTACTTTTGGGTTTTGCTCAGCCAACTGCCACGCATTCTTAATGCCCATTAATTTTAATTTTTTGCCTAAGCGTGAGCCAATGCCCCACACATCAGTGACATCCATCTTTGTCAGTATTTCTTGCCGTGATAAGTCACTGTCTATGACGGCAACACCCTTATAGCCAGGTAGCTTCTTAGCAGCATGATTCGCCGCTTTAGCTAGAGTAGGTGTCGAGCCAAAACCGACCCCCACAGGCAACCCTGTCTCACGCCATACCGCTTGTCTTATTGTATTTCCGTAGCCAGTCCAATCATCAATGATTTTGGAGAAGCCCGTAAAGCGCAAAAACGACTCATCAATACTATAAACATAGTGGTCATCACAGAAGCGATTTATCACTGTCATCATACGTTCACTCAAATCAGCATAAAGCTCGTAATTTGATGAGCGTACAACCACATTATGCTGCGCTAAAAAATGCTTAATTTTAAAGTAAGGTTGGAACTTAGGTATATTAAGACTACGCGCTATAGGGCATACAGCACATATACAGCCATCGTTATTTGTTAGAACAACAACGGGCTTAAAACGTATAGAGGGGTCAAACACCTTTTCTGCACTGGCATAAAATGCCACCGCATCCACTAAGGCATACATCGACTGAGCTCTACTTTATTTTTATGCAGGCGAATACTCGTTGTTACAACACCTTCGAGCTTGAAATCGTCTTCCGGTGAGATGTAAACCGACGAATAATTTTTGGATGCAGAGATAAGTAAACGATTAGGTTTATCAATGATTTTACACACAAACGTGCCGTTATAACTTGCGACAATTACATCACCCGTACTTACATTTTCAGCTCTATCAACAACCAATAAATCACCATCAAATATCCCAACATCCTGCATTGACTGACCCGATGCTAATCCAATAAAGGTTGCATTAGGATGTTTAATGATGAGTTCATCCAACGAAATTCCTAGCTCCGTGTATTCGGCTGCAGGGGACTCAAAGCCGGTAATACCTGCTTCAATAAAAATGGGGATAACGAACATACATACCTCCATACTGTTTATTTATGGCTGTGTTGTAGTTGAGTGTGGGTATTGAAAATACATATCATAATGCCTCTTTTATCCATGTTTGATCTGAATACTCAGTGTTATCTTCCATAAACCTAAACCAGCTTAAATAATTCTCAAT